>NZ_JADOTX010000001.1:1234133-1542667 GCF_015751765.1 Micromonospora ureilytica
GCGGTTGCCGTGCACAGCCGGGTGTTGCCGTCCATGTGTGGCGTGCCCAGGCCCGCCTTACCGATCACACCGAGCGTGTAGTACTCCTCCAGGAACAGTTGCCCGGTGGTGTAGAAGCCGAAGTGCCCCCACCCACCCGGCCCGTCGAGGAGTTCTCTCGACCGGGCCACGATCCGGCCCATCGCGGTGTCCCAGTCCGACTCGACCAGGCGATCGCCGTCGCGGACCAGCGGTCGGGTCAACCGGTCCGGGCTGTGGTTGGCCTGCCAGCCGTACAGGTCCTTCGGGTCGACCCGACCCCGGTTGATCCGGTCCACGGCCCGCCCGCGTACCCCGACGATCCGCCCGTCGGCGACCCCGATGTCCAGCGCGTCGCCGTTGGAGTGCAGTACCGACGCCGACTGCACCCACCGGTCCACGTCGGCATCGGTCCGGCCGTCGGCCAGGTACCGGTCCACCCGCACCGGCCACTGCTGTCCCGGCCCGTACGGGGTCCGCTCACCCCACGGGTCGGCGATCCGGTCCACCATGACGTCCTCCTTCCGGCGCCGGCGGGGGCGCCGCCCACAGCGGCATCGGCCGGCCCGACAACCGTCCGTACAGCCAGTCGACGACCGTGACCAGCACCACCGCGCCGGCCGCGACGAGCAGCTGGGTCGGGGTACGCAGCAGGCCCAGGCTCACGATCAGTGTGGTTGCACCCGCCGGGGCGTGTGACGCCTTCAGCAGCACCAGCACCGATGCGGTCACCGCCAGCGACCCGGCCACCGCCACGATCCTCATCCCGGTCACCCCCTCCTGGAGCGACGAGGGTTCGTCGGCAAGCCCGCAGGCCACCAGGAACAGGTACCCGGCCAGCAGGGCCACCCCGTGGCCGATGAACGTGTTGCGCGGCGAAGACTCGGGCGATCCCGGCTTCTCCACGTGCAACATCACCGCCGGCCCCAGACTGGGGAACAGCCACGGCTGGTGCGTGACGAGTGCGACCAGCCCGGCGAGCGCCACCGCCAGCGCACCGCCCGCGAAGGCGTGCGCGGAGCGCCCCGCTCGGCCCATCACGTTCTCCCTGTCGCTCGTGCCGCTCCGCGTCTGCTCGGGGACGTTCCTCCCGAGAACCATTCGTCATGCCCGTTCGGGCCTGCACGAACTCCGGCCCTACCCCAGGCCGGCGGGCCGAACCGGACAGACAGCACCAACCGGGCGAGGTCAGAGGATTGGCTTGCCTCCGGTGACCGGAATGATCGCCCCGGAGATGTAGCTCGCCTCGTCGGAGGCGAGGAGTACGTATGCGGGGGCGACCTCTTTCGGCTGGCCAGGGCGTCCCAGCGGGGTGTTCTTGCCGAACTGTTCGACCTGCTCCGGTGGCATGGTGGATGGGATCAACGGCGTCCAGATCGGCCCCGGGGCGACGCTGTTGACCCTGATCCCGCGTTCGCCGAGCATCTGCGCCAGCCCTGCCGTGAAGTTCGCGATCGCGCCCTTGGTGGTCGCGTAGGGCAGGAGGGTCGGGCGTGGCTGGTCGGAGTTGATGGAGGCGGTGTTGATGATCGACGCCCCCTCACCGAGGTGGGGGAGGGCGGCGCGGACGAGCCGGAACATCGCCGTGATGTTGACATCGAAGGTGTGCTGCCACTCCTCGTCGGTGACCTCCTCAATGGTCTCGTGGGTCATCTGGTAGGCCGCGTTGTTGACGAGGATGTCGATGCCGCCGAGGTCCGCGACGGCTCGATCCACCACGGCCTGACACTGCGAGACGTCGCGGAGGTCGCCCCCGACGAGGACCGCCCGGCGACCTGCCTCCTGGACGAGCTTCGCGGTCTGCTGGGCGTCCTCGTGCTCGCTCAGGTAGGAGATGAGCACATCGGCGCCCTCGCGGGCGAACGCGATGGCCACCGCTCGGCCGATGCCGCTGTCACCGCCGGTGATGATGGCCCTCTTGCCGGCCAGACGCCCCGAGCCCCGGTACGACTCCTCGCCGTGATCCGGTTTGTGGCGCATGGCGCCCAAGGTGCCGGGTGGGCGCTGTTGCGGCTCCGACTGCTGGTCATCACTCACGTGCTGCTCCTCGGGGAGGGGTGCGAGGCAGGTCCCAGTGGGGGATGCCCTCCGCCGGCGGCTCGAAACACGCGTGGAGACGTTTGGCCGGTGTCGTACGCGCGCACCCCGGTGGTCCGGGGGCAGATGGCAGACTCACGGCGTGGACGACGTGGCCGCATCGACGGTGGATGGTGAGCTGGAGAGTGTCAGCCTGGTGGACCTCGCCGTCTCTCGGCTGACCCGGGAAATCCTCAGCGGCAAGAGCGACCCGGGCGAGCGCCTGGTGGAGGAGCAGTTGACCCGGCGGCTGGGGATCAGCCGGGCCCCGTTGCGGGAGGCGCTGCGGTTGCTGGCCCAGCAGGGGCTGGTCGAGCACGTGCCCCGGCGTGGGGTCCGGGTAGCCACCCTGTCGGACCGCGACGTGCGGGAGCTGTACGAGCTGCGTGACGTGTTGGAACGCTTCTCGGTGCGGGCGGGGATCCCGGTCGGTCGGGAGAGCGACCTCGCCGGGCTGCGAGCGACACTGGACCAGTTGCGGGAGGCGACCCGGGTCGGTGACCGGATGGCGGTCGCCGAGTCACACCGGGAGTTCCACGTCGCGCTGGTGGCGCTCGCCGGTAACCGGCAGCTCTCTGCCGTGTACGGCTCGATTCTGGTGAAGCTCCAGCTCTACATGGCGATCAACCTGCGCCGGGAGGCGGAGCTGGCGCAGCCGCTGGACGGGGTCCACCGGCACGAGCGGTTGTTCGAGGCGGTCGCCGGGGGAGACCCGGAGGAGGTGCTGACCGTGCTCTCCGGGCACGGCGCGCGCTCGTACCTCGGCTAGCTCGGGTCAGCCGTGGGCTGGCGGGCCGAGGCCACGCGCCGTCATGTCGTCGTTACGTCGCGCGCAGTTTCCCGTAACAGAACAGTCGACAATCGACTGTATGCCAGAGCGAGTAGGGTCCATTGCGGAGCTTCGGTCGGCGTACCGCGAGGGCGGCCTGACCCCGACGGACCAAGCC
Organism: Micromonospora ureilytica; assembly: GCF_015751765.1. NCBI lineage: Bacteria > Bacillati > Actinomycetota > Actinomycetes > Micromonosporales > Micromonosporaceae > Micromonospora > Micromonospora ureilytica. The sequence goes on from NZ_JADOTX010000001.1 coordinate 1,237,175, forward strand.
GAACGCATCCTGGACGGGTTCGCCGGGCACGACGACGGGCCGGTCTGGATCAGCACCGTCCCGGCCGACCGCCTGCGTGAGCGCGCCGAATCGCTGACCCGCCACGGTGATCCCACACTGCCGCTGTACGGGATCCCGTTCGCGGTCAAGGACAACATCGACGTGGCCGGCATGGTCACCACGGCGGGCTGCCCCGACTTCGGGTACGAGGCCGCCGAGGATGCTCCGGTGGTGCGCCGGCTCCTCGACGCCGGCGCGCTGCTGGTCGGCAAGACCAACCTCGACCAGTTCGCCACCGGCCTGACCGGTGCCCGCTCGCCGTACGGCAGTTGCCAGAGCGTGTTCGGCGGCGGCCTCATCTCCGGGGGTTCCAGCTCCGGCTCGGCGGTCGCGGTCGCCGCGGGCCAGGTCAGCTTCGCCCTGGGTACGGACACCGCGGGCTCCGGCCGGGTGCCGGCGGCGCTCAACGGGATTGTCGGCCTCAAGCCCACCCGGGGTCTGCTCAGCACGGCCGGCGTGGTGCCCGCCTGCCGCTCACTGGACTGCGTGTCGGTCTTCGCCCCCGACGTGGCCGGCGCCCTCGACGTGCTGCACGCCGCCCGTGCCGTCACCCCGGCCGACCCCTGGGGACGTCCGTTCCCGGCCGAGCGGGTCGTGCCCCGCCCGCCGGGGACACTCCGCCTCGGGGTGCCCCGGGCCGAAGACCTGGAGTTCTTCGGCGACACCGGTCAGGAAACCCGCTTCGCCGCGGGCGTGGAACGGCTGCGCACCTTCGTCGGGTCCTCCCGGTCGGTGCCGCTCGGTGCCTTCTTCGAGGCGGGCGACCTGCTCTACCGGGGGCCGTGGGTGGCCGAGCGGCTCGTCGCCCTGGGTGACTTCCTGGGCTCGCACCCCGAGTCGGTCCTCGCGGTGACCCGGGCCGTACTGGAGACCGGGCGGCGCTACGACGCGATCGACGCCTTCAGGGGTCAGCACCGCCTGCGCGAACTACGAGCGCAGGTCGACCAGCTCTGGCAGGACATCGACGTGCTTGTGGTCCCCACCGTCGGCACCACCTTCACCCTCGACGAGATCGCCGAGGACCCGATCGGGCGGAACGCCATGCTCGGCCGCTACACCCAGTTCGCGAACCTGCTCGACCTGGCCGCGGTGACCGTACCCAACGGGTTCACCAGCTCTGGGCGTCCGGCGAGCCTGACCCTGGTCGGCCCGGCGTTCAGCGACACCACCCTGGGCCGGCTGGCCGCCACCCTCACTGAAGGCGGTGCGCCGACCGGGGCGATCGAGGCCGACTCACCGCCGCCCCAGCGCTCGGCGGAACTGCTGATCGCCGTGGTCGGCCGGCACCTGACCGGTGAGTCCCGCAACGCCGAGTTGCTCGGGCACGGCGCGGTCCTCGCCGGCGCCGCCCGCACCGCGCCGCTCTACCGGCTGTACCGGATGGACACCCCCGATGGCGAGGGACTGCCGGGCCTGGTCCGGGCCGGCCCGGACGGGTCGGCGGGCCACCCGATCGAAGTGGAGCTGTGGCGGCTGCCCAGCACCGCGCTCGGCGGGCTGCTGGCCGGCGTGCCGGCCCCGCTCTCGCTCGGCTGGGTTCAGCTGCACGACGGTCGGGACGTGCTCGGTTTCCTCTGCGAAGCGTATGCGGCGGGCCCGCCGGCCGAGGACATCAGCGCCAGCGGCGGGTGGCGGGCGTACCGCCGTTCAGCGGCCCGACGCTGACACGGAAGCACCAGCGATCACGACAGGAGGCGAGAGGATGGGCAGCATCGGGCCGGTAACGGCCAACCCCTACCCGTGGCCCTACGACGGCGCGGCGGACACCGCGCGTACCGCACTGCTCTGCATCGACTGGCAGACCGACTTCTGCGGGCCGGGCGGCTACGTCGACGCGATGGGTTACGACATCGGCCTCACCCGGGCCGGCCTGCCGGCCACTGCCCGGCTGCTGGAGCACGCACGATCGCTCGGGATGCTTGTCGTACACACCCGGGAGGGACACGACCCGCAGCTGTCGGACCTGCCGGCGAACAAGCGGTGGCGTTCGGCGCGCATCGGCGCCGAGATCGGCGCCGCCGGCCCGGCCGGCCGGATTCTGGTCAGGGGCGAACCGGGCTGGGAGATCGTGCCCGAGGTGGCCCCGGTGGCCGGTGAGGTGATCATCGACAAGCCCGGCAAGGGCGCCTTCTACGCCACCAACCTCGACCTGGTCCTCCGCACCCGGGGCATCACCCACCTGATCCTCACCGGCATCACCACCGACGTCTGCGTGCACACCACCATGCGCGAGGCGAACGACCGGGGGTACGAGTGCCTGATCCTCTCCGACTGCACCGGCGCCACCGACAAGGCCAACCACGACGCCGCACTGCACATGGTCACCATGCAGGGGGGCGTCTTCGGCTGCGTCACCACCTCCGACGACGTCATCGCCGCCACGGCCAAGTGAGGTGCGCCCATGTTGACCATCGCCGCCGCGAGGCCCGGCCCCTACTCCTTCGACCTCTCGACCACCGCGCTGCTCGTCATCGACATGCAGCGCGACTTCCTGGAACCCGGCGGGTTCGGTGAGAGCCTGGGCAACGACGTCGGCCAGCTGCGCTCTACCATCGCGCCGCTCGCGGCACTGTTGGCCGCCGCCCGCGCCGTCGGAATGAGCATCCTGCACACCCGCGAGGGGCACCGGCCCGACCTGTCGGACTGCCCGCCGGCCAAGCTCAGCCGAGGCGAGCCGAGCAAACGGATCGGTGACCCCGGACCCAAGGGGCGCATCCTGGTCCGTGGCGAGTACGGCCACGACATCATCGACGAGCTGACGCCGCTGCCCGACGAGCCGGTCATCGACAAGCCCGGCAAGGGCGCCTTCCACGCCACCAACCTGGACGTCCTGCTCACCGAGCGGGGCATCCGCAGCCTTCTGGTCACCGGGGTCACCACCGAAGTGTGCGTGCACACCACAGTCCGGGAGGCCAACGATCGCGGGTACGAGTGCCTCGTGCTCGCCGACTGCGTCGGTTCCTACTTCCCCGAGTTCCACCGGGTCGGACTCGACATGATTGCCGCCCAGGGCGGCATCTTCGGCTGGGTCGCCGACTCGGCGCAGGTACGCGCCGCGCTGCCCACCATCCCGTTGCAGCCCTCCTCCTGACCGGGAGCAGCCATGACCTCGACCAAACCCACAGTCGTCCCGCTGCCGTACTGGGTCCGCGGCGACACCAACGCGTTCTTCGGTTTCGGCGTCAACGTCCTGGTCAACGTGCTCACCCTGACCGGGCTCTGCCTCGCCGTGGTGAACCTTCCCGAGGGGGAGGTGTTCGGCACCATCCTGCCGGCGCTCGGCATCGCCCTGGTCGCCGGGAACATCTACTACACCTACCTTGCCCGCCGGTTGGCTCGGCGGGAGAACCGCACCGACGTGACGGCCCTGCCGTACGGGCCGAGCGTGCCGCACATGTTCATCGTCATCTTCGTCATCATGCTCCCCATCTACCTGCGCACCCAGGATCCCGTGCGGGCCTGGGAGGCCGGGCTGGCGTGGGCCTTCATCATCGGCGTGATCGTGTTGATCGGCGCGTTCGTCGGGCCCTACATCCGCCGGTACGCGCCCCGGGCCGCGCTGCTCGGCACCCTCGCCGGAATCTCCATCACGTTCATCTCGATGAACCCGGCCGGGCAGATGTGGCGGATGGCCTGGGTCGCGCTGCCGGTCTTCGCGTTGCTGCTGATCGGCCTACTGACCGACGTGAAGCTGCCGTTCAACTTCCCGATCGGGCTCGCCGCGCTGCTGCTCGGCACCGCGATCGGCTGGGCCGGTGGGGCGATGTCGGTGCCGGACGTCACGGCCGCGGCCCGGGACATCGCCATCGCCGTCCCCTCGTTCAAGCTGGACCTGCTCTTCACCGGGCTGGCCGACATGGCGCCCCTGCTGGCGACTGCGATCCCGCTCGGCGTCTACAACTTCACCGAAGGCATGACGAACGTGGAGAGCGCGGCCACCGCGGGGGACAACTACAACCTGCGCAGCGTGCTGCTGGCCGACGGCGCGGGCGCGGTGATCGGGGCCGCGCTCGGCTCGCCGTTCCCACCGGCCGTCTATGTCGGGCACCCGGGTTGGAAGGCCGCCGGTGGACGCAGTGGCTATTCGATGGCGACCGGTGTGGTGATCGCGTTGCTCTGTTTCCTCGGCATGTTCGGGCTGCTCGGCGCGATCTTCCCGACCGCGGCGATCGTGCCGATCCTGCTCTACATCGGATTGCTGATCGGGGCGCAGGCGTTCCAGGCGACCCCCAGGGCGCACGCCGCGGCCGTGGTCGCCGCGCTGATCCCGAACATCGCGGCCTGGGCCACCGGGCAGATCGACAACACCCTGGCGGCGGCCGGTACCACCGCCGCGGCGGTCGGTGACGATGCGCTCAACGGCGCCGGGGTGATCTACGACGGGCTGCTGGTGCTGGGTCAGGGCGCGATCCTCGCCGGCCTGGTGCTCGGCGCGGTGGTGGTCTTCATCATCGACAAGCGGTTCGGTCGGGCCGCGATCTTCGCCGGCTCCGGCGCGCTGCTGTCGTTCATCGGGCTGATCCACGGCGAGCGGATCGAGTGGAACGCCAACGGTCAGGTGGCACTCGGCTACCTCTTCGTCGCGGTGATCTGTGTGGTCTTCGCGCTGGGCCGCCCCACGCCCCGCGAACCGGACCCGGAGGAGGTCGGACCAGATGGAGAGCCTCGCCGGGGGGTGTCACGGCTCCCGGCCGCGCCGGTGAGTTCCTGACCGAACGGACCGAAGGGACGTACCGCATGGAGATCGACCGGACGGACGTGGTCGCCGAGGTGGCGACGGCCTTCGCCGACTACGAGGGGGCGCTGGCCGACGGCGACGCTGACGGGATCTGCGGGTACTTCTGGGATTCCGAGCGGACCGTGCGGTTCGGCCTCGCCGACCATCAGTACGGGCTGGACGAGCAGCGCAAGTGGCGCGCCGTGCAGCCACCGCTGCCGCCCGGTCGCCGGCTGGTCGACCCGATCATCACCACGTTCGGCCCGGACCTGGCGGTCGTGACAACCCGATTCGGGTACGACGGCAGCGCCGCCACCGGTCGGCAGACCCAGACCTGGGTACGCCTGCCTGTCGGCTGGCGGATCGTCACCGCGCACGTGTCGATCTCTGCCGCACCCACCGCCTGACGGCGACGCGCCGCCCGGGACAGGACCCGAGCGGCGCGTCTCCGACCTGGCGGGCGGTGCTAGCTGCGCGTGCTCCACTGCTGGTTGGCGCCGCCGTGGCAGGCCCAGAGGTGAAGCTGCGTCCCGTTGGCCGTGCCGGAGGCGACGGCGTCCAGGCACAGCCCCGACTGGGCGCTGGTGATGGTGCCGTTGGAGTTCAGGTTCCACTGCTGGTTGGCTTGGCCGTTGCAGTCCCAGATGAGGACCGCGGTGCCGTTGCTGCTGCCCGCGCCGCTGGCGTCCAGACACTTGTTGCCGTAGACGGTCAGGGTGCGGTTGGTGGTGTGGGTCCAACGCTGGTTGGTGCCACCGTGACAGTCCCACAGCTGCGGCCGGGCGCCGTTGCTGGTGCTGGAGTTGGGAATGTCGATGCACCGGCCGGACTGGTTACCCGCGATCAGCACGTTCTGCTGGCCGGGGGGCGGGGTCGTCGGCGGGGGAGTGGTGGGCGGCACGTCCGACCCGAACTGGGTGAAGAACCGCCACACCTCCTGCTTGACCCAGCTCCGCGCGCCGCTCTCACACCCGGCACACCCGTCCACCGGGCCTTGCTGGTGGCCGCCGTCGAAGGCGGCCCAGACCACCGGGTAGCCGGCCCGGCAGGAGTACGCGGTGGTGATGTGGGTCAGGCTGCCGGCCCTCGGCTCGGGCGGGCTCTGCGCGGCGCATCCGTTGTTCCGGACGAACCTGTCGCGCAGCGACCGTCCGCTGCCGATGTTGTCGTTGATACCGTGAATGCCCAGGTACGCCACCGGCTGGGTGCCGCCGCTGCATCCGCTGATGGCCCCCGGAGCCGCGATTGCCGCGACCGCACGGAACACCGTCGGCCGGGAACACGCCAACGAGTAGCTCATCGCGCCGCCGTAGCTGAACCCGACGGAGAAGAGTTGCGTGGTGTCGACGCAGAGGGCGTTCGAGATCACGCGGACCATGTCGTCGGTGAAGGTCACGTCCTCACCGTTGGAGTTGCCCCAGCCGTTGTTGAGGCCCTGCGGGGCAACGAAGATCGTGCTGTTGTTCGACTGCGAGAGCATGCCGTAGTAGGCCCACGAGGCTCCGTCGCTGCCGCCGCCCGCGACCTGGCTGGCGGTGCCGCCCAACCAGTGGAACCCGAAGGCCAGTCGGTGGGCATAGGTGTTGTTGTAGCTGTCGGGCAGCCGAAGGATGAAGCTGCGGTTCTTCCCGCTGCTCTGGATGGTGTGGGTGCCGCTGTTCAGTCCGGGCGCCTTGCCGCAGCCGGCAGTGGTGGCCGCGGCAGCCGGTGCGACGGTCGTGACGACGTACGTTCCGATGGCGAACAGAAGCATGATCGCCATGGCTGCCCCCAGCCAGGGGGCGGAGAGTTTACGAAGTGGCACAGTTGAGCCTCCTTGTGTGTGAATGGTCAGCCGGAGCGGCTGTTGCTCTGCCGGGGACCTCGCGGCGCTCAGCTTCGGCTCCACCGTTGGTTGGCCGCGCCGGTGCAGTCCCAGATCTGGACGCGCGTGCCGTTGGCCGTGCCGCCGCCGACCATGTCCAGGCACCGGCCCGAACCAACTCCGGTGATCGAGCCGTCGGTGTTGAGCCGCCACTTCTGGTTGGACTGGCCGTTGCAGTCCCAGATGATCACCGAGCTGCCGTTCGCGGTGCCGGCGCCGTTGACGTCGAGGCACTTGCCGCCGAAGACGCGTAGCTCCTGGGCGGCGGTCGAGTTCCAGCTCTGGTTGCTCTGGCCGTGGCAGTCCCAGATGATCGCCGCCGCGCCGTTGGTCTGCGAGCCGCCGTTGACGTCGAGGCACCGTCCGGAGGACGTGCTGCGCAGGGCCGAGGTGTCACTCGGTGGCGGGGTGGTCGGTGGCGGGGTGGTCGGTGGCGTCGTGGGCTCGGTGCTACCGAACTGGGTGAAGAACCTCCATACCTCACCCTTGGTCCAGGTCCTGGCTCCGCTGTCCCCGCCGCCGTCCACCGGGCCGGGGCCGTGCCCGCCGTCGAAGGCGGCCCAGACCACCGGATAGCCGGACTGGCAGCCGGAGTAGGTGGTGGTGATGTGGGTCAGGCTGCCTGCCCTCGGCTCGGGCGGGTTCTGTGCGGTGCAGCCGTTGTTCCGGACGAACCTGTCGCGCAGGGACCGTCCGGCGGAGACGTTGAGCACCGCGTCCCCGATGCCATGGATTCCCATGTAAGCGACTGGCTGGGTGCCGCCGCTGCACCCGCTGAGCTGCCCACCGGAGTAGACCGCGACAGCGCGGAAGACAGTTGGCCGGGAACAGGCCAGCGAATAGCTCATGCCGCCGCCGTAGCTGAAGCCGAGCGCGAAGCGTTGCGTGGTGTCGACACAGAGGTCGGCCTCGATGACCCTGATCATGTCGTCGACGAATGTGACGTCCTGGCCGCCGGGGTTGGCCCAGCCGTTGCCGTTGCCCTGGGGGGCGACGAAAATGGTGCTGTTGTTCGCCTGCTGCCGCAGCCCGTAGTAGGACCAGGCCGCCCCGTCGGACCCACCGCCGTCGACGTCGTTGGCGGTGCCGCCGTTCCAGTGGAATCCGAAGATCAACCGGTAGGCGTGGGTCCTGTCGTAGTTGTCAGGAATTCTCAGGATGAAGCTACGGTTCTGGCCGCTGCTCTGGATGGACCGTTGGCCACTGGTCAACGTGGGCGCCTTGCCGCACCCGGCGGTCGCTGCGGCCGCTCCGATGTTCGCGGCCGACGCGGTGGTGCTCAGGCCACCGGCCAGTGCCGCCGCGCTCACGGTCACGACGACGGCCGCAGCCGTCGCCAGCAATCCAAGGATGGGTCTACGTCTTGTCATGAAGGGGCTCCCGCCACTCGGCACGAACTGATTGAAAGGTCCACGGCGACCCGCACGCCGTCACGACGCGTCACCGCAGGTCACCCCCGTCGAACCACGTTCGTCGCGAGCGAACCCGAGGAGACGCGATGTGCCCACGGCGCCCGGCCGGCTCATTGACACAGGTTCCCGCCAGTGGTCTCGCCGCCCACGCAGGACCAGTCGAACGTCGAATCGATGGTGGCCGCATCGTGTGCCCGAACACCACGCGACCGTTCGCCGGACGGTGCTGGAGCAGCCAACTCGGCGTCGAATCGATTCGCCTCGACGCTAGATCGCGCAGTGAAAGATGTCAATGCCGTGTCCGGCAGGTTGCGACCCCGGGTGGCCCGGTCAGGCGCTCGTGAGGTCGGCCGCGCCGAAGGAGACCGCGAATCGCTTGCACCAGATGGAGACGCTCCGGAAGTCGTCCGGGTCCACCGACGCCGGCAGCTCGTACACCTGGTTGCCCTTGTTGCCCTTGAGCTTCGCCAGCTCGACCCATTCGCCGTCGTCGAACACACGCCAGCCGGCCGTGCCTCGGATGACCGGTTGGTCGGTCAGCCACACCCGCAGGTCCGGACCGTTCGACGTGTTCAGGTTCCGAATGACGAGCTGGTGGCGGCCATCGGCGAGCCGGTGGATCTCGGCACTGCCGGTCGTCCGGTGCTCATGGGTGACGAACTCGCCGACGGTCAGGATCTCGTTCGCCGCGGGCGTGGGCGTCGAGGCCGCGGGGGTGGCCGCCGGGCCCGCGGGGGCGGGGCTCGCGGACGCCGGGACCGGGGCGGCCGAGGTCGTCGCCACGCGGGGAACCGCCTCGTCGACGTAGGTGTCGGTGAACAGCTTCCACGGCTGGAACCAGTAGAGGGCCAGCATCACCACGACGACCGCGCAGGCGAGGCCGGCTCGGGCCACCGGCGACCGAAAGATCCGTTTTCCCATCACCGCAGCGTACGGTCGCGGCGGCCGTCGAACTGTTCGCGAACCCTTTCGGAACTCTTACGACGGTCGCCGCTCCGTACCTGCCAGCGCCTGTCCACACGGGCATGCCCCCTGGTCCTCCGGCAACGTCTTCACCGCGTCGCCGAGCAGGAGGCGCAGACGATCGATGTTCCGCGCGAAGACCGTGAACACCTCCTGCTGGGTGACCCCGTGACCGACCTCGACGCCCGAGTCGAGGTCGGTCACCAGGGACAACGCGGTGTAACACAGCGCCAGTTCGCGTGCCAGCACCGCTTCCGGGTGACCGGTCATACCGACGACCGACCAGCCCTCCCGGCCGTACCACTGTGATTCGGCGCGGGTGGAGAACCGGGGCCCTCCGATGACGACCATGGTTCCGCCGTCGACCGGCTGCCAACCGGCGGAGCGGGCGGCGTCGAGGACCGCGGCCCGTCCGACCGGGCAGTAGGGGTCGGCGAAGGGCACATGGACGACCTGGGGGAGTTGCCCGTCCGCGCCTGGCTGTCCGTCGTAGTAGGTCTGCTCGCGGCCGCTGGTCCGATCGACGAGTTGGTCAGGTACGACGAGGGTGCCGGGGCCCAGATCCGGTTGCAGGCCGCCCACGGCGCCCGGTGCGAGCACCTGGCGGACGCCGAGTGCTCGCAGCGCCCACAGGTTGGCCCGGTAGTTGATGCGGTGTGGGGGGAGTGTGTGCCGGCGTCCGTGGCGGGGCAGGAACGCCACCGGCCGCCCGGCGAGATTACCGATGGACAGCGAGTCGCTCGGCGGTCCGTACGGTGTGTCGACGCTGACCTCGGCGACGTCGTCGAGAAACTCGTAGAAGCCCGATCCGCCGATCACGCCGATCGGCGCTTGCTCGGTCGTGCTGATTTCTCCTGCTGACATGTGATGCCCTCCTGGGGCGAAGAGTGGAGAACGCGCGGGCAGGCTCAGGGACGGTCGGTACGTCGGCCCGTGACGCGCCTGTCGACAGTGGTGGCGACGACCAGGACGATCACGATCGCGGCCCAGATGACGGCCAGCCCGACAGCGAGCCCCAGCGGGTAGTTGCGGTCCGGTAGGCCAGGGTTCGGAGGCGCCGAGGGCGGTCGCCACAGCAGGGGCACCGCGAGCAGCAGCAGCGTGGCGCTGGCCAGCAGACCCGCGGCGATCCAGGCCAGACGTAACCGGTTTGTCACCAGTCGGCCCAGCACCAGCCCGACCAGTCCGACCAGCGGCGCCACCAGGACGTCGTGCAGCACCGGGCCGCCGATCAGCCACGGCAGTGTGGTGCCGAGCTGGGGAAGGAGCAGCCAACCGCCGTACGCTGTGGCCGCCGCGCCGAGCACGAGCAGGAACAGTCGGACGGCTCTCACCGCAACACCTCCAGCCGGGCCACCCACTTGGTCTGCAGGACGCCCGGCCGACTCGGCGCGATGAGCCGGCAGGGGTATCCGTGGTCGGGAGACAGTTGCTCGCCATTGATCCGCAGGGCGAGCAGGGTCAGTGGGTCGCGGGCATGGGCCGCGGGGAGTGTGCTGGCCGCGTACAGGCCGTCGGTTTCCAGTGAGGTGATCCGAACCGGTCGGCCGGTCGGTGCGCCGGCCCATCGGAGCAGCTGGACGACGGGCACGCCGGTCCAGTGGGCCGACGCGCTCCAGCCCTCGACGCAGGCGATCGGCAGTTCCGCCGTGCGTTGTGGCAGGGCCGCCAGTTCGGCCAGGGACAGGGTCTTCCGCCCGCCCGGCCAGACGATCTCCAGTCGCCAGTCCGGTGGAACGGCGATGCGCGCGGCAGCCGCCGTACGGTTGATCGGTACACCCTGCGGTCCGGCGGCGGAACGCCACGCCAGCGGCGACACCCGACGTAGCCACGGCACGGTGACCCCGGCGGTGGCCAGCACGGCGATTCCGGCGACGCCCGCCGACGTCCGCAGGAACGCGCGGCGTTGCGCCGAGTCCCGATCGTCGGGCCCCGGTGCTGCGGCCCGCGCCGCTCTCCTGCGCCGCAGTGGCGTGCTCAGCGCCGCGCGGGCGACCGGGAGCTTCACCGCGACGTGCAGCAGTATCGCGCCCGCCACGATCCAGGCGACCGCGTAGTGCGCCGTCGGGAAGAAGAACCCCCACGGGTACGACTGGGCGGCGTTGAACAGGCCCGTGACCAGTTGGAAGAACGCGGCGCAGACCAGTACCAGGACGGAGATCCGTTCGAGGGCGTGGGCGGACAACCGGATCGGGTGGCGCAGCGGCGGACGGACGAACAGTCGGGGGTAGACGCTCCACAGCTTGGCCAGCAGCAACGGGATCGCCGCGACGCCGGAGAGCACGTGGATGCCCTGGGTGATTCGGTAGAGGTTGATCGGTCGGGTCGGCCAGGTGAACCAGCCCGGGGGGTGCTGGATGTAGTGGCTGAGCAGTCCGGTGCCGAAACACAGCCCGAACGCCACCCCGAGCCAGAGGCCGAGCCGGGCGGCGACCAGCGGTGAGTGCGTCGGCGCGGGGAAGTCCTCGGGGGCTGGGACGCGTGGCCGGCGGATCATGAGTGCGCCAACTCGGCGAACCAGCGTGAACCGAGCCGGAAACGGTCGGCGACCCGCAGGCCGGCATCGGCGGCGGTACGGGCCACCGCGTCCGTCCCGACCCGCGCCCAACGAAACGCCGGTCCCCGCACTTCCGGTTCGCCGGACGATCCGGACAGGACGTACGCCTGCCCCCGCCACAGCCCCGTCCCCGGGGGTTCCACCTCGACCACGAGCGTTCCGTCGGCCGCGATCAGGGCGCCGCACCGGCGCAGCAGTCCGACCGGGTCGCCACCGATGCCGATGTTGCCGTCGATGAGCAGGGCGTGTGCCCATCGGCCCTCGCCGGGAAGTGGTTCGAAGATGTCGCGTCGCAGGGCCACCACACCCCGGCCCTGGGTCAGACGTACCGCCTCGGCCGAGATGTCCACCCCCAGGGCGACGAGACCCCGCTGGGCCAGTGCCCTGGTCAGCCGGCCGGGGCCGCAGCCGAGATCGATCGTGGGCCCGGTGCAGCGAGCGGCGATCGACTCGATCGCCGGTTCGGGCGGGCCGTGCCAACGCCGCACCGGCAACAGGTCACGTCGCCCGTCGGTGTGCACCAGCCAGTGGTCGGGTCGGGCCGGAGGCATCGGGGCGACCGGCGTACCGCACGCGTCCTGGTCGGCGGCCCACCGGCCGAGTCTGCCCAGCACCACGTCGAAGCCGTCGAGACTGATCGCCGAGGTCACCGGGGGCGTCCGCTCACCAACTGGCCGCCCACCGACATGACGGCATCCGCGAACCGGGTGCCGGGTAGGTCGGCCGCGACGGCCAGCGCCGACGGCCAGTCGTCGACATCCCGCTGAACGGGCAGGATGGCTGGGTGTAGGCCGTGCCCGCGCAGAGCGGCGAGGGTGCGGCGACCGGTGTCGTCGGTCGACATGGGCACATCACGTAACGCGCTCGCGTACGTCGGTTCGTGCAGCCCGAGTGCCCACCAGCCGCCGTCGAGCGCCGGTCCGAACACGGCCCCGTGCTCGGCGAGCAACTCCAGCGCGGTGGTGAGTAGGGCCGGCCGGATCTGCGGCGTGTCCATGCCGATCTGCAGGACCGGTCGGCCGGGAAACGCCGCGGCGGTGTCGGCGTGGGCGTTCGCGAGGCGGTCGGCGAAGGTGCCGCCGCGCTGCGGAAGCAGGTGCCAACCCGCCAACGCGGCGGTCAGTTCCGCGCCGTACTCGGCATCGGCGAACCGACCCGTGTGGGCCAGCACGGGAATGGTCGACGTGGTGGCGCGTACCGCCGCGAGGGTGTCCAACAGCGACGCCGCCGCGACCCGGGCCGCCTGGGTGGGATCGGCGGGCGGGCAGAGGCGCGTCTTGGCCAGCCCGGGCACCGGTGCCTTCGCGACCAGGAGCAGGACGTTCACCGGCCACCACCGACGTCGGCGCGCAGCACTCCGGCGAAGTCCCGGGTCGCCCGCAGCGTGCCCCGGACCGACCCGGAGACCTTCGAGGTGGTGCCGGCGGCCCGGGGCGCGTACGCGACGTCCAGTTCGAGAATCCGCCAGCCCGCCCTCGCCGCGCGGAGCAGCAGCTCCAGGGGGTAGCCGAACGCGCGGTCGTTGACACCGAGTCCCAGCAGCGCCGCCCGGCGAGCCACGCGGATCGGGCTGATGTCGTACACCGGCACACCACGACGCCGTAGCAGGGCGGCGACCAGCGCGTTCCCGGCGCGGGCATGCCACGGCCAGACATCCGCCGAGACCGGCCGACGCCGCCCGACGGCGAGATCAGCCCGGCCGTCCAGCACCGCCGCGACGAGCCTGGGCAGCTCGGCCGGATTGAACGATCCGTCCGCGTCGAGCACGCAGACCAGGTCCGCGTCGGCCGCCAGCAGTCCGGCGTGGACGGCCGCGCCGTACCCCCTTCGCGGTTCGTGGACGACCCGGGCCCCGTACTCGGCCGCGATGTCCGGTGAGCCGTCGGTGGAGCCGTTGTCGACCACGATGGCGCGGTAGCCGGGCGGCAGCCCGCTCAGTACGACAGGCAGTGCGGCCGCCTCGTCCAGACACGGCAGCACCACGTCGATCGTTGTGTGCATACGGCGACGCTAGGCCCGCCACGGGCCGTCCGGGCCGCGGTTCCTCCTTACGAATCGCTTACGCGCCAGCGGATCTTACGACTCCCTGACGTATCCATATCTGGCTGTCGGATGCCTGGTCAGAGGTCGTATCGTCGGCCGTCACCATGACCATGATGACCCGGCCGGGACGACCCCGGTCCGCCGACCTGATCGTCCTCGGCGCCGAGGTGGCCCTGCTCGCCGTCGCCGTCGCCGTCGGCGCGCTGCTCAACCATCAGGGCGTCCGGCTGCATGCCGACGCCGCGCCGCTCTACGCCTCCTGGCAACCCCATCTGGGCCCCGGCACCCCGGCCGCGCTTCTCGTCGCGGCGCTGTTCGTCTGGCGTGGCACGCGCTGGGGAACCGAGACGCCGTGGCCGCGGCTGCTGGGGGTCGGCTATCTCGCCGCGGTGCTCTGGACGCTCTCGCTGGCCCTGGTGGACGGCTGGTCCGCCGGGTTGACCGAGCGGCTAACCGTGCAGGCCGAGTACCTGCACGAGGTGCCCCGGGTGACGGATGTCGGCATCATGCTGTCCGGCTTCGCCGACCGGATCCTCGACTTCCAACCCGACTCGTGGTCCACCCACGCCGCCGCTCACCCACCGGGAGCGTTGCTGTTCTTCGTCTGGTTGGAGCGGATCGGCCTGGGCGGCGGGACCGCCGCCGGGCTCGCCTGTGTGTTGCTCGGTGCCACGGTCTGCGTGTCGGTCCCGGTGACGTTGCGGGCGCTCGGCGCCGAGGACGCGGCCCGGGCGGTGTGGCCGTTCCTGGTTCTCCTCCCGGGGGCGGTCTGGGTGGGCGCGTCCGCGGACGGGATCTTCGCCGCGGTGGTCGCGGCCGGGCTGGCGCTGCTGGCGGTGGGCGGCCGACCCGGGGCCGCACTTGGCGGGTTGCTGCTCGGCTTCGCGCTCTACCTGTCGTACGGGTTCGTCCTGGTCGGGTTGCTCGCGTTGACAGTGGTGCTGCTCCGGGCGCGGGACCGTCTCGGCGTGCTCCTGGTCGCGGCGACGGCGGTCGCGGCCGTGGTCGCCGCGTTCACCCTCGCCGGCTTCTGGTGGCTGGACGGCTACCACCTGGTGGCACGTCGCTACTACCAGGGCTGGGCGGCGGAGCGTCCATACGGGTACTGGGTCTGGGCGAATCTCGCCGCTCTGCTGCTCTCCGCCGGCCCGGTGGTCGGGCCGGCGCTGCGGCGGGCGGTGGCCGCCGTGCCGATCCGACCACCACACCCACCGCGCGTGACGGCCCTCCGACAGCGGATCGCCAGCGCCGGACCCACCGTGTGGTTGCCCGTCGCGGCGACGGCGGCGGTGCTCGCGGCGGACCTGTCCGGGCTCAGCAAGGCCGAGGTCGAGCGGATCTGGCTACCGTTCGCCGTCTGGCTGCTGGTCGCCACCGCGCACCTGCCCAACGGTCACCGACGGTGGTGGTTGGCCGCCCAGGCGGCCACGGCCCTCGCCGTCAACCACCTACTGCTGACGGTGTCGTGAGGGACGCCGGATCCCGCATCACAGCGGTGGTGAAGTCGGCGATGCCGGCGGCGAAGCCGACCTGGGCGGTGAAACCAAGCAGCCGGGCGGCACGGGCCGGGTCGGCCACGACGTGCCGTACGTCCGCCGTCCGCCCGCCCCCGACCGTTACCGGCGACGGCCCGCCCATCGCCGACGCCAGCTCGTGGGCCAACTCGCCGACGGTGTGCGGTTCACCCGAGCAGACGTTCACCGGGGTCAGGGGATCCGGAGCCGGTGTCGTGAGGGCCAGCAGGTTCGCCGCCGCCACGTCGGTCACGTGCACGAAGTCGCGCCGTTGCCGACCATCCTCCAAGACCCGGGGCGGTCGCCCGGCGGCCAGGGCCGACCGGAAGATCGACGCGACCCCTGAATACGGGGTGTCACGAGGCATTCGCGGACCGTAGACGTTGTGATACCGCAGGGCCCACACCGCTCCGCCAATCTGCCGGGCCCAGGCGCCGGCGAGGTGTTCCTGGGCCAGCTTGGTGGCGGCGTACGTGCTGTGCGGCTCCAACGGCGCGTCCTCGGGCACGAGACCGGGGGAGAGCGCCTGATCGCAACGCGGGCAGGTCGGCTCGTACTGACCCGCGGCCAGATCGGCGGCCCGTCGGCCGGCAGGCCGGACGATTCCGTGGGCGGGGCAGTGGTAGCGGCCCTCGCCGTAGACCACCATCGAGCTGGCCAGCACCAACCGGCGTACGCCGGCGGCGTGCATCGCCGCGAGGACGGTGGCCGTGCCGAGGTCGTTGTGCGCGGCGTACCGGGGGGCGTCGGCCGGGTCGAGGCCGTGGCCGACCATGGCTGCCTGATGGCAGACCGCGTCGACCCCGGCCAGGAGCCGGGTCAGCAGCTCGCCGTCGCGTACGTCGCCGACCACGAGGTCGTGCCGCTCGGTCCAGGGCGGTGCTGTCGCACCGTGCGCCTCGGGCAGGAGCGCGTCCACGGCCACCACCTCGTGCCCGTGTTCGGTGAGCAGGTCGGCGACGTGTGAGCCGATGAATCCGGCCGCACCGGTGACAAGTATCCGCATTCCGGTCACCGTATGACCTCGGGTACGCCCACGCGGGTCCCTGCACGCAGCCGTAAGAACCTCGCAAGGTTTGCTGGTGCGGGCGGATGCCGGTGCGTGGCTACGCTGGGTCGATGGACAACTGGGGGAGACGTTGACGGGGCCGGACGGGGAAGGTTCGTGACGCAGCGCGTGCTGGTGGTCGACGACGATCAGACCGTGAGCGACGTCATCCGTCGTTACCTCGAGAACGACGGCTTCCAGGTGAGCCTCGCGGCGGACGGCGCGGCGGCACTCGCCGCCGTGGAGCGGCAGGCACCACACCTTGTCGTACTCGACCTCATGCTGCCTCGGATCAGCGGCCTGGAGGTGTGCCGTGCGCTGCGGGTACGGCCCGACGGCGTACCGATCGTCATGCTCACCGCGCGCGGTGACGAGTCTGACCGGATCCTCGGGCTGCAGCTCGGCGCTGACGACTACCTGACCAAGCCCTTCTCCCCCCGGGAGTTGGTGCTGCGGGTCCGTTCGGTGCTCCGTCGCGCCGGCGCTGGGGCGCCACCCGAGCGGCCGGAGGCGCTCACCGACGGCAATCTGGTGGTGCACACGACCTCCCGAACCGCCCGCCTCGCCGGCACCGATCTGGCTCTGACGCTGCGCGAATTCGACCTGCTCGTCCACCTCATGCGGCATCCGTCCCGGGTGTTTCGCCGGGCCGAACTTCTCGAGCAGGTCTGGGGCTGGAACTTCGGGGACCATTCGACCGTGACCGTGCACGTACGCCGGCTACGGGAGAAGATCGAGACCAACCCGGCCGATCCGCAGCGGATCGTGACCGTCTGGGGCGTCGGCTACCGCTACGAGCCGGCCCATGCGTGACGTACTCCTGATCTTCGCGATCGCCCTCGGCGCGGCGCTCGGCATCGGACTCGCCGGCGCGGTGCTGCTTCGCGTGCTTCGACGCAGCTCGATCACCGTGCACCTCAGCGTGCTGCTCACCACCACGGTGATCGCCGTCGCGGTCGGGGTGATGGCGGTCGCGGAGGCGATGTTCCTCTCCGCACACGACCTTGAGGTGGTCCTGATCACCGTCGCGGCGGCAGCGGTGGTCAGCCTCGCCGTCGGCGGGCACTTCGGCGGTCGACTGGCCCGCGCCGCGGTCTGGCGCGACCAGGCCCGGGAGCGGGAACGGCAACTGGAGAAGGGCCGGCGCGACCTGGTCGCCTGGGTCTCCCACGACCTGCGTACCCCGCTCGCCGGGCTGCGGGCCATGGCCGAGGCGCTGGAGGACCGGGTGGTTCGTGATCCGGACACGGTCGACGAGTACCACCGACGCATCCGGCTGGAGACCGACCGGATGACCCGACTCGTCGACGACCTGTTCGAGCTGTCCCGGATCAACGCGGGAGCGCTGCGGTTGTCGTTGACGGCGGTGCCGCTCGGGGAGGTGGTCTCGGACGCGCTGGCCAGCACCACCCCGTTGGCCGACGCGCGCCGGATCAAGCTGATCGCCAGCGAGTCGGGGTGGCCGACGGTCGCCGCGAGCGAACCGGAGCTGGCTCGGGTCGTGGCGAACCTGCTGCTCAACGCGGTCCGCTACACCCCGGCCGACGGCACCGTACGCATCGAAGCCGGCCGCGAGGACGACCACGCCTGGCTGTCGGTCGCCGACACCTGCGGCGGCATCCCCCCGGCCGACCTTCCCCGGCTGTTCGACATCGCGTTCCGTGGTGAGCCGGCCCGCACGCCCGGCCCCGGTGACGGTGGGGCGTCCGGAGGGCTCGGCCTGGCCATCGTCCATGGCCTGGTGGAGGCGCATGGGGGTCGGGTCGAGGTGCGCAACACCCCGGACGGCTGCCAGTTCATGGTCCGGCTGGCCACCGCCTGAGGAAACGAACGTCCGGGGTGGCGGGATGAGGCGGGTTAACCCTACCGGCAGTCCACCGACTAGCCGGATCGTTGGGGCACTGGGGACCTCGTAGCGTCGTGATCATCAATGCGACGACGAGATGAGCACACCATGGCCAAGTTGCACCAACGGCAGCGTGGCCATCGCCGTCCGGTCACCCGGGCCGCGGTGGCGGACGAATTCGCCCTGACGCGCCATCTGCCCGCCGAACGCGGCTCGGTCCGCCGGCGGCTGCTGGAGTTCTGGGCTGTGTGTCTGTTGCTGACCTGGATCCCGTTTGCACTGCTGGCAGTGCTGGGTGTGAGCATCGACGAGGGCCCCGGACTGCTGGTGTTCGCGCTCGCGGCGAGCGGCCCGTCCCTGGCCGCGCTGATCCTGTGGTTGCGGCGCCGCGGGGAAAGGCGTCCGGGCCCCCGCACGCGATGGTCGCTCGGCACGTCAGTGGTGGCGGTACTGCTGGGCGGGGTCGCCCCTGTGGGTGCGGCGGTCCTGGTGAACCTGAACGACCTGTCGGCGATCCCGCAGCACGCGGGTTCGGTAGTCGCCGGTGTGGGCGGACCGCTCATCGCGCTGGCCTACACGCTGCTCGCAGGGCCAGTGGCGGAGGAGTTCGGCTGGCGGGGGTACGTACAGCCACGCCTGAGGCAGTCCTACAGCCGGATGGCGACCACCCTGGTGCTGGGAGCCGCCTGGGGCCTGTGGCACGTGCCGCTGTACTTCCTGCCTGGCACCGGGCAACACGACGGAGGCTTGTTCACCCAGCAGGGAGTGGTGTTCTTCCTGCTGCTCTTTCCATTCACCTACCTCATTCTCTTCGTCACCGAACGCTTGCGCGGTGGTGTCCCGGCGGCGATCCTGATGCACGCGGCATGGAACCTCGCCGACGAGACGATGCCGCAGCTGGGCAACGGCGGCCCGTGGCTGAAGCTTGTTCTCCTGTCGGCCACAGCGGCAGTGGTGGGCCTGCTGTGGCGCCGTTCAATAGTGCCAGCCGGGCCTACCCCGATGGCAGGTCCTTCGACGGACCGCAGTCATCGAAGAGCGTCGACGTAGCGTTGCCTCGCGGGTCCACACTGTTTGCCGGATCTGACTACGCTTTCCACTGTGTCGGACGCGATCGATGGAGGGCGCATGTCGGTGAATGAGCCGGCGAGCGGGGAGTTCGCTCGCATGCTGGACGCGACGGTTGGCGCGTTGCGCGCCACCAACACCGCGCCGGAGGACGAGGAGGCCGCGCGTCTGCGTCGGGTGGGTGAGTCCGCCGAGGGGCAGGTCCGTGCCGAGTTTGGCGCCGATGGCCGGCTGGAGTCGCTGACGCTGGACCCGCGGATGATGCGCCTCGGCTCGGCCGAGGTCTGCGACCACGTGATCGCTGCAGTGAACGCGGCGATCGACTCGATGCGCGGCGGTGGCCCGGCGGTGGCCTCCGGCGACCTCTCGCAGCTCACCGAGCAGCTGGAACAGGTTCGGGACACGGCCGTGCCGCGGCTCGGCGCGTTCCTGCAGGCGCTCACGGACGCGCAGGAGCGGATGGCCCGAGGAGGTTCCCGATGAACGGCTTCGAGGTCGAGCCCGCGCTGTTGCGTTCCGGCGGCGATGAGGTCATCGGCGCCGCCGAACGCTTCATCGGGCAGCTGGAGAGCTTCGAGGCACAGATGCAGGGGTACGGCGAGCCGTGGGGCGCCGACGACATCGGCTCGCTGATCGGCATCGCGTACACGGAGGCGTCCGCCTGGGTTCTGGACTGCATCGGCGTGGCCGCCGAGGAGATCGGCTCGGCGGGTAGCGACCTGACGCAGATGGCCGACAACTTCGATTTGGTCGAGGAAGCCTCCGCGGGCGCGTTGCGGGACATCCAGGGAATGCTGGGGTGACGAGATGGGACTCCAACTGCCGGGTGAGCTGATCACGGCACTCGGCTGGATCGGCTACACCTGGCCCGAGGCCGACGAGGAAAAGCTGTTCGAGATGGGCCAGGCCTGGCTGGACTTCTCCGGCACGGTCGCGAACGCCTCGGGGGAGGCAGGTTCGGCCGCGGCGGCGGTCTGGTCGCAGCACCAGGGCGAGTCGATGCAGGCGTTCCAGAAATGGTGGTCCAACCCGGAGAATGGTCCCGGAACGCTGCCGGACTACTCCCAGGCCGCCATGCTGATCGGCACCGGGATGATCATCGCCGCCGCGATCGTGCTCGCGCTGAAGATCCAAGTGATAGTGCAGTTGGCGATCCTCGCGTTCGCGGTGGCTCAGGCGATCGCCACCGCCGTCGTCACGTTCGGCGCGTCGCTGGCCGAGATCCCGATCTTCCAGATGATCACCCGGGAGATCGTCGGCCTGCTGATCGACCAGGTGATCCAGGAGCTCCTCGATGCCTAGCAGGGCGCCGAAGAGCTCGAAGAAACGCGGAGACTCGGGCAAGCCGAGGGTTGGCAACGGCGTCCGCGCGGCGGTGAAGAAGGCCGCCGCCAAGCCGGTCGTGCGCAACAACGACCTGCCCGTGGTCACGATCAAGGTGCAGCGCAAGCCGACCTACGCGCGCGCCCAGTTCGACCGGAAGATGAACGCGCTGAAGAAGCTCAGCGACGAGGGCAAGCTGTTCAAGCAGGCGAACCCGGTTGCCCGGGACGAATCGATCACGAAAGCCTACAAGGCTCGGATCCGGCAGAAGATCTTCGACAAGTACTGGCCCCACGACAAGAAGTTGGCGAACAGACTCTCCGAGCGGCTCACCGACCAGCATCCCGACCATGTGTGGGAGCTGCAACTCGGCGGCCCCGACGACGTTAGTAATCTGAAGCTCTTGCACGGTGATACAAACGAGGATGTCGGCCGGCAGATCCGTCAACAGATCATGAAATTGCCCGACGGCACCCCGATCCGGATAGAGGTAGTGGATTGAACCCCGAGCTGCGGGAGCTCATCGCGGAGCTGCGCACCGACCTGGAGGCGGATCAGCCGGCGACGCTGGTGTGGGCCCAGCTCAACGAGGGCGCTCCGGCCGACCAGATTCCCGCCGGTCTGCCACAGTCGGTCCGGGAGCTGCTGGAGACCACCAACGGCCTCCGGGCCGGCGGGTTCGACCTGCGCTCAGCTGCGCGACTCGACCGCGTCCAGTACTACCTCGACCTGATGCCCGAGTTCACCGGCGTCGCCGACGAACCCGCCGAGTGGCTGGTCTTCGGCACGCTGAACGACGAGCCGCTGCTGATCCGACGCGACACCGGCGCGGTCTGGTACTTCCCGGCAGAGACCACCGACGAGTGGTTCATGCGTGAGCTGTTCCTCGACGTCGCGCCGGACCTCGACTCGTTCCTCGCCTACTACGTCTTCGGCGCCGGGTACGGCGAGGTCGACAGCGACGACGACGAGTGGTGGGGCTTCCTCGACGAGCAGGGCCTGACCACGCCGGGCGACGAGGACGAGGAGACGGACGATTGACCGCGACACATGAGGAGCTCACGGCGCTCTGGGGCGCCGACGGGATGATCTACTTTCCGCTCGACCGGTTCGACGACGTCCTCGGCCCGCTGCCGCCAGAGGTCTTCCCACCGTTCGGAGCGATCCCTGTCGACGTGCCGATCCTGTTCACGGTCGACGTCAACGTTCCCGGCATGGAGTTGTTCTCCAAGCTGAAGATCGAGATCGGCGAGGCCGGCCCGCGCATCCACATCGTCCTCGGCAGCTCGCCCGAGGACCCGCAGCTGCTCTTCTGCCTCGACACTCTGACCGGAGCCGTCGTATTGCTGGACCTGGAGACCCCCAACTTCGAGGCGGTGAACGCGACCTTCGCCGCGTTCGTCGAGTTCCTCTACCGGCTCGGGCAGCTCATCGCGACGGACCCGGGCGGTCGGGCTCGCGCCGCCCGCGCCGCCGCGATCCGCGAGGAGCTGATGGCCGTCGACTCGTCCGCGTTCGCCGACCCGAAGTCCTGGTGGAGCGTGGCCTTCGATCAGCTGGAGTCCACCGGCGGATAGCGACGTCAGCGGGCGGTCAGAACCCGCTGGGCCAGTACCTGCCCCGGCCAGGATCCAGCCAGGAAGGTTTCGGTGGGAGTGAACCCGTGGCGCTCGTAGTACGCCACCAACTCGCCACCGCCGCCCGCCCAGCAGTCGACCCGTAGCAACCGCACGCCGGCCCGCCGGGTTTCCTGCACGGCGTGTGTCAACAGGGCCGACCCGAGGTTCCGGCCGGCGAGTCGTCGGTCGGAGACCAGGAGGCGGACGTACCGCTCGGGCTCGTCCGCAGGCGCGATCGGTGCCCGCGGATCGGGCCCGGAGTCCAACACCAGGGCTGCGGCCGGCGTCCCGTCCACCTCGGCGATGTACGGGAGGTTCTCGGTCAGGTAGCGGTCGACCAGGTCGGCCCCTCCCGGCTTCTCGGAGAACGGGGTGGTGCCCCACTGCTCGGTGTTGCCGCGATCATTCATCCAGGCAACCGCGGCGTCGAGCATGGCCAGCACGGCGGGTGCGTCGGCCAGGCCACCGCGTCGGATACGTACGCCGCGGGTGGTGTCGTCCATGACGAAATGATAGTTCGTGGCTGGCCGACCACGGCCCGGGTGATCATCCGGCCTGACCCCCGCCCCAAGGACCAGAATCTCGGGAGTCCAGGGTCCGATTCATCGCCGCGAGTAGGCGCTCGAGCGTTCTGCGGTCGCTGTCGCCGAGGCCACGAAGGATGGCCGCCTCGTTGGCGAGATGTTCTTCGATGAGACGATCGGTCAACGCCACTCCGGCGGAAGTCAGCCCGACCACTCTGCCGCGCGCGTCGGCTGCGGAGACCGAGCGCGACACGAGGCCACGGGCGATCAGCCGGTCCACCCGCTTGGTCACCGCTCCGGTGGTCACCAGCATCCGTTGGCTCAACTCGCCCGCCGTGAGCGTGTACGGCGGGCCCTCGCGGCGCAACGCGGCGAGCACGTCGAAGTCGCCGTTGCCGAGGTCCGCCGCGGCGAACGGCGGTCGCAGTGCGGTGTCGAGTGCGGCGGCCATCTGTTGGATGCGACCGATGATCAGCAACGGGGTGGGGTCGAGGTCCGGTCGCTCCCGGGCCCACTGGCCGACGATCTCGGCAATCCGGTCCTCATTCACTGTTGCATCTTACCTTCCGGGGAAGATAAATTGCCTTCCGTGGAAGACAACTCGACGCGAACGTCAGCTCCGGTGGTCACGGCGTACGTGGACCCCTCCTGCCCGTTCGCCTGGCTCACCTCCCGCTGGCTCATGGAGGTCGCGAAGATGCGGCCGCTCACTCTGCGGTTCGAGGTGATGAGCCTCGCGGTGATCAACGAGCATCGTGACCTGGAGCCCTGGTACCGCGAGTTCAACGACCGAGCGTGGGGGCCGGCCAGGGTGTGCGTGGCGGCAGCCGCACAACACGGCCCCGCCGCCCTCGCACGGCTGTACCCGGCGCTCGGTCGCCGGATCCACGACGCCGGCGACAAGGACTTCGACACCGTCGTCCCGCTGGCCCTGGCCGAGGCCGGTCTCCCCGCCGACCTGGCCGACGTCGCCCATCGGAGCGACGTCGACCCGCGGATGCGGGCGAGCACCGCCCGCGCGCAGCAACTGGTGGGCGAGGACCTCGGCACCCCGACGGTCGTCGTCGACGACGTGGCCTTCTTCGGCCCCGTGCTGACCTCGATCCCTCGTGGGGAGGAGGCCGTCCGCGTCTTCGACGGCGCCCGGCTGCTCGCCGGCTGCCGGGCCTTCTCCGAGCTCAAACGCGCCCGGTCCGACGGCCTCACCTTCGCGTAGCTCCACCACTGCCACTGGGAGAGCTGGTCACCCCCCGCACCGGTCGACCCGGGACTGTCCATGCTTCGTCACCGGATGTTCGGCGTCGCGTCGACTCGAATCGATAGTGTGCGTTGGCCGCCACCCACGGCGGTTCGTGCGGAGGGACATCGATGCGCAGGACAACGGACTGGTCGGCCCGGGCGCTGGGCGCTCTCGCGGGCGCGGTCGCGCTGGTGGCGGCCCTGCTGCCGGCGGCCCCGGCGGCTGCCGCGAGCGTGGGTTTCAAGACGGCGACGCTGAACATCTACTACGGGCTGAGCCAGGCCGACTTCGCGCACGACCTGAATCTGATCGCGTCCAAGGCGGACCTCGTCGGTCTCAACGAGGTCGGTGCCCGCAAGGCGTTCCTGGAGAACTGGGCCGCCAACAACGGCTGGTGGCTGTACGCGCCGGGCGGCACCAACCAGGCTGGCGAAGCGTTGATCGCCAAGAAGAGCATGTTCGACGTACTCGACAAGGGCTCGATTTTCGTCTGTGACACCAACGGTCCGGGCGAGGTCCCGCCCGCGCGCTACAACAACTGGGTCAAGTACCGGCACAAGGCCACCGGCCGCAACGTGACACACGTCAACGCCCATGCGGTGGCCAGCATCGAAACCGCCGGCCGGCCCGAGGACCTGCCGCGCACCAGGTGTGCCGAGGCGCAGTTCCAGGGCCTCAAGGAACTGGCGGTCGACAAGCAGGACGAGGGTCAGGTCATCGTCAGCGGTGACCTCAACGTCGACTTCAGCGCCGACCGGAGCTACGGGTACGCGAAGTTCCCGTGGCAGGTCTTCGAGGCCAACGAGCTGCCAAATCTGCGCTCCAACTACAACCTCTACGGCGAGAGGGGCACCGGAACGCACGGCAACCGGCACATCGACTACGTCTACTTCTGGAAACGGCTGCCCGAGTACCAGCTGATGTGGATGACCGGCTACGACATCGTCGGTGGCACCAAGTCCGACCACAGCGGTGTCGTCGCGACCTTCTCCATCCAGGATTGACGCCTTCGGTTTTCGCCGGCTACGCGTCTCGGCGCTCGGGTTGCCCCCGGTGCGCCGCCCACTCGGGCGCGAGGATCGACATCACCACGGCGTCAACCCAGTCGTCGCCGTCGTGCAGGACCTGCCGCAGCACACCCTCGACGATGAAGCCGACCTTCTCGTACGTCCGCCGAGCCCGGGGGTTGAAGGCGAACACCTCCAGCGAGATGCGGTGCAGACCGAGCCCCTCGAAACCGTGGCCGACGATCAGGCGCACCGCCTCGGTGCCCAGGCCACGGTCGCGGCCGCTCGCGGTGAGCAGCGTGCGGAAGTTGCAGCTGCGGTCGACGGGGTCCCAGTCGTTGAGGACCACCTCGCCGACGCACACCCCGGTGGCGCGGTCCACGGTTCGGGCGTGACGGGGTTGCGGGGGAGCGTCCACGGTCGATCCCTTGACACTGATAGATGCGATCGCTAACACTTGTCCGCAACGCGAACTTAACGAGCAGAACACATTGTGCCTGTAGCGGCGTGACGCACCACAAGTGTGTCCGCGCGGGTATGGCAGCCGTCGTCAGAGTCCCAAAGCCCGAGCCGATCACAGCTCCTTGTTGTTAACGCTAACATAGATGATCTTTTTGAAAGGGGTCGAGACGTGGTTCCACGGCGTATGACAGCGGCATCGCCGTCGGGAGCATCGACCATGCGTTTACGTTCCCTCCTCGTGCTCTCCGCCGTGGCCGCCGCGGCGTTCGTGGTGGTGGCCGACGGACCGGCGCAGGCCGCCACGCTGCCGACCGGCGCTGTTTCGCTGGAGGCGACCAACCAGGCCGGACGGTACGTACGGCACATCGACTATCTCGGTCAGCTCGATCCGGTGACCTCCAGCAGCGCCAACCAGACCAAGCTCGATGCCACCTTCACCGTGGTCAACGGCCTGGCGTCGCCGACCTGCTACTCGTTCCAGACCAAGACCGGCATGTTCCTGCGGCACCGCGACTACCGGATCCGGGTCGACCCGAACACCGGCGACGCGACGTTCCGGGCCGACGCCACCTTCTGCGCGGTGGACGGCTCGGTCAGCGGTTCGGTGGCGCTCGCCTCGTACAACTATCCGAATCGGCGGATCCGGCACCGCGACTACGCACTCTGGATCGACGCCTACCAGGACACGGCCGCGTTCCGGGCAGACAGCTCCTTCCGCCTCGTCGCGCCCTGGGCGCCCAGGACCACCAAGGGCCCGGTGATCCCGGGCCTCTTCGCCGACCCGCACATCGCCGTCTTCAACGGCCGCTACTACCTGTACCCGACCACCGACGGCTACGCGAGCTGGGCCGGCACCTACTACAAGGCGTTCTCCTCCACCGACCTGGTCAACTGGACCGACCACGGCGTGATCCTGGACCACGGCCCCGACGTGTCCTGGGCGGACAACTCGGCCTGGGCGCCCGCCGTGGCCAGCGCCAACGGCCGCTACTACCTGTACTTCAGCGGCGGCGCGGCCAGCGGCAACACGGCCAAGCAACTGGGCGTGGCGGTGGCCGACAGCCCCACCGGGCCGTTCCGTGACGCGCTGGGCCGACCGCTCATCCGCAGCGACCAGTTCTCCGGCGGGCAGGCGATCGACCCCATGGTGTTCACCGACGACGACGGGCAGTCCTACCTGTACTGGGGCCAGGGCGTCGCACGGGCGGTACGGCTGAACGCCGACATGACCTCCTTCGACGCGGCACAGGTACGGGTGGTCACGCCATCCGGTTACAACGAGGCGCCGTTCGTGTTCAAGCGCAACGGTCAGTACTACTTCATGTGGTCGGAGAACGACACGCGTAGCGAGGACTACCGGGTCGCCTACGCCACCGGCCCATCGCCCCTCGGTCCGTGGACCAGGCGCGGCGTGGTGCTGCAGAAGCGGCTCGAGGTGGGCATCAAGGGCACCGGTCACCATTCGGTGGTCCGGGCACCCGGCAGCGACACCTGGCACATCGCCTACCACCGCTTCGCCGTGCCGGCCGGCAACGGCACCAACCGCGAGACCGCCATCGACCAGATGGAATTCAACACCGACGGCACCATCCGCCCCGTCGTACCGACCCTCTAGCTGACTCGTACGCCCCTGCGCGAAGGAGAGAGACACATGTCGAGAGTCCTCGCCCGGCTCGGCGCGGTTGCGGTCGCCGCGTGCCTGCTGTTCACCACCTGGTCGGCGGCGACACCGAAGGAGGCGGCCGCGCTCGACCCGACCGTCGGCTACCTGATGGCGCACTTCACCGGCGAGTCGTCGACCGACCAACAGATCTACCTCGCCCACAGCACCGACGGCCTCCGCTGGACCGACCTCAACAACGGTGGGCTCGTCCTGCGTTCCACAGTCGGCACCCGCGGCGTCCGCGACCCCGCCCTGGTCCGCTCGCCCGGCGGCGACAGGTACTGGATCATCGCCACGGACCTGTGCATCGGCTGCGGCCAGGACTGGTCGACCGCCATCAACAACGGCAGCCGCAACCTCGTCGTGTGGGAGTCCACCGACCTGGTCAACTGGTCCGCGCCGTGGCTGCTGAACGTGGCCGGCGCGATCCCGGACGGACGCAACGCCTGGGCGCCGGAGGCGATCTGGAACCCGGATACCAACGACTACGTCCTCTACTGGGCGACGAACGTCCCGCTCAACGGGGCGACCAAGCACCGCATCTACTCCGCGCGCACGGCGAACTTCCGCAGCATCACCACGCCGCAGGTCTACATCAACCGACCCGGTAACCAGGAGATCATCGACACCCAGATCGTCGAGGTGCCGGCCGGCGTCGGTGCTTACCGCTACGTTCGGGCCTCCCGGGACGGGCAGATCGCCATCGAGGGCAGCAACTCCATCCTCGGCACCTGGACGAGCCTCGGAAACCTGTCCGGCATCGGGCTTACCGGTGCCCAGGTCGAGGGCCCGATGTGGATGAAGTACAACAACCGTAACGAGTGGGTGCTCTACCTCGACCAGTACGCCAGCGGGCGCGGCTACCTGCCGGTGCTGACCACCAACCCGTCGAGCGCGAGCAGTTACCGGCTGCCGGCGTCCGGCTCGTACGCCATGGGTGGCACCAAGAAGCGGCACGGAACGATCCTCAACCTGACCGCCGCCGAACAGGACCGCGTGCTCGCCCGCTGGCCCGTCACCGCGGTCAACCGGATCCAGTCGTACAACTTCCAGGACCGGTACGTGCGGCACTACGACTACGACGTCCGCATCGACCCGAACGTCAGCCCGGCCCAGGACGGCCAGTGGCGCGTGGTCCCCGGCCTGGTCGGCTCCGGCACGGTCTCCATCCAGTCGGTCAACTACCCGGGCTACTACCTGCGCCACTACGGATTCGACTTCCGGCTGGAAGCCAACGACGGGACCGCCACGTTCGCCGCCGACTCCACCTTCCGGCAGGTCGCCGGCCTCGCCAACTCCTCGTGGACGTCATTTCAGTCCTACAGCCACCCGGACCGCTACATCCGGCACTACGGCTACCTGCTCCGGCTCGACCCGATCCCCGATACGCAGAGCCGTGCCGACGCCACATTCCGCGTGACCAGCTGAACCCCGACCTCCACGACGTTCCCGGAGAGGCAAGATCTAGTGATTGGACATTCCATGGAACGAATCAGCCGGTCGATGCGCCGGACAGTGATTGCCCTGGTGGCCGCGATAACGGCGATGGTTGGCGTCGTCGTCGTCGTTTCGTCGCCGGCCACTGCCGCCACCAACCAGTTCCGAGGCATGAACTGGGCCATGTTGGGTGACAACTTCAAGACCAGCCCCCTTATCGTGCAGGGCCTGAGCTCGTCCGACAGCAACGCGACGGTGCGGGCGAAGGCCAACGCCCTCTACGACGACATGGCGTCCACCATGGGTGTCAACACGATCCGGCTGCCCATCAACACCCACACGGTGGGGACGGCCTGGTGGGAGGCGTACCGAGGCGCCATCGACGCTGCCACCGCCCGTGGCTTCAAGGTCATCCTCGCCTACTGGGAGGACGGCGCCGCCTCCGGCGGCAGAATCACGAATCTCGCCGCGTGGAACACGATGTGGTCCACCGTGACCAACACGTACGGCTCGAACGCCAACGTCTACTTCGAGCCGATGAACGAGCCGCACGGTTACAGCTCGACGGAGTGGCGCAACGTCGCCGCGAACTGGCTCAGCTACCACACCTCGGCGGTGCCCGGCCGGGTGCTGATCGGCGGCACCGGCTTCAGCCAGGACCTGCGCGACATCTGCAACGACAGCCGCTTCAACTCGACGCTGCTGTCCTTCCACTACTACGCGTTCTTCTACGGCGCGATGACCTACGACGCCTTCCGCAGCCACATCCAGACTCGCCTCGGCAACTGCGCCTCCCGCGCGGTCGCGACCGAGTTCGGCGGGCCCATGAACGACGGTCGTAACTACGCCGACGCGGGCAGCACCGACAACTTCGTGCGCTACATCCGGGCCATGGCCCAGGTCATGCGGGACAACCAGATGGGCGGCACCTACTGGCCCGCCCTCGGCGGCAAGACCGGCACCATCGGCTACGACTGGTACTCGATGTTCGCCCTCACCGGCAGCGGCACCGACCTCAACCTGACCGTCCGCAACACCTCCGGCGCCGACCGGATCCGGTACGCGTGGGGCGACACCATCGGCGGCGGCGACCCGACGACGCCGCCGCCGACGGGGACGTTCTACCGGATCACCGTGCGGCATAGTGGCAAGGCCATGGACGTCCAGTCGCCGAACACCGACAACGGCGCGCGTGTCGGCCAGTACACGTACGGCGGCAATGCCTGGCAGCAGTGGCAGTTCCAGGACGCCGGCAGCGGCTACTGGCGCATCGTCAGCCGAAACAGCGGAAAGTGCCTCGACGTGGTGAGCGCGTCGACCGCCGACGGCGCCGAGCTCGTCCAGTACACCTGCGGCAGCGGCACCAACCAGCAGTTCCAGATGGTCACCAACGGCAGCTACTTCCAGCTCCGGGCGCGACACAGCAACAAGTGCGTGGACGTACCGGCCGCGTCGACAGCGGACGGGGTGGTCCTCAAGCAGTATTCGTGCAACACCGGCGCCAACCAGCAGTGGTCCCGCACGGCCGTCTGACAGTCGTCGCGACCTAACCACGGATCCACGGCGCGGCCCGCACGCCCCACGTAGGGCACGGGTACGGTTTCGGTGCTCGACACGTACGGGTATCGGCGGTACGTCGCCGGGGCGGGAGCGACCAGCCCGGTGGTGACGGACCGTGGGAGGGAGCGAGGGTGGCGCAGCGCAGAGCATTGGTGGTCCGGGGCGGTTGGGAGGGACACCAGCCGGTCAAGGCGACGGAGTTGTTCCTCCCCTTCCTCGAACGTAACGGCTACGCCGTACGGGTCGAGGAGTCGACGGAGATCTACGCCGATGCCGCCGAGATGGCCGAGACCGACCTGGTCGTGCAGTGCATGACGATGTCGCAGATCACCGCCGACCAGGTGGCGGGCCTCAGCGCGGCGGTCATCGCCGGCACGGGCTTCACCGGCTGGCACGGCGGCATCGTTGACTCGTTCCGCGCGTCCTCCGAATACCTGCATCTGGTGGGCGGCCAGTTCGCGACCCATCCGGGCCGGGAGCCGTGTGAGCGGCACGGTGGCCCGGAGGACAACTTCCTGCCGCACACGGTGCGCATCACCGACCTCGGCCGGGAGCACCCGATCACCGCGGGGATCGAGGACTTCGACCTGGTCACCGAACAGTACTGGGTGCTGCACGACGACCTGATCGACGTGCTGGCCGTGACCACCCACCCGACGCAGACGTGGCATCCGTGGCACCGGCCGGTCACCTCGCCGGCGATCTGGACCCGACTGTGGGGTGCCGGGCGCATCGTCGTGACGACCCCGGGCCACAGCCTGGACGTGCTGGAGCACGCGGGCGTTCGTACCGTCATCGAGAGGGGGATGGTGTGGGCGACCCGCACCGCGTCGGCGTCGTAGGTCTCGGGGTCATTTCCCGTGCGTACCTGGACACGCTCGCGGACCACCCCGAGGTGAGCATCGCCGCGGTGGCCGACCTCGACGCCTCCCGGTCGGCCGCGGTCGCCGCCACGATTCCCGGAGCCGAGGCGATGAGCGTCGAGCGCCTGCTCGCCCACCCGGACGTGCGGACGGTGCTCAACCTCACGATCCCCGCAGCGCACGCCGACATCTCGCTGGGCGCGATCGACGCGGGCAAGAGCGTGTACGTCGAGAAGCCGCTCGCCGTGACGTTCGCGGACGGCCGCTCCATCATCGAACGGGCCACGTCGGCCGGCGTCCGCGTCGGCTGCGCGCCGGACACCGTCCTGGGCACGGGTACGCAGACGGCGCGGGCGGCGATCGACGGCGGGCTCATCGGACGCCCGATGTCCGCGTCGGCGGTCATGGTCACTCCGGGGCACGAGCGCTGGCATCCCCACCCCGACTTCTACTACGCCCCGGGCGGCGGCCCGATGCTGGACATGGGGCCGTACTACATCTCGGCGCTCATCCACCTGCTCGGCCCGGTCCGCGCGGTGATCGGAGCCGCAAGCCGCCTACGCGCCGAACGCGTCATCGGCTCGGGCCCACGCGCCGGCCAGCGCATTCCGGTGGGGGTGGACACCCACCTGAGCGGCGTACTGGAGCACGCCAACGGTGCTCTCTCCACCATCACGACGAGCTTCGACGGCGTCCGGACGACGGCCGCCCCGATCGAGGTGCACGGGGAGACCGGCACGCTCGCCGTACCCGACCCGAACTACTTCGACGGCGAGGTCCGCCTCTTCGCGCTCGGCGACACCGAATGGCGCGCTCTCGAACCGCGGGCCGGTTACGCCAAGGGTTCCCGGGGCATCGGTCTGATCGACCTGGTCCGGGCCGACGATCAGCGTCCGCCGCGCGCCGACGGCGACGTAGCGCTGCACGTACTCGAAACGATGACCAGCCTGATCCGGTCGGCGGCGGAAGGTCAGCGGATCGAGCTGACGACTGTGGCGCAGCGGCCCGCGCCGGTTCCGCTCACTCCGGTCGAGGACTGGAGGGCGTACCAGGCTTGGTGAGGTGGTCGCGTTGACGGGCGGAAGGGCCGACAGATGCCGACAATGGGAAGGGTGGCACCCTCCTTCGTCCTGCACCACCACCGCAAACCACGGCCGCACTACGACCTGCGGCTCGAGGAGGATGGTGTGCTGCGGTCGTGGGCGGTGCCTCGCGGTCTGCCGGACAGCCCCAGCGACAACCGGCTCGCGATCGCCGTACCCGACCACGACCTCGATCACCTCACCTACGAGGACGTCGACAAGTCGATAGCCGACATCGGCACCTGGGAGGAGCACGATCGCACCGACCGGCGAATGCTGTTCACCCTGCACGGCCGCACCGGCCGTCGGCGGTACGCGCTCATCCGCACCGGCGAGGGGTGGCTGCTGCACCTGACGAAGGAGCAGCCCTCGGACGAGCGCGGACGGTAGCGCGGCTGGGCGGCGATCACGGTCAGCGAGACGTCGACAGAGGCCCTAGCATCGCCGCCATGGCAACACGGCTTGTTCAGATCAACATGAAGGCTCGGGACGACTCCGCGCTGGGCGGCTTCTGGGCGCAGGCGCTCGGCTGGGGAGTCTCCAGTGAGGGTCCCGGCGTGACCAACCTCGAACCCGAGGGCTTCGTCTACCCCGACCCCGTCGCCGTCTGCGTCGACCTCGTCGTCTCCGCGGAGCCCAAGACGGTGAAGAACCGCGTCCACGTGGACCTCGCCACCACCTCGGCGGCCCACCAGGCGCAGGTGGTCGCGCGCCTGAAGGACCTCGGCGCGACAGCTGCCGACGTGGGCCAGGGCGACGTGCCATGGACGGTCCTGGCCGACCCGGAGGGCAACGAGTTCTGCGTGCTGGAGCCCCGACCGCTCTACCGGGACACCGGGCCGATCGCGGCAGTGGTGGTCGACTGCGCGGATCCGCGGGCCATGGCCCGGTTCTGGAGTGAGGCGATGGACTGGACCCTGCACGAGGTGACCGATCGGGGTGCGAGACTGCGCTCCGCCAAGGGCGTCGGCCCCTATCTGGAGTTCGTCCGGACCCCGGAGGTGAAGAGCGGGTGGAACCGGGTCCACCTCGACGTACGCCCGTACCCCGGTGACGACCCGGAGGTTGAGGCGGCCAGGCTGCGGGGTCTCGGCGCGACCGGCGTCGACCTGGGCCAAGACGTCCCGTGGAGGGTGTTCACCGACCCGGAGGGCAACGAGTTCTGTCTCCTCACCCCGGGCTGACTCAAGCTTGAGCGCCGCGGCTCAGGCCGAGGAACCGGGTGGCGACGGGGAGGCCTCGACAGTCAGACGAGCGCCGTGGACGGCGACCCCGGTCAGCCGGATGTTCCCCAGCGCCTCGGGGACGTGCGGATCGCTGGCGAGGATCCCGTCGTCGACATCGAGCCCGAGGATCGAGCGCAGGAACAGCAGGGGTGCTCCGCTGGCCCAGGCCTGGGGATTGCATGCCGTGGGGTACGGCACGGGTCGTCGGCCGAGCGAGCGGTCGTACCCGGAGATGGCCTCGGGCAGGCGGTAATCGAAGTGGGCGGCGGCCTCCAGCATCGCCATCGCGATGCGGTTCGCCGCGTCGCGGTGGCCATACCGGGCGAGCCCGGCGGCGATGATCGAGTTGTCGTGTGGCCACACGGTCCCGACGTGGTAGCCGATGGGGTTGTATCCCACGTCCTCGGTGGACAGGGTCCGGACACCCCAGCCGGAGAACATCTGGTCGGACATCAACTGTCGGGCCACCATGGCGGCGCGGTCCGGCGGGACGATGCCGCTCCAGAGCAGGTGACCCATGTTCGAGGTCATCGAGTCGATGGGGCGCTTGTCGGCGTCGAGGCCGATCGCGTAGTAGCCGCCGCGCGCGGGCAGCCAGTAGTCACGGTTGAACCGTTCGCGCAGATCGGCGGCTTCGGTGCGCAGACGTCGCGCCAACGCGCTGTCGGCCCAGGGCCCATCGGCGAGCTGTGCGGCGCGGAGCTTCGCGTCGTAGGTGTAGCCCTGGATCTCACAGGTGGCGACCGGCAGGGAGGGGAGCGTGCTGTCGGCGAACTGGACCCCGTCGGGTGAGTCGCGCCAGCAGTGGTTGCGCATGCCTTCGGGGGAGCGCGTGGCGTACTCGACGTAGCCGTCGCCGTCGCGGTCTCCGAAGTCGTCGATCCACCGCAGGGCCGCGTCGGCGTTGGGACGTAACCGCTGCACGAGTGCGTCGTCACCCGTCCACCGCCAGTACTCGGAGAGCAGGATGAGCCACAGCTGGGTGGTGTCGGACGCGCCGAAGCACGGGCCGTACGGCATGATGCCGAGCTGCGTCAGCTCGCCGGAGCGGTACTCGTGAAGTATCTTTCCCGGTTCCTCGTCGCTGAAGTCGTCGATGGCGTTGCCCTGGTGTGCGGCAAGGGTGACCAGCGCCCCCCGCGCTACGTCGGGTCCGCAGCTGACGCTCTGGTAGGCGGTGATCAGGGTGTCCCGCCCGAACACCGCCAGGAACCAGGGCATGCCAGCGGCCAGCAGAACGACCTGCTCGCCGTGGATCTCCTTCGCGATCCGCATGGACACCAGGTCGCTGGCCGACTTGTGGTAGACGCTGCGCAGCAGGTCTGATTCGGCGCTCAGGTCTGGCTTGTTCTCCCTCCACCGCCAGGCTGCGTCGTCGGCGCCGGGGTCCTGCTCCTCGCCGAAGGTGCGGCTGGTCGGCTGGTAGTCCTTGCCCCGACAGTTCAGCAACACCCGCAGCTCGCAACCCCAGGTCTGGCCTCGCCCCAGGTGCACGTCCCAGACCAGTGCGTCGCCCTCCACCCGGTCGGCACGCGGCTCGGCCTCGACTGTCGTGACGGCCGACCAGTGCGAATTCCGGTAGGAGAAGGACAGCGCAGAGCCGTCCGACCGGTGGGCCCGCCGGATGTCGGCCAGCCTGCTCCGTCCCGCCCCCTTGATCTCGAAGAGGTCAGCGAAGTCCGCGCCGACGTCCAACCGCAGACGTACGGAGACCGGCTCGGCGCCGAAATACTGCACAGTGATCCGCTCGTACATGCCGTCGCCGACGAATCGTTCCCGTCGCACGCCGACCCGGTTCGCCGCCAGGCCCTCGATCTCGGGATTCGCGAGGAAGAAGGCCGCCGAGTACGGATCGACGGGGTTCGCGCTGAGGACGAGCGGGGCGTTCCCGTCGAGGGTCAGCTCCCAACGGCTGATGTAGCGGGTGTCGTCGTGTACCAGACCGGCGATGGAGTCCGCCGGTACGTCCCCGGCTGGATTGGACAGCATGAAGGTCCGGCCTTCGAATATGCCGACAGCATCCGAACCCAATTCCGGTGGCATGTCGCGGTTGGCGCCGCCGTGAGTTTTGTCGGCTTGGGTTGTCGACGGGGATCCGGACGGCGTCGACCGAGATTGCATGGCGTTCTCTCCCCCCGGTTGGCAGGGTAAAGAACCCGCCATGCACCGCAGTCTAGGACTCGAAAAGATGACCCCGCTGCGATATCGAAGGGCGCCCACCGGGTTCGGGCAACGGCCCTGTTACGGCGAAAATCGGCAGTTCGCGGTCGGAATGAGATCCCACCGCGGACGTTGGCTTTGGGGCGACACCGCTCTATGGTGGGGGCATGTCGCCGGTGACCTTCCGCTCGCCCGCCGCCATCGAGGTGGCGGTGGGCGGTGCTGTCCGCGTGCCGACGGCGACACGCCTCAAGGCCGACATGCGGGTACCGGTTGTCCGCGCGCCGCACGTCGCGCTCACACACGAAATGTCGAGCCCGACGCGAACCGGCCGAGGCCCACCTGCGGAATCGTTGCATACCCAGAACGACCGCCAGGGCGAAGCTATCCAGCTTCGGCCCTTTTTGTTTTTCCCGCCCGATCCCCTTGAAAGGCAGACCATGAGCGTCGATCATCGTCGTACTCTCGACCAGAGTTGGCTCGCTGACATGCGAGCGTCCCTGGCGGACGACTTCGCCACCCAAACCGCTCGACTGCGGGAGTTGACCGAGCTCAACGCGGACACCGGCGACCCCGGCGAGGCCCACAACCAGGCCGCGCTGCTGATGGCCACCCGCCAGAACATCGAGCAGATCACCGGTGCGCTGAGCCGGATCAGCGACGGCATCTACGGTGCCTGCCAGAAGTGCAGCCGGAGCATCCCGGCCGAGCGGCTCGAGATTCTCCCGCACGCGCGCTTCTGCGTGCCGTGCCAGGAGAAGCAGAACAGGTGACGCCCCGGTGTGGCTGCCGTGCCCGTCGGCACGGCAGCCACACCGTCACGTGCGAGAGGGTTCAGCCTTTCATTCAGTGAAAGCTCCGGTTCCCCAACGGGGACACCGCACGGGACGATCCGGCTCCATCGACGTCCGTCGGCATGGAGGTCCGGTCGCATGGCATTCGCGCGTAACCAGTGGTATGTGGCGGCCTACGGCAGTGAGGTGGGGCGGGACCTGCTCGCCCGCACTGTGCTCGGTGAGCCGCTGGTGCTGTACCGCACCGGTGCCGGGAAGCCGGTGGCGCTCGCCGACCGATGCGTGCACAGGCGCTTCCCGCTGTCGGAGAGCCGGCTCGACGGCGACACGATCGTCTGCGGCTACCACGGCTTCACCTACGATCCGACCGGCGCGTGCGTCTTCGTACCCGGGCAGCAGCGCATCCCACGAACCGCGCGGGTGGTCTCCTTCCCCGTGGTGGAACAGGACTCCTTCATCTGGGTCTGGATAGGCGACCTGGATCGGGCCGACCCGGCCGCGATTCCGCGCGCACCGTGGCTCGCCGACCCGCGTTACGCGGTGGTGCGGGGCATGGCGCCACTGAACGCGCGGTACGGCCTGCTGGTGGACAACCTCCTGGACCTGTCGCATGAGACCTACCTGCACGGCGGCTACATCGGAACGCCGGAGGTGGCGAACACCCCGATCACCACCGAGGTGGACGAGGACCGGGGGATCGTCTACGTCAGTCGGCACATGGACGACGCCGAGTGCCCACCGTTCTACGCGCGTTCGACCGGGATCCAGGGCCGGATCACCCGGTGGCAGGACATCGAATACCACACGCCCTGCCTCTACCTCCTGCACAGCCGGATCGCGCCGCAGGGTGTCTATCCGCCCGCCGAGGGCGAGGACAGCGAAGCGTTCCACGCCGAGATCGTGTACGCCATCACCCCGTCGACCGAGCACACCACCTATGACTTCTGGGCGGTGGCACGCGACTTCGCGATCGACGACGAGTCGGTGAGCGAGTACCTCCACCACAGCAATCACACAGTGGTCATGCAGGACGTGACCGCGCTCAACATCCTGGAGCAGGTGATCACGACCGAGCCGGACAGGTATCAGGAGTTGAGCATCAACATCGACACCGGTGGCCTGGCCGCCCGGCGGCTGCTGGCCCGGATGATCGGGTCGGGGACGGTGGGAGCGGCGCGGTGAGTTCCCGAACAGGCGCCCGCACGGGGGACCGGGTCTACCGGATTCACTGGGTGCCGGGCACCGACACCCTGCGCGGGATCTGCCACTGTGGGGCCGAGCGCCTCGCCGAGGACCCGGTCGAGTTGTGGGAGTGGCTGCTCGCCCACCCGCAGGGGCACCGGGGCGTGGCCGTGCCGGTGCCCGGACCGCCGAGGCGGCTGGCGATGCGCGAGTGACGGTGGACGTGCTGACGGGTGTGGAGCTGGTGGTTGCCGGCCGGGACCAGGTGGCGGCCGAGGTCGTGGCGATCAGCCTGTGTCGCGCGGACGGCGGCGACCTGCCCGAGTGGACGCCGGGCGCGCACATCGACCTGGAGTTGAGCGCCGGGCTGGCCCGGCAGTACTCCCTCTGCGGCGACCCGGCGGAGCGGTCCGTCCTGCGGATCGCGGTGCAGCGCGAACCGAACGGACGCGGCGGCTCCCGACTGGCGCATGAGCGGCTCACCGTCGGCGCGACCGTCCGGGTGAGCGGACCCCGCAACACCTTCCCGCTGGTCGCGGCACCGCGTTACCTCTTCGTCGCCGGTGGCATAGGTATCACTCCCATCGCACCGATGGTCGCCGCCGCCGACGCCGCGGGCGCGGACTGGCGACTGGTGTACGGGGGACGCAGCCGCGCCACCATGGCCTTCGCCGCCGCCCTGCGGGAGAAGCACGGCGACCGGGTGAGCCTGCACCCGCAGGACGAGACCGGTTTGCTCGACCTGGCCGGGTTGCTGGGCCGGCCCGGCACGGGGCTCATCTACTGCTGTGGCCCGGAACCACTGATCGCAGCGGTGGAGGAACACTGCCGCGGCTGGCCACCCGGCTGCCTGCAGGTCGAGCGGTTCACCGCCCGAGGCGACACCGGCGCGCCGGAGACGACGATCGAGGTCGAGCTCGCGCTCTCCGGGCGGACGGTGACCGTGCCGCCGGGCACGCCGATCCTTCAGGCGGTGGAGGAGGCCGGCGTGCAGGTCCTCTCGTCCTGCCGGGAGGGCACCTGCGGCACCTGCGAGACCCCGGTGCTCGCCGGCGTGCCGGAGCACCGCGACAGCCTGCTCACCGAGCAGGAGCGGGCCGCCGGGGACACGATGATGATCTGCGTCTCCCGGGCCCGTACGCCCCGACTCGTGCTGGAGCTGTGAGCGCGCGGCGCCGGCGGGGATGATGACGGGGTGCGCGCAGAACCGGGGCGGTCGGTGACGAGCAAGGTCCTGGCGCTGCTCGACGCGTTCAGCCCGGCCACCCCGGCGCTGACCCTGAGCGAGTTGGCGCGTCGCGCCGGGCTGCCCCTGCCCACCGTGTACCGGCGGGCCGCGGAACTGGTCGCGTGGGGAGCGCTGGAGCGCGGCGACGACGGACGGTACCGGATCGGTCTGCGGCTGTGGGAGGTGGGCTCGCTCGCCCCGAGGGGCCTGGGGCTGCGGGAGTTGGCCCTGCCGGTCATGGAGGACCTGTACGAGGTGACCCACGAGAACGTCCAGCTCGCCGTCCGGCAGGACCTCGAACTCGTCTTCATCGAACGGATCGCCGGGCGGCACGCGGTGCCCGTGCTCACCCGGGTGGGGGGCCGCTTCGCGCTGCACGCCACAGGCGTCGGGTTGGTCCTGCTCGCCCACGCGCCCGCCGAGGTGCAGGAGCAGGTGCTGGCCGCCCCGCTGGAGCGGTACACCGAACTGACCATCACCGACCCGAGGCGGTTGCGTAGCTGCCTCGCCGAGGTTCGCCGGGTCGGGTACGCGGTCAGCGACCGCCAGGTCACGATGGACGCCCTCTCGGTGGCGGCACCGATCCGCGTACCGGAGGGCGTGGTGGCGGCGATCTCGTTGGTGGTCGCCCACGACCGGGCGGACCCGGTGGCGTTGGCCCCGCTGGTCCAGGCCGCGGGCCGGGTGGTCTCCAGGGCGCTGAACAGCTCCACACGACCTGCCGTCTGATGTAGACAGACTGCAAATCGTTGACGCCCGATCAAATTCTGCATTACGTTGCCCGTGCGCGTGTTACTCCCCACCCTCGTGCGCAGATCGGCATCGACGAAAGGGAGCACTCATGTCTCTGGACGGCAAGGTCGCCATCGTCACCGGGGCCGGGCGGGGTCTCGGCCTCGCCTATGCGCAGGAGTTGGCGCGGCGGGGCGCCTCGGTCGTGGTCAACGACGTGGACGCCGAGGCCACGGCCGACGCCGTGGCGGCGCTCGAGTCGTCCGGCGGCCGGGCCGTCGCTGTGGTCGCGCCGGTCGGCCCGACCGAGACCGCGAAGGAACTCGTCAGCACTGCGGTCGAGCACTTCGGGCGGCTGGACATCCTCGTCACCAACGCCGGCTTCCTGCGTGACACGGTGCTGTGGAAGATGAGCGACGACGACTTCGACACCGTCATCAACGTGCACCTGCGCGGCACATTCACCACAGTGCGCGAGGCGGTGCAGCACATGCGGCAGGCCGGCGAGGGCGGGCGGATCATCTGCGTCGGGTCACCCACCGGGCAGCGGGGCAACTTCGGCCAGACCAACTACGCTGCCGCCAAGGCGGGCATCGTCGGCATGGTCCGTACCTGGGCGCTCGAACTCAAGCGGGCCGGCATCACCGCCAACGCCGTCGTTCCGGTCGCCGCGACCGCGATGACCGCCACCGTCCCCTACTTCGCCGCGGCGGTGCGGGCCGAGGCGAACGGCGAGCCGATGCCCGCGTTCTTCCGACACGACCTGGGGTTCGGCACGGCGGACGACGTGGCCGGACTTGTCGCGTTCCTCGGCTCCGACGCGGCGGCCTCGGTGACCGGCCAGGTGATAGGTGTCGGCGGGGACCGCCTCCAGATCTGGACCCACCCCGAGGCGGCGCTGACCGCGCACCGCGATGGCGGCTGGACGTACGACGCGCTCGTGGACGCCTGGCCGACGACGTTCGCCGGTGCCGCACAGAGCGTCGGCGAACGCTTCCCGAAACTCCCCGAGGAGTTCGAGCCGCCGACGTCCTGACCCGCCCGCACCGACGCGCCCGACGAAGGTTGGCCCCATGTACCAGCCCGCGATCAACCTCGACGACGTCACGGCGATCGACATGCACGTGCACATCGAGGTCGACGACCACGGTCACACCTCACTGCCCGAACCGCTCGTGACGGCGGCGTCGGCGTACTTCAAGACGGACGGCCCACGGCCCGCTGTCGACACGGTGGCGCGGTACTACCGCGAGCGGCGCATGGTGGCCGTCGTCTTCACCGTGGACGCGCGTACCCAACTGAAGCATCAGCCCCTGTCGAGCACCGACATCGCCCGTGCGGCGGCCGACCACGCAGACGTGCTCATTCCGTTCGGGTCGGTCGACCCGCGCACCGGGGGAGCGGCAGTCGAACTCGCCGAGCGGTTGATCCAGGAGGAGGGTGTACGCGGCTTCAAGTTCCACCCCACCGTGCAGGGCTTCGACCCCAGCCACGACGAGTACGCGCCGCTGTGGGGGCTGTTGGAGCGGGCGGGTGTCCCGGCGCTCTTCCATACCGGGCAGACAGGCATCGGCGCGGGTACGCCGGGCGGCTACGGTCTGCGGCTCGGTCTGTCGAATCCGATCCTGCTCGACCCGATCGCGGCCGACTTCCCCGACCTGCAGCTCATCATGGCCCACCCGTCGGTGCCCTGGCAGGACGAGGCGTTGTCGGTGGCCACGCACAAGCACAACACCTGGATCGACCTGTCCGGCTGGAGCCCGAAGTACTTCCCAGCCGAGTTGGTGCGCTACGCGAACTCGGTGCTGAAGCGACGGGTGCTCTTCGGCACCGACTACCCGATGCTCACCCCCGATCGGTGGCTGCGCGACGTGCAGGCGACCGACCTCAAGCCGGACGTGCTCCCGGGCATCCTGAAGGACAACGCGGCCCGACTGCTGGGCCTCGCCCGGTGACGACGAGAGGAAACGCCATGACGACGACCATCACCTACGACCGGCTCGGCGACCTGGCCGGCACCGATCTCGGTCACACCGGGTACCGCACGGTCACCCAGGACCAGGTGGACCTCTTCGCGGACGCAACGGACGACCACCAGTGGATCCACGTCGACCCCGAACGGGCCAGGACCGGTCCGTTCGGCGCGCCGATCGCGCACGGCTTCCTCACCCTCTCCCTGGCGGTTCCCTTCTGGACCGAACTGCTCGAGGTCAAGGGCGTGACCACGAAGGTGAACTACGGCCTCGACAAGGTGCGTTTCCCCGCACCTGTCGTGGTCGGGGCGCGGGTGCGCATGCGGGCCACAGTCGTCGAGGTCGTCGAGGTGCGCGGCGGCTACCAGATCGCTGTCGACCAGACGATCGAGATCGAGGGCGGGACCAAGCCGGCGGTCGTCGCGCGAGGGCTGTACCGCTTCTACGCCTGAGCCCGGGGGCATCCGTCGAGCCGGGCGAGCACACCACCTCCACCCCCGGGAGAATGATGATGCAGCAGCACGGAATCGGCGCCTGGGTGGCCAAGCGCCGGCTCAAGTCCCCGGACCAGATCGCGATCATCCACGGCGACCGGTCGCCCATGACGTACGGACAGTTCGCCGAAGCCGCCGACCGGATCTCGGCGGTGCTGCGGGAGCGGGGCGTCGGCAAGGGCGACCCCGTCGCCTACCTGGGTGAGAACAGCCCCGAATTCCTCCAGGTGATGTTCGGGGCAGCGCAGGTCGGGGCCGTCTTCGTGCCGGTCAACACCAGGCTCGCCGCACCCGAGATCGCCTACGTCCTCGCCGACAGCGGCGCGCGGGTGCTGATCCACGACCCGGACTTCGCGGTGTCGGTGGCCTCCGCCGCGCCGGCCGCCCGGACCCCGTACGTCATCGTCAACGGCGAGGGCACCGCGGACCGGCCCGGGCTGGCCCGCCTGGCACGGGCCGCCGGCACCCCGTTCACCGACCAGGCCGACACCGCCCACGAGGATCCCGCGGCGATCGTCTACACCTCGGGCACGACCGGCCGGGCCAAGGGCGCCGTGCTCACCCACGGCAACCTCACCTGGGTGGCGCTCAACTGTGTTGTCGACTACGACGTCGTCTCCACCGACGTTGCGCTCATGATCTCGCCGCTGTTCCACGTCGCCTCGCTCGGGATGGGTGCCCTGCCCGTCATCCTCAAGGGCGCCACCATGGTCATCGAGAAGGGCTTCGAGCCGGGCCGCGCGCTCGCGCAGATCGAGCGGCACGGGATCACCATGCTCAGCGGCGTGCCGACCACCTACCAGCTGATGGCCGACCACCCCGCCTGGGCGTCGACCGACCTGTCGACGCTGACGAAGCTCACCTGCGGAGGTTCGGCGGTGCCGACCCGCATCCTCGACGCGTACGAGGCGCGGGGGCTGTCGTTCTCGCAGGGTTACGGCATGACCGAGGCCGCGCCGGGCGCGACCGCGCTGCCGGCGGCGATGACACGCGTCAAGCAGGGCAGTGTCGGTCTGCCGCACTTCTTCACCGACGTGCGGATCACCGATGCGGCCGGTGCCGTGCTGCCCACCGGCGCTGTCGGTGAGATCGAGGTGGCCGGGCCCAACGTCTTCCCCGGCTACCACGGGCTCCCGGAGGCGACCGCCGAGGCGTTCACGGCCGACGGGTGGTTCCGCTCCGGCGATCTCGGCCACCTGGACGCCGACGGCTACCTCTACATCTCCGGCCGCCTGAAGGACATGATCATCTCGGGGGGCGAGAACATCTACCCGCTCGAACTCGAGCAACTGATCACCGAGGTCGACGGGGTGACCTCGGCGGCGGTGATCGGCGTACCGGACGAGCGCTGGGGGGAGGTGCCGTGGGCGATCGTGACCGTCCGGGAGGGGGTGTCCGTGGACACCGCCACCGTCCGGGCGTGCCTCGACGGCAGGATCGCGCGCTACAAGCTTCCGAAGAACGTCGTCATCGTGGACGAGCTGCCGCGGACGGCGTCGGGGAAGGTGCGGAAGGCCGATCTGCGGACCCGATTCGGCGCCTAGCGGCGGGCCGGGCGGCGACGAGTGCGGCGAACTCCGCCGCGGACGCCCCGGCCAGCTTCTCGTGCATCCGACGGTAGGTCTCCACCGATCTCGTGGCGGGCCACTCCGCGTCCATGAACTCGGCCGGCAGCCTCGGGTCGGCGCGCAGCAGCGCGAGCCAGTCCGCCACGAGCATCGTCCGTACGGTGAGGGCACTCGGCGCCATCGTCGCCGCCGACGGGTCGTCCCACACGTCGATGAAGGCGAGGTGCGCGCGTCGGATCGCCTCGATGTCCCACGCCGCGCGTACGCTCTCGGCGATCGGGAACCCGGCGAGTTCGCGGGCGTGGAAGGCGACCACGGTGTTGGGCGCGAGGTCCTGCCGCAGCGGCGCCAACGACCCGGCGAGGTCGACCTCGCCGGGCGCGAGCCAGAGCCCGTCCCGGATCGGCGCGAAGCCCTCCCAGGTGAGGGTTGAGCGCAGTCGGTGCCGCAGCATCCGCTGGCCCTCCGGGATCGAGAAGGTGACAAGGGTCCAGCCGCTGCCCTGTGGGTCAAACGGCCGCGGCCCGCGCACGCGGTACTTCGCCTCGCGCAGCACCGCGACGCCGTGGTCGGTCAGCGAGAACAGCGTTTCCCGGCCACTCCTGCTGCGGGCGAGGATGCCGCTGTGCACGAGACGGTCGAGGGTCGCGCGGGTGGCCGGCGCGGCGACGTCCGCGCCCTCCAGCACGTTGATCAGGACGCTCGCCCGGATCGGCCCCGTGGTGCCGTCGACGACATGCTCGCCGAAGAAGGCGAGCAACAACTGCTTCGGCTGACGACTACCCACAGCCCTTCCCTTCGGCGAACTCGTTGGCCTGGCCGCCGATCACCGCGCGGGTCGCGGGGCCACAGCCTGCCCGCGCTTGGCCCGCTGGATCTGGTCGTAGACGTGCGTCCGCAGCTCCGTGAAACGGGGTAGGGCGCGGGTCGTGATCTGATCGCGCTCCGGCGGCAGGTCGATCGCGAGGTCCTCCTGGACCCAGGTCGGCGACGTGGACAATACTAGAACCCGCTGACCGAGATACACCGACTCGTCGATGTCGTGAGTGACGAAGACAACCGAGATGGTGCGGCTTGCGTGCAGCTCGCGGACCAGGTCCTCCAGGTCGGCTCGGGTCTGCGCGTCCACCGCGGCGAACGGTTCGTCCATGATCAGGACGTCGGGTTGGTAGGCGATCGCCCGCGCGATCGCCACGCGCTGTTGCATCCCCCCGGAGAGCTGCCACGGGTGGCTTCGCGCGGCGTGCGTGAGGCCCACCGCCTCGAGAGCGTCGACGACAAGCGTGGTCCGGGCCGCCCG
This sequence comes from Micromonospora ureilytica, assembly GCF_015751765.1. Taxonomy (NCBI): domain Bacteria; kingdom Bacillati; phylum Actinomycetota; class Actinomycetes; order Micromonosporales; family Micromonosporaceae; genus Micromonospora; species Micromonospora ureilytica. The sequence goes on from NZ_JADOTX010000001.1 coordinate 1,281,704, forward strand.
GGAGAGTTTCTTGTGCCGCAGCGGAAGCTCGACGTTTCCGCGCACGGTGAGCCACGGGTAGAGGCTGCGACCGTACTCCTGGAACACGACGGCCATGGCTGGGCTGGGCCCGGTAACCGGCGAGCCGTCCATCTCGACCACGCCACTGGTGGGCCGCAGCAGGCCGGCGAGGCACTTCAGGAGGGTGGTCTTGCCGCACCCGGACGGCCCGACGACGCAGACGAGCTCGCCGGCGTCCATCGTGAAGCTGATGTCCCCGATCGCCTCGACGTCGCCCGTGGCGGACTCGTAGACCTTCCGCAGGTGCTCCACCCGCAACAGGGTGCGCCGATCAGGCACGGTTGACCTCCCTGATTCCGTGGTACCAGCGCAGAACGCGCCGTTCGACGAGACCGAAAGCGACGGCGAGGAAGACGCCGACGAGACCGAGAAGGACGATGCCGCTCCACATCTCGGCGATCAGGTAGTTGCGCTGGAAGTAGGCGATCCGGTAGCCGAGGCCGGAGGAGGAGGCGAACATCTCCGAGATGACCATCAGGATCAGCGCGACCGAGAGGGCCTGACGAACCCCGGCCATGATCCGTGGGCTGGCGGCCGGGAGCACGAGGAACCAGAGCCGCTCCCACCAGGAGACCTGGAACGACTCCGCGGTCTCCTTCATGACGCTGTCCGTCCCTCGGACCCCCTCGATGGTGTTCAACAGGATCGGCCAGACCGCGCCGGAGACGATCACGACCACCTTCATGGTGTCCGTGATCCCGAGCAGGAGCATCACCACCGGAATCAGCACCGGTGGCGGGATGGCCCGGAGGAACTCCAGCAGTGGTTCGAGGAGGTCACGCAACCACCGGGTCAGGCCGATGACGGTGCCGGCGGCGATGCCGAGCACGATCGACGCGGCGACGCCGAGGCCGAGGCGGGCGAGGCTCGGCAGCACGTCCTCGACGAACGCCGGCCCGACCCAGGTGTCCCGGAAGGCTTCGGCGATCGTCAACGGGTCCGGGAAGAACCGACTCGTCGTCCTCGTCGCCGCCAGACCCCAGAGCACCAGCAGCAGCGTCGGCAGCCCCAGCGGGTAGAGAAGGCTCGCCGCGATCCGGGATCCGACCGTCCGGCGGCTGCGTGGCCTGGTGGCGATCCGCCCGGTGTACGCGGTCACAGCGGCTCCTCGCCTCGTACGGACTGGTGCCACGACAGCACCCGACGCTCGATGAACCGGAAGACGACGTTCACCATGAGCCCGAGCAGGCCGGTGACCACGACCAGCGCGTACAGGCCGGCGGCGTCCCCGGCGGACCGGGACAACTCGATCATGCGCCCGAGGCCGGGGTTGCCGATCACCATCTCCGCGGTGATGGCGAGGATGAGCGCGACCGCCGCGGCGAGCCGCAGACCCGTCATGAGGTACGGCAGGGTGGTCGGCAGGACGAGGTGCGACAGCTGCTCCCGCCGGGTCAGACCGAAGCTGCGGGCGGTGTCGCGAGCCACCGAGTCGACGTCGGCGACACCGTAGATCACCTGCACGAACACCTGCCAGAACGACGCGTAGATGATGATGACGAGGGCCGCCTGCCGCTGGATGCCGAACATCAGCACGGCGAGCGGGATGAGGGCGACCGACGGGATCGGTCGCAGGAACTCGACAGTCGTGTGGGTCGCGCGTCGTAGGAACGGCACCAACCCGACGACCGTGCCGAGGGCGACGGCGGCGATTGTCGCCACCGTCAGGCCGATCGCCCAGGATGTCATTGTGCTGCCCAGCCGCCGCCAGAACGCGAGGTCGACGAGCTGCTCGAACAGCCGCGCCAGCACGTCCGTCACGTACGGCAGATACAGCGGGTTGATCAGGCCCAGCGTCGGGATCAGCTGCCAGACGACGAGGAACCCGGTCAGGCCGACGACACCCAGCATCGCCTTGCGTAACGCGCGCAGGCGTCGGGTGGTGAACACGCGCATGTCACTCCCGTCGTCACGCCGGCTACTGCTGCTGGATGAGACGGTCGAAGTTGGGTTGCTTGTCGAGCACCTTGTACTTCTGCGCGAGCTCGGCGAGGGTCTGCAGGCTCGACCGGTCGACCTCCCAACCGAAGGCCGGGAGCCGCACCGACTCGGCCACCGCCGGGGGCAGCTGCAGATTGTCCTTGATGGCCTGCCGGAGCGCCGAATCGTTGACGGGGTCCTTGGCCCACTCCAGCGTCTTCTTCATCGCCGCCGTGAAGTCCTCGACCAGCTTGGCGTCCTTTTCGGTGCGTTCCTTGGTGGTGATGGTGGTGAGCGTGGCCAGGCCGGGCACCACCGCCTGGTAGGGCGCGACTATGGAGGTGTCGCCACGGGCCTTCAGCTGCGTGACAAAGGGCTCCGGCACCCAGGCGGCGTCGATGTTGCCGGATTCGAGTTGCGCCGGGGCGTCCGGGAAGGCGACCTCGACGAACTTGATTTTCGACGGGTCACCGCCGTCCTTCTCGACCGCTGCCATGATCGTCACGTCGCCGGCGGCGCCCAGGCTGTTGACCGCGACCCGTTTGCCCGCGAGGTCGGCCGGCCGCTTGATGCCGGACTTCGCCGAGGCCACCACGGCGTTGATGTCGTCGCCGTCGGCGTACGAGGAGGCGTAGTTGCCGATGATGACGACGCCGAGATCCCGTAGGTCGGCCCGGAACGGGCCGAAGGGCTGGCCGATCGCGAAGTCGATGTCGCCGTTCAGGAGCGCGGGAATGGCCTGCGCGCCGCCTTGGGCGGGCAGCACCTCGACCTGGAGGCCGCGCTCGGTGAAGAGGCCTGCCTTGATGCCGCCCCACAGCGCGGCCGTCTCGGTGATGGGGAGCGCCGCGACCCGCACCTTGCGCAGGTCGCCCGAGGTCTGTTCGGACGGGTTGGACGCGTCGGAGTCGGTACATCCGGTGAGGGCGATCGCGGTGGCGGCGATCAGCCCGAGAGCCATGACCTTCTTCATTGACGAGGCCCTTCCTGGGCGGGGGTGGTGGGTGCGTCGGAAGTCGGCGGATGCCTCGGATCTGCGGGTGAACTACCGCTGCGTGGGGGCGCACGCCGCTGTGGTGGCCATGGTCAGTCACCCCGGCATCGAAAGTCAAGAATTTCTGACGCCCGTCATGAATAAGTTGAACAACGCTCTGCTGTGGCGATGTCGCGCTGGCTCGTGCTCAGACCTCGGGTAGGCCCACGTAGTTCTCGGACAGGCTCCTGGCGTACGCCTCGGACGTCGCGACGTACCTCAGCGTGGCGGTCTGCAGCTTCGACTCGTACGGGTCGTCGCGCTCCAGCCGGTGCAACATGGAGGTCATCCACCAGGAGAAGTGCTGGGCCCGCCAGACCCGGCGCAACGCCTTGGCCGAGTAGGTCTCCAGCAGATCCGTGCGGCCCCCGTCGTACCACGCGGCGAAGGCGTCGCCGAGCAACGCGACGTCGGCGAGGGCCAGGTTCATGCCCTTCGCGCCGGTGGGCGGGACGATGTGCACGGCGTCCCCGGCCAGGAACAGCCGCTCCCACCGCATCGGCTCGACCACGAAGCTGCGCATCGGGGTGATTGACTTCTCCAGGATCGGTCCCTCGTTGAGCGACCAGCCCGGCACCGTCTCCAACCGTGCCCGCAGCTCCGCCCAGATCCGCTCGTCCGGCCACGCGGCGATGTCCTCGTCGGGCGCGACCTGTAGATACAGCCGGGAGATCTCGGGGGAGCGCATGCTGTAGAGGGCGAAGCCGCGTTCGTGGTTGGCGTAGATGAGCTCCTCCACCGCCGGCGGTGCGGCGGCGAGGACCCCCAACCAGGCAAAGGGGTACGTCCGCTCGTAGGTGGTCAGCACCCCGTCGGGCACCGCGCCGCGGCTCACCCCGTGGAACCCGTCGCAGCCGGCGACGAAGTCGCAGTGCAACTCCTCGTCCCGCCCATCCCGTCGGAAGTGGACGATCGGCGAGTCCGAGTCGAGACCGTCCAGGCGCACCGCGTCGGCCTCGAAGAGGATCGAGCCGCCGGCCGCGAGCCGGGCGGCGATCAGGTCCTTGACCACCTCCTGCTGCCCGTAGACGGTGATCGCCCGCCCGGTCAGATCTGCCATCGGCACCCGGTGCGACTCACCGGCGAAGCGCAGCTCGATGCCCTCGTGGCGCAGCCCCTCCCGCTGCAGCCGCTCGCCGACGCCGCTGCGGCAGAGCAGGTCGACCGAACCCTGTTCGAGGACGCCCGCCCGCAGCCGGTGCTCGACGTGGTCGCGGCTGCGGCTCTCCAGCACCACGGACTCGATTCCGCGCAGGTGCAGCAGGTGCGACAGCATGAGTCCCGCCGGCCCGGCGCCGACGATGCCGACCTGGGTACGCATTCCCGGCACGCTTCACTCCTCCCGGTCTCAGAACGGGTACCGCGTGATGGCGCCCCGCACGGTGAGCCACTGGGTCTCGGTGAACGCGTCGACGTTCGCCGCGGGCCCGCCGAACCGGGAGCCGGTGCCGGACGCTCCCACCCCACCGAACGGCGCCACCGCCTCGTCGCTCACCGTCTGATCGTTGATGTGCACGATCCCGCTCGGTATCCGGTCGGCGAGGGCCATCGCCCTCATCACGTCGCCGCTCAGGATGCCCAGCGACAGGCCGTACTCGGTCTGCCTCGCCAACTCAACGGCCTCGTCCTGGTCGGCGAAGGTGATCACCGGTGCGACCGGGCCGAAGACCTCCTGGGCGTACGCCGGGGTCGCGGGGGTGACGTCGGTCAGCACCGTCGGCCGGTAGAACAACCCCTCGTAGGTGCCCCCGGCCGCCAGCCGGGCGCCCGCATCGACGCTCGCCGTGACCAGCGCATGGATCTTGTCGCGCTGGCGCTCGTCGATGATCGGCCCGAGCGCCACCTGCTCCTTCGCCGGGTCGCCGACCGGCAGGTGGTCCGCCTTCTCGGCCAGCCGCTCGACGTACCGCTCGGACAGACTCTCGTGCACCAGGTGCCGGCCGGTGGTCATGCAGATCTGGCCCTGGTGCAGGAACGACCCCCAGGCGCCGGCGGAGACCGCGAGGTCCAGGTCGGCGTCGTCCAGCACGATCAGCGCCGAGTTGCCACCGAGTTCGAGGTGCGCGCGTTTGAGGTGGCGTGCCGCCGCCTCGCCGACTTTGCGGCCGGCGGCGGTCGAGCCGGTGAAGCTGATCACCCGTACGTTCGGGTCGGCCACCAGCGCCTCGCCGACCTCGACCCCGCCGGGAAGGACGTGCAGCAACCCATCGGGCAGGCCGGCCTCCTCGAAGACCCGGGCGACAGTGACACCACCACAGACGGCAGTGCGCGGATCGGGCTTGAGCACCACGGCGTTGCCCAGCGCCAGGGCCGGGGCGACGGAACGGGTGGCCAGGATGAGCGGGAAGTTGAACGGCGCGATGACCCCGACGACGCCGACGGGCAACCGGCGAGCCAGGCTGAGCCGCGGTTGCGCGCTCGGGATGATCTCGCCGAGCGGGTGCGAGGCCAGCGCCGCCGCCTCGTAGCACTCCTGCGCCGCGGTGTCGGTCTCGACAACGGCCTTGGGCGGGATGGACCCGGACTCCCGCACGATCCAGTCGCCGATCTCGGCGGCGTGCCGTTCGAACAGGTGCCCGGCCCGGCGCAGCACCGCGGCCCGCTCGGCGTAGCCAGTGGCGGCCCAGGCGCGCTGGGCGGTGACGGCGCGTTCGCAGGCGCGCGTCACATCCTCGGCGTTCGCCACGCCGACCTGGCCGATCTCCTCCCCGGTGGCGGGGGATCGCACGGGCGCCGTCCCGCCCGCCGGCTCCACCCAGCCGTTGCTGTGCAGGGTGCCCTGCCAGGTCGTGGCGTCCAGCAGTGTCATGGCGGTCCTCCTCGGAGGTGTTCGCTTACCGAACGGCCGTTCTCTCCATGAACGTTGGCACGTGGTCCGGCTCGCGTCAACGCATCGCCCGACGTCAGTACGGAACACTGTGGACGCTGAGCCAACCTGTCGTTGACGGATGTCATCCACAGTCGTACGTTCGAGATGAGTACGGCAGTCCGCATAGCGAACGGCTGGCGGCAGCACGGTTTTCGCAGGAGGCGGGGAGGCCCATGGCGAAGCTCGTCTCGCTGGCCGAGGGCGTGGCGGACCTGGTCCGCGACGGTGACGTGGTGGCCCTGGAGGGGTTCACCCACCTCATCCCGTTCGCCGCCGGTCACGAGATCATCCGCCAGGGACGGCAGGACCTGACCCTCGTGCGGATGACCCCCGACGTCATCTACGACCAGCTCATCGGTGCGGGGTGCGCACGCCGCCTGGTCTTCTCCTGGGGCGGCAACCCGGGCGTCGGGTCGCTGCACCGCTTCCGGGACGCCGTGCAGCACGCCTGGCCCCGTCCGCTCGAGTTGGAGGAGCACAGTCACGCCGGCATGGCGAACCGCTACGTCGCCGGGGCGTCCGGGCTGCCGTTCGCCGTCCTGCGCGGCTACACCGGCACCGACCTGCCCGGGCACACGACCAACATCCGGCCCATCACCTGCCCCTTCACCGGCGAGACGCTCACCGCGGTCCCCGCCCTGCGCCCCGACGTCACTGTGGTGCACGCCCAGCGCGCCGACCGGAACGGCACAGTGCAGATGTGGGGCATCACCGGGGTGCAGAAGGAGGCGGTCCTCGCCGCCCACCGGTCACTGGTCACCGTCGAGGAGATCGTGGACGAGTTGGAACCCGTACCCGGGCAGGTCGTCCTGCCCGGCTGGGCGGTCACCGCGGTGGCCGAGGTGCCCGGAGGCGCGCACCCCTCCTACGCCCATGGCTACTCGGTGCGCGACAACGACTTCTACCGGGCCTGGGATGCCGTCAGCCGGCACCGCGACACCTTTCGCGCCTGGCTGGACGAGCACGTGCACGGGGCCGGGGCGATGGCATGAGTCAGCGCGGCGAGCGAGGGGACGCGATGGCGGACTGGACCGCGGACGAGATGATGACCGTCGCCGCCGCGCGGCAACTGCGCGACGACACCGCCTGCTTCGTCGGGATCGGGTTGCCCAGCACCGCCGCGAATCTCGCCCGGGCGACCCACGCCCCGAACCTCGTGCTCATCTACGAATCGGGGTGCCTCGGCGCGAAGCCGGACCGGCTTCCGCTCTCCATCGGAGACGGAATCCTCGCCGACACGGCGGACGCGGTCGTCTCGGTGCCCGAGGTGTTCAACTACTGGCTCCAGCCCGGTCGGATCGACGTGGGCTTCCTCGGCGCCGCGCAGCTCGACCGCTACGGCAACATCAACACCACGGTCGTCGGGGGCGACTACGACGCCCCGACGGTCCGGCTGCCCGGCGCCGGTGGCGCCCCGGAGATCGCCGCCTCCTGTGGTGAGGTCGTGGTGATCGTCCGGCAGGACCTCCGGACCTTCACCGAACGGGTCGACTTCGTCACCTCGGTCGGGTATGGGACGGGCCCGGGAGACCGGGAACGACTCGGCCTGCGCGGCGGAGGTCCCCGAGTGGTGATCACCGATCTCGGCGTCCTCGAACCCGATCCGATCACCTGCGAACTCACGCTGACCCGCCTGCACCCGGGCGTGACGCGGGAGCAGGCGCGGGCGGCCACCGGCTGGGACCTCGCTGTCGCCGAAGGGCTGGCCACGGGCGAGCCGCCGACGGCGCGGGAACTCACTGTGCTGCGGGCACTGGAGGCGACGAAGTCAGACGGGAGACGACCATGACCACTCAGGACGCGCGCGGCCTGGTGTTACCGCGGTACCGGCGCGACGACGTCGACGCCCACCCACCCCTGCTCAGTCCCGGCTACAAGTCGACAGTGGCGCGGGCGCCGAGGCACCCACTGATCTACCTGCCGCAGCGGCTGACCGAGGTCACCGGGCCGTTGTTGGGGGAGGGGCGGCTCGGTGCGCTCGACCACGACCTGACCCGGCAGCACGACGGTGAGCCGCAGGGCCAGCGGATCATCGTGCACGGGCGGGTCCGCGACGGTGACGGCCGACCGGTACCCCGCACGCTTGTCGAGATCTGGCAGGCCAACGCCGCCGGCCGCTACCGCGACGCACGCGACACCTGGCCGGCGCCGCTCGACCCCCACTTCGAAGGGGTGGGTCGGGCGCTCACCGACGATCAGGGGCGGTACCAATTCATCACCGTGCAGCCCGGCGCCTACCCCTGGCGTAACCACGACAACGCCTGGCGGCCGGCGCACATCCACTTCTCCCTCTTCGGCCGCGCGTTCACCCAGCGGCTGGTCACGCAGATGTACTTCCCGGGCGACCCGCTCTTCTTCCAGGACCCGATCTTCAACTCGGTCCGCGACCCGAAGGCCCGGGAACGGATGATCGCCCGGTACGACCACGCCACCACTGCACCGGAGTGGGCGCTGGCGTACGAGTTCGACATCGTGCTGCGTGGTCGGGAGAGCACCCCCTTCGAGGACGAGGACGACGATGAGTGAGCAGTTGGGCGTCATGCCCGCGCAGACCGTCGGGCCGTACCTGCACATCGGCCTGCGCTGGCCGGACGGCCCGTACGTCGTACCCGAGGGCACGCCGGGCGCGTTCTGGATCAGGGGTCGGATCGTCGACGGCACCGGGACGCCGGTGGTCGACGCGATGGTGGAGAGCTGGCAGGCCGACCCGGACGGCCGGTTCGACCATCCGGACGACCCTCGGGGGGCCCGGCAACCCGCGCTCGCCGGCTTTCGCGGATTCGGGCGCAGCGAGACCGACGGGCAGGGGTGGTATCGGCTGTTGACCGTCAAGCCGGGTTCGCTGCCCGAGCCGGATGGCGGCACCGAAGCACCCCACCTGGCGCTGTCGGTCTTCGGGCGAGGTCTGCTGCACCGCCTCGTCACCCGGCTCTACTTCCCCGACGAGCAGGCCGCGAACGCCGCCGACCCCGTGCTGGGCAGCGTCGACGCCGACCGCCGTGGCACCCTGCTGGCGAGTCCCGCCTCGGACGGATTCCGGTTCGACATCCACCTGCAGGGCGACCATGAGACCGTCTTCTTCGCCGTCTGACGGCCTGCTCGGCGGTCTCTCCGGCGCCCCGGACGTCGACGCGGAACTCAGCGACCCGTCAGTGCTCCAGGCGATGCTCGACGTGGAGGCCGCGCTCGCCCGCGCCGCGGCGGACGCCGGCATCCTGCCCGCACCGGCGGCCGAGGCGATCGTCGAGCAGTGCCGCGCAGAGCGGTACGACCCGGGGGCGCTCGGCCGGGCGGCCGACGCCACGGGCAACCCGGTGGTCCCGCTGGTGGGCGAGCTGACCGCCGCCGTGCCGGAGGACGCCCGAGCCTGGGTGCACCTCGGGGCGACCAGCCAGGATGTCCTGGACACCGCGCTGGTCCTGGTGGCCGTGCGGGCGCTCGGGCCGCTGCTGGGTCACCTCGACGCCGCCGTGGACGCGGCCGCCCGGCTGGCCGACGCCCACCGGGACACCGTGATGGTCGCTCGGACACTCGGGCAGCAGGCGGCACCCACCACGTTCGGGCTCAAGGCCGCCGGCTGGTTGACCGGTCTGGTCGAGGCCCGGGACCGGCTGCGTCAGGTCCGCGTCGCACAGCCCGCGCAACTCGGTGGCGCCGTCGGCACCCTGGCCGCGTTCGGCCCGGCCGGTGCCGAGGTCACCGAGCGGTTCGCCGCGCACCTGGGTCTCCCGGCGAGCCCGCTGCCCTGGCACACCCGCCGTCAGCCCTGGCTCGATCTGGCCACCGCCCTCGGTGGGTTGCTCGTGGCCGCCGGCAAGGTCGCGCTCGACGTCGGGTCGCTCGCCCAGAACGAGATAGGCGAGGTCGCCGAGGGCGGCACCGGCCGCGGCGGGTCCTCGGCCATGCCGCACAAGCGCAACCCGGTGGACTCGATCCTCGTCACCGCCGCGGCGCGACGGGGTCCGGGTCTCGTCGCCACCCTGTTCGCCACGGCGGTGCAGGAGCACGAGCGGGCCGCCGGCGCCTGGCACGCAGAGTGGGAGCCGCTGCTCGATCTGCTGCACGTGGCCGGTGGCGCCGCCGCCCGCTGCGCCCGGATGCTGGTCGGGATACAGGTCCACCCGGAGCGGATGCGGGAGAACCTCGATGCGACAGGCGGTCTCCTGCTCGCCGAGGCCGTCGCCGCGCGACTGGCGCCCGCTGTCGGTCGCGGCGTCGCACACGACCTGGTGACCCGCGCCGCCACCGAACCGTCGTTCCGCGCCGCGCTACTCGCCGACCCCGAGGTCCGCGCCCACCTGTCCGACACGGAGCTAGCCGAGGCGCTCGACCCGTACCGCTGGCTCGGCTCGGCCGGCCGGTTCGTCGACCGAGCCCTGGTCGCCGTTCGGGAGGCCGACGGATGACCTCCCGGTTGCATCTCACCGTCGACGGCCCGGCCGCCGCTCCGGTGCTGCTGCTCGGCAGCTCCCTCGGCACCGCCGCCGCGATGTGGGAACCCCAGGTCCCGGCGCTCGCCGAACAGTTCCGGGTCATCCGGTACGACCACCTGGGCCACGGCCGCTCGGCGGTGCCGTCCGGGCCGTACACGGTGGACCTGCTGGGTCGGGAACTGCTGCGGACGCTGGACGACCTCGACGTGGCGTGGGTCCACTACGCGGGGCTGTCCCTCGGGGGCATGGTGGGCATGTGGCTCGCCACGCACGCGCCCGAGCGGGTGCGGCGGCTGGCGCTGCTCTGCACGTCGGCGTCGCTCGGCCCACCCGAGCAGTGGCGGGAACGAGCCGCGACGGTACGCGCTGACGGTCTGCCGGCGATCGCCGACGCGGTGGTGGCCCGCTGGTTCACCCCAGCCTTCGCCGCGGCCCATCCGGAGGTGGTCGCCGCCCACCGCGCCATGCTGACCGCGACGTCGTCGGCCGGATACGCCGCCTGCTGCGAGGCGATAGCCGCGATGGACCTCAGACCCGACCTCGACCGCGTCACCGCGCCGACGCTCGTCATCGCGGGAGCGGACGACCCGGCCACCCCGGTGGAGCACGCCCACGAGATCGTCGGGCGCATCCCATGGGCCCGGCTGGCCGTGGTCGACGCGGCGGCGCACCTGGCCAACGTCGAGCAACCCGAGCAGGTGTGCCGACTCCTGTTGGAACACTTTCACGAGGAACGTGGTGACAGATGAACGACCGCGAGCGGCACGAGGCGGGCATGACGGTACGTCGACAGGTGCTCGGTGACGCGCACGTGGACCGCGCGATCGCCGGCACTGACGAGCTCACCGCCGACTTCCAGGACTTCATCACCCGCTACGCCTGGGGGGAGGTGTGGAGCAGGCCGGGCCTCGACCGGCGTACCCGCAGTTGCATCACCCTCGCCGTGCTCGCCACCCTGCACCACGACGAGGAGTTGGCGATGCACGTCCGAGCCGCGCTGCGCAACGGGTTGAGCCCGGCGGAGGTGGCGGAGGTCCTGCTCCAGGTCGGCGTCTACGCTGGTGTACCGGCGGCGAACCGGGCGTTCAAGGTGGCCCGGGAGACCCTGCGGCAGGAGGCCGGGTGAGCGTGAGCGAGGTCGCGGCGAGGTCGCCGGAGTTCGTCCAGTCGCTGGAGCGCGGCCTCGCGGTGATCCGGGCGTTCGACGGCGAACATCCGCAGCTCACGCTCAGCGAGGTGGCCAGACGGACCGGCCTGACCCGGGCCGCCGCGCGCCGGTTCCTGCTCACCCTTGTCGAGTTGGGTTACGTGCACACCGACGGCCGGCTCTTCTCGCTGCGGGCACGGATCCTCGAACTCGGCTACGCGTACCTGTCCAGCCTGAGCCTGCCCGAGGTCGCGCAGCGGCACATGGAGGCGCTCGTCGCGCGGGTGCACGAGTCCTGCTCGGTGTCCGTCCTCGACGGCGACGAGGTGGTCTACGTGGCCCGCGTGCCCACCAAGCGGATCATGACGGTGGGGATCAGCGTCGGCACCCGGTTCCCCGCGTACGCCACCTCCATGGGCCGGGTGCTGCTCGCGGCGCAACCGGTGGACTGGCTGGACGACTACCTCGCCACGGCGCAGCTGCGGCCGCTGACCCGGCGCACCGTCACCGACCCGGCCAAGCTGCGCGCCGTCCTGACGAAGATCGCCACCCAGGGGTACGCCATCGTGGACCAGGAGCTGGAGGAGGGGCTGCGCTCCGTGGCCGCGCCGATCCACGGCGAGAACGGGTCGGTGATCGCGGCGGTGAACGTCTCCGCGCACGCCACCCGCGGGTCCTTCGAGATGATCCGTCGGGAGCTGCTCCCGCCCCTGCTGGCCGCCGCGAAGCGGATCGAGGAGGACATCCGGGGCGGCCCGCGCCGACTGGCCGACGCCGACCCGTCTTGATTCAGCGCAGGGCCGCCGCCGTGACGACCGGCGCCGGACGCCGCAGGTAGCACTCGGCCACCGCCAGGTTGATCACCCAGCCGGCGACCACCAGGCCGGCCCGGACGTTCCCGTCGGGCTGTCCGCCGGTCGCGATGAGGTACGGCGCATGGGTGAACGCCTGGGTGCCGGCTCCGAGACCGATCGCGTAGCCGCGAACCATCCACCTGCGGTGCTGTGCGATGTCCCGGCGTAACACGGCGGCGAGACCGAGCAGGATCGAGCCGGCCATTGCCGAGCCGAAGACGAGCCGCATGCCGGCGAGCACGTCGTTGTCGTGGGCCGGCAGGTCGTACGCGACGGCCATCCACAGGCCGGTGGACGCGACCGTCAGCCCACAGGGGACGAGCAACCGACCGACACGGCGGTGCCAAGAATGGCGGCGCAGACGGGGTACGAACTGGAACGCGCCGAGGATCGTGTAGGCCACAGCGCCGACGATGTGCAGCACCACCGGCAGCGGATCGGCGACGAAGCGCGCGTTCGCCGGGGTGACCTCCGGTCCGGTGCCCAGCTCGGTGAGCCGGCCCGCACCGGCGAGCATCGGTATCAGGCCCAGCAGGATCAACGCGGCCGGTAGCCGCCACTCGCGGATCGTCATGCCACCGATGGTGGACGCCGTACCCGCCCCGGCTCATCGGCACATGGGCCGCGATCGGGTCGGCCCATGGTCGGACGCCGTCGTCGTACTTTCGCCGCTCACCAGTGCCTCCGGCTGCGGTTGGTCTCGTACGCCCACATCGCCACCTCGACCCGGTTACGCACACCCAGCTTGGTCATCAGGCTGGTGACGTGCGACTTGACCGTGCTCAACGTGATGTAGAGCTCTTCGGCGATCTCCTGGTTGGTGCGTCCCCGCGCAACGGCGACCAGGACCTGCTCCTCCCGGTCGGTGAGCGCCTCGATGGGCTGCTGGCGCGGCGTGCCCGGATCCGCGTCGGCGAACGCCTTCAGCAGCCGGGTGGTGACGCTCGGCGCGATCAGCGCGTCCCCGATGGCGGCCGCGTGCACGGCCTGGCTGAGCAGGTCGGGACCGGCCTCCTTGAGCAGGAAGCCGCGGGCGCCGGCCCGCAGTGCCGCGTACACGTACTCGTCGAGGTCGAAGGTCGTGATGACGACCACCGCGAGCGGCTCCGGGACCGTTGGCCCGGCGAGCGCCCGGGTGGCCTCGATGCCATCCATGACCGGCATGCGAATGTCGAACAGACACACGTCCGGGCGGAGCCGCCGGGCGAGTTCGACAGCCTGCCGACCGTCGCCAGCCCCACCGACGACCTCGATGCCGGGCCGCGTGTTCAGGATGATGGTGAGGCCGGTGCGGACGATCTCCTGGTCGTCCGCCACGAGCACACGAACCGTCACGCGCCGGCCCCCTCGCGCGGGAGAACGGCCGTGACAGTCCATCCACGGTCGGGATTGGGGCCGGCCTCGCACGTGCCGCCGAGCAGGTCGGCGCGTTCCATCATGCCCACCAGGCCGAAACCGGGCGAGCCGGTCGCGCGGGCCGCGCCGGCCTCACCATCGTCGCTGACCCGCAGGCGCACGGACATGTCGTCGGCCGCGACGCTGACCTCGATGCGGGTGGCGTGGCGGGCGTGGCGACGGGCGTTGGTGACCGACTCCTGGGCCAGGCGGTAGAGCGCGGAGCCGACCGTGGGCGGAAGGTCGCCGAGGTCGCCGCGCAGATCCACGTCGACGGTCGGCCCGGTGCGGAAGTGGTCGGCGAGCCGCTCGATGTCGGCGACCTGCGGGTTGGGCCCCAGGTCGGCGGGCTGGTCGCGGCGCAGGACGCGGACCATCGCGCGCATCTCGGCAAGCGCACGGGACGCCTCGGCCTCGATGGTGCGCAGCGCCTCGACGGCGGCGTCCGGTTGGCTCGCCGATGCGGCGATGCCGGCCTGGGCGCGGATCGCCATCGCCGACACGTGGTGGGCCACCGTGTCGTGCAGGTCACGGGCGAGCCGTTCACGTTCCAACAGCTTCGCCTGATCGAGCTCGCGCAGCCGGGCGGCGGCGCGGAAGCGGATCGCGACACCGAGCGTGGCGGCGGCGAACATCACCGCGAAGCCGGCGACCAGTTCGCCGCCGTCGACCGAGCCGACCAGACCGGCGGCGGTCACCTTGGCCACCACGAACAACGAACCGAGCACGGCATCCCGGCCGGCGCCCCAGCGGAACAGCGCGTAGACCAGGACGACCAGGAAGCTCGCCGTGAACAGCTGGCAGGGATCACCGGGCAGCACGAACGGGGCGACAGTCGTGCAGCCGAACGCGATCACCACCATCGCGAGCGGCCGAGTGCGCCGCCACCGCAGCGTGGGCAGCAGCGCGAGCGCGACGACGACACAACCGACCCGCCACGGCAGATCGGGCCGGGAGATCCCCTCCACCACGATCGCCGGCGCGAGGACTGCGATCACCGCCCAGTCGCGCCACACCCGCGACGGGGTGGGTGAGACACGAGGCTCGGCCAACACCGCGTGCAGTCGAGGGTGCATGGAACCCATCGTACGAACGGTGGTTCGACTTCAGATCGTCCCAAAGTACGACCGGGGCTGTTCGCTGGTCGATGGTTCGATTACGCGAGCTGGAGCTTGGTGCCGACGGCGGCGGCGTCCGGGTGGTCGAGGGCCGTGAGGATGTCCAGTGCCCGCTGCCAGTCGGCCCGGCCGGAGGTGGGGTCGCCGAGGGCGTGGCGGGTGTCGCCGAGCCGGCTGAGGGTGTCCGCCTCGCCCCAGAGGTCGCCGAGGTCGCGGGTCAGCTCGAGCGTGCGCTCGTAGCACTCCACGGCCCGGCCGTACTGGCCGAGGTGGTGGTGTGCGAAGCCGAGGCTGTCCCAGGTGGCGGCTTCGCCGGCGCGGTCGTCCAGCTGTTGGAGGAGTTCGAGTGCCTGCTCGCAGTACGCCAACGCGCCGAGGTGCTCGCCGAGCTGGGCGTGGCACCAGCCGACCGCGTTGAGCGCGTCGGCCTGGGCCCGACGGTGGCCGGCGGCCTGGGCCAGGACGAGGGTCCGCTGCGAGTGCTCGAGGGCCTTCCGCGGCTCGCCCTGCCGGTCCCACAGCGAGGCGAGGTTCTGGTGCGTACGCGCCTCGCCCTCCGCGTCTCCGGCACTGACGTACAGGTCGAGGGCCCTCTCGAGGTGGCCCAGCGCGTCGGCGTACTGGTTGACCACTGTGTGGGCGCCGGCGAGGAAGCGGTGCGCGACCGCCTGCGCGACCGGGTCGCCGAGACGCTCGGAGGCCAGCAGCGCCGCCCGACAGGTCTCGACGCGGTCCTGCCAGTGCCCCTGCCGGTCCAGGAACGTGTCGAGGGCCCGCCCCAGCCGCCAGGTGTGCGCGTCGAACCCGGTGCCGGCGGCCTGCCGGAGCGCGGCGAGCAGGACCGGATGCTCGGCGGTCAACCAGGCCATCGCCTCCGCGTGGGTGGTGGGCCGCTCCGGACGCACACCGGCCACGGGCGGGGTCATGAGGTGGTCGACCGGGTCGCTGTGCGGGCGCAGCAGGGCGTCGGCGGCGTGGGTGGTGTGGGTGTAGTGGTCGAGAAGCCGAGTCGTGGCGGCCCTGCGGTCCGGCTCGGGATCGGTGTCGTCGCTGAGTTCGGCGGCGTACGCCCGCAACAGGTCGTGCGCGGTGAACCGGCCGGGCCGGTACTCGGCGAGCAGGTTCGCCCGGGTCAGCTCGGTCAGCGACCGGCGGGTTCCATCCGCCGGAAGACCGGCCAGGCTCGCCGCCGCTGCCACCGTGATGTCCGGGCCGGGGTGCAGGCCCAGCAGCCGGAACAGGCCGGCCGCCGCCGTGGTGAGCGCCGTGTACGACCAGGAGAACACCGCTCGCACCTCGCCGACCGCGTCACCCGCGTCCAGTGCGCCGAACCGCCGACCGGCCGTTCCCAGCTCGGTCGCGAGGGTGGCCAGCGGGAAGCCGGACTGCTGGGCTCTGGCGGCGGCGATGCTCAACGCCAGCGGTAGGCGGGCGCAGGCGACGATGATCGCCTCGGCGGCCTCCGGTTCGGCGGCCACCCGTTCGGCGCCGAGCCGATGGGTGAGCAGGTGACCGGCCGCGTCGCGGCTGAGCAGGCCGAGCGGGATCGGGTGCGCGCTGTCGAGGCCGACCAGCGAGGTGAGCTGATTGCGGCTCGTCACCAGCACCATCGTGGTGGGTGTGCCGGGCAGTAGCGGACGGACCTGTTCGGCGTCCCGGGCGTTGTCCAGCACGATGAGGATCCGCTTGCCGGCCAGCGCGCTGCGGTACAGGGCGGCCTGGGCGTCGAGGTCGGCGGGCACCCGGGCGGCCGGCACCCCGAGCGCGTCCAGGAAACCGTGCAGCGCCTTCGCCGCGCTCAGCGCCTGCACCCGGGGGTCGTAGCCGCGCAGGTTGACGTAGAGCTGACCGTCGTCGAACCGGTCGGCGACGCGATGCGCCCAGTGCACGGCCAGGGCGGTCTTGCCCACCCCGGCGGTGCCGGAGATCGCGGCGACCACGACGGCGGTGGGCGCGGCGACGAGCTTGTCCAGAAGGGCCAGCTCGTCGTCACGCCCGGCGAGGCTGGCCACGTCGGCGGGCAACTGTCGGGGCACCATCCGGTCGGGTGCGCGCGGCGCACGGCGGCGGCTCTCCTCGATCCGGTCCCGGGCGGTGGCCAGCGAGCCCTGCTCGGCCGGCGTGGCACCGAGGAGCCGAACCAGGGCGTCGAGCCGGTCGGTAGGCGGCAGCGTCTTCCCGGTGAGGTATTCCGCGATGGCGGTGTGCGACCAGCCGGTGCGGGCGGCCAGCTCGCGGTAGGTCAGCTCACCGTCGCTCTGTTGGCGTGCGTGTCTGCGTCGCAACGCCCGCAACAACCCGGCAAGGTCGTCAGGCGTCTGCGCCCCCGCAGCATTCAGCGTCCTGCCTCCCGCCGCCGACAATCGACGTTCGTCAGTGTACGGCGGTGTACGGAATCGCGGCAGAGGCCCGCCCCGATCGGCGATCCTGCTCCGGTGCAGAGCGCACTGATCGAACCATTGGAGGTCATGTGTCCGTACATCTCAAGCCTCTGGTCCTGGCCCTGACCGTGCTCGCGGCGACGCTCACCGTCCCGGCGGCGGCCGCGTCGGCGGCACCCGGCGCGGCCATCTGCAAGACGAAGGCGGCCTGCGCCGACGGCGGCCTGCGCGCGACCTCGTCGGGCGGCTCGGCCCGCACCACAGGTGACATCGCCACCAACGCGATCCCGGTGCCCACGCCGCCCGCGTTCCCGCCGGGGACCCCCTGCTACCGCGAGGAGGTCTCCGAGGAGGTCTACGAGACAGCCACCTACACCACCATCTACGAGCTGTACTTCCAGGCGAGCGTCTGCCTGTTCCCCAACGAGATCGTGCTGTACGGCCTGGACACGTCCCTCTCCTTTCCCAACGACGTACAGGACCCCCGACTGACCTCGATGCAGTTCGTCGTCCGGGACCAGATCGTCAACTACAGCCCGACCGAGAAGGACGGCTACTCCGAGCTGTGGGTGACCTTCTGCCCCGACCCGGCGCAGCCGAGCGCCTGCCAGCGGTACCTGCACCGGCTGGGCCTCATCTTCAACCCCGCCTGGGTATACCCGTTCTCGGTGTTCCAGCGCCTGAGCTGACTGTGCGGGCGGTCCTCCTCCCGTGACCGATCAGGGCGTCTTCCACGTGGCTCCACCGACGTGGGGCGCCCTGATCGCCCGCGCCGGCACCGGTTGCCAGCGGATCTCGGCGGCGTTACGTTGAGATGTCATCGACGAACATCTACCTCGCAAGGTACGGGGGCCCGCATGTCCACGCCTGTCACTCGTCGCACCGTCCTGGCCGGTGGGGCCGGCGCCGCCATCGGCCTGGCCCTGCCCGGCCTCGCCGCCCACGCCGGCGGTCGCCATCCCACCAGCGTGAGCTTCACCCTCGACGCGACAACGCTCGACGGCGGTGAGCAGGTCACCTCGGTCACCCTGGACACCGGCCGGCTCGGGCCGATCGACCCGGCCGGGCTGACCCCCGGCACGTTCACCGTGCACGCCAAGGCCACCAGCCCGATCCCGATCGCTCCCGGCGACCAGATCTTCAGCGAGTACGACCTGGACCGCACGGTGACAGCGGCCCGGCTCGACCGACACGGGAACATCGTGCTGGAGCTGGGTCACGCCGAAGGTCAACCCGGCGGTGGCACCCTCGGCTACATCCTGAGCAGGGGCCGCAACGTCCGACTGGACCTCGTCTACACCATCACGCAGAACACCCCCATCGTCAGGCGTCACGGCTCGCCGGTCACCATCACCCGCTTCGTGCAGACAGGGCTGTCGAACCCCGAGGTGGACGCCTTCAGCTACCACGTCTCAGGCTCGGGTCTGAAGTACCGGCTGTACTCTCCCGACCACTCGCCCCGGGGTCGGCGTCCGCTGATCGTCTGGCTGCACGGCGGGGGCGAGGGTGCCGCACTGCCCGACGGCTACTACGACAACGAGACCACGCTGCGCGCCAACCGCGGCGCGCTCGGCTTCGCCACTCCGCAGGCACAGCGGATCTTCTCCGGCGCGTACGTCGTCGCTCCCCAGAGCACCTCCTACTGGATGGAGGACGGCCCCCGGTTCGCCCCGCTGATCCGCGAGATCGTTCGAGACCTCGTACGCCGCGAGCGGGTCGACCCCGACCGGATCTACGTGGTCGGCTGCAGCAACGGTGGCTACATGTCCCTGGAGATGACCTCGACCTATCCCGACCTGTTCGCCGCGTCGGTGCCGATCTGCGGCGTCGTCGAGCCGCTCAGCGGGGAGGGTCCGCCGCTGATCACCGACGCGGAGCTGGCGAAGATCCGGACGCCGACCTGGCTGGTCACCTCGCGCGACGACGACACCGTGCCACCCGAGACCAACACGATCCACGCCCACGACCTCATCCCGGGTTCGCTGCTCAGCCTCTACGACCACGTCGTCTGGAACGGCTACCAGTTCCCCGGCCACTGGTCCTGGATCTACGTGGCCCGCAACGACCCGAGCCTCGACGGCACCCGCATCTGGCAGTGGATGGCCCGCCGTCGTCGGTGATGCGCCGACCGGTGACGCGGGAGTTCGGCTCCGGGTCGGCCAGGTGAGGTCGACCCGGAGCCGGTGACGTTCAGCTGACCTGGGTCAGGCGCCAGTTGTTCCTGGTGCTGCCGTTGTCGGCGTACTGGACGGCCTGGGTGCCCCAGGTGCTGGATCCGTTGAGGATGGCGAGCACCTTGCCGCTGTTGACGTTGCGGATCCGGTAGGAGCCGTCGCTGTTGGCCACCAGTGTCCAGCGGTGGTCGGCGGTGCCGTTGTCGCTCCACTGCATGACGCGGGCGTTGTCGGCGGTCGACATGTTCTCGACGCCGAGGACCTTGCCGCTGTTGACGTTGCGGAACCGGAACGCGTTGCCGTCGGTGACCCGGACCCAGTTGTGGTCGGCGGTGCCGCTGTCACCCCAGACCACGGCCAGACCACCGTCGGCGGTGGACATGTTCTGTACGCCGAGAACCAGGCCGGTGTCGACGTTGACCAGCTTGTAGGTGCCCCCGGGGCTGCTGGTGCCGCTCACGTTGGTCACGAACGTCATCACGCTTCGAGCGGGAAGGGTGACGGTGAGCGAGCCGTTCGACATGCTCAGCGCGCCCTGGGGCGCCACGGTCCTGCTCCCGTCGGTCAGCCAGTTCGAGACACTGCCGGACGCGGTGGCGTTGGACAGTGTGAACTGCTGGCTCACCGACGAGGTGTTCTTGTTGACGGCGACGATGACGACGGTGTCGCCACCCCGGTACGCCGAGACGTAGACGTTCGACGCGGGGTTCGCCGTTGCGTCGATCCGCACGTATCCGGGGCGAACGAACCTGGCGAAGTGCGCCATCATGGCACCGCGCTTGCTGATCTGGCCGTCCTCACGCATGGGGCCGTAGCTGCGCCGGAGGTACCACCAGACGTACGCCTGGAACTCGGCGTCCACCATGGCGCGGTGGATGTGTTCGCCCACGTCGAGCGCCTCGGGCCAGGCGTCACCCGAATTGGTGTTGCTGTTGGGGTAGTAGACCTCGGTCATCCAGAGTTCCTTGCCCGCGCCCTTCTGCTTGAAGAGGGGGTAGGCGAAGTTCGAGTACGACGTGCCGTAGAGATGCGCACCGATGATGTCCACGTTGGCGAGCGCCGTGGAGTCGTTGAGGATCGGGTCCGACACGGACTTCACGTACTGGAAGGACTCCGGCGCGATGACCCTGGTGCTGATCGAGCCGGCGTTCTCCCGCAGGAAGCGGAGCATCTCCGTGTTCGTCCACCATGTCCACTCCGCCGCGTAGTCCGGCTCGTTCTGCACTGATATGGCGTGCAGGTTCACCCCGTTGTTGCGCATGTACGTGGTGAAGTCGTTCAGGTGTGTGGCATAGGCGCCGTACGAGCTGTAGCGGAGCCGCTTCGCGTTGGTCTGGTTGCCGCGGGTGAAGGTCTCGATCATGCTGGCCGGCGGGTTCCACGGTGAGGCGAAGACGGTGACGCCGAGCGCGACCGCGCGTTGCGCCGTCGCCAGATCACGGCTCCAGTCGGCCTGGTTCTCGTTGACGGGGATTCTCAGCAGGGAGAACCCCAGTCGGCCCTCGCCGGTGCCGAACGCCGTGTCCCGCTGGGCTGCTGTCAGGTCGCCGATCCAGGCCGCGTGGGCCATGGCGCCGAAGCCTCGGATCGTCTGCCGCGTCGCGGACGGGTCGATGCTCGCGGGTGCGGCAACGGCTTCGGTGGCCCCTACGACCGTCGCGACCGCTGCGACCGGTACGGCCCCCATCGTCGTCAGGATGGTTCGCCGGGTCAGCCGTTTCCGTTCGCCGGTCACTGGCTCATTCTGATCGTGCGTCATTGTCGTGTCCTCCTGGGTGGTGGTGCGCGCCTTCGCGGTCCCGTTGGCCCGGTCGACACCGGTCTGCTGCGCTTGTCACGGGGTTCACCGTGGTTCGACGACCACTCCGGCTCCGATTGATCGTCACAACTGTTAACGCTAACAGAATTGTTACGCGCCTGGCATCGACTGGCGTGGATCACTGCTTGCGGCGCAGCTCGCGCAACACGCCGTGCCGGCGCACCGCCCACGTGAGGCGTCGGACGCGCGGGTGCCACACGAACAGCACCGCCGCCCGGCGGATCAGGCCGAGTCGGTTGTCGCTCATCTGGTTCTCGATCGCCTGCCAGATCAGCTCGCGTACCTTGGCGCTGGCCAGCACCGCCCGCACCTCACGCCGCACGGCAGGGTCCTCGGCCGCCGACGTGATGGCGGCAGCCTGACCCGGGCGGTCCGCGAGCGGCTCCACCGCCGCCGCGACGAGCGGTCTGCGTACCTCGTCCTGCTCCAACAGCAGCAACACCGCTTCCCGGATCTCGACCGTCTCCAGGGCGGACCGCAGCAGGCTCAGCAGGCTGCGCTCCACCTCATGGTCATGATCGGGGACGGACAGCGTCGCCAGCAGCCCCGCGATCTCCTCGAGATCGACGACGTGTCGCACCCCGGTACGGAACTCCGGCAGCTCCCACGCGACCTGCAGGGCCTTGACGAGATTGCGGTTCATGGGCCATCCGCTACCCGCAAGCGCCAGCCGGTGAAACCCCGCGACCGCTCCGGGCGGCAGCACCAGCCACGATCCGGCGAGGAGCGGCCGCCCGGGTTCGGGCGGCCGCTCCTCATCGGGTCAACACCACGTCAGCGTCGAATTGATCCGCGTGACGTTGCTGATCGTGTTGTTCGCTCCACCGCAGGGGCTCTGGGTGATGTTGGTGCCGCTGACTGTCAGATTCTGGAACCGGATGCCGGAGGAGATCGGAAACTCGGTGCGCGCCGCGATCCGCACCTCACCACCGCCCGTCACCGTCCCGGACACCCCGGCGATGACGACGTTGTAGCAGTTCTCCACCAGGATCGCGTTGTTCCCCGTGTTCGAGATCGTCACCCGGTCGATGACCGCGCCGCCGGACTCGGACACGCAGAAGATCCCCCGGCCACCGCCGGACGCGAGCACGGTTCCGACCCGGATGTTTGTCGGGTACGAGTTGCCCACCCGGCCGTTGCGGTTGGCCATCCGGAACGCCGCGTACCCGGTGCCGGCCCCGGCGCCCTGCGCGTCGACAGTGCCGACCGTGGCGTTGATCGTGTCGTTGAGCAGCAGGCCGGAGTCCCGGGTGTTCCGCGCCGTGACAGTGCCGATCGTCAGACCGTCCACGCCGTACGTCTCCACCCCGTGCGTACCGGTCCCCGACACGTACACGTTGTCGATGCGGATGTTGCGTACCTTGACCGCTCGATCCCCGCCGTGGTTGTCGATGCGGACGCCCAGACCCGCGGAGAGCCGCATGTCGATCTGCCCGAGGGTCAGGTTGTTCACGTTGCGCATGAAGATCCCGTACAACGGTGAACCGGTCAGCGTGAGGTTCTGCACCTCGACGTCAGTGGTTCCCCGCGAGTACACCGGCGCCTGGTCGCCCGAGCCCGACCCGGTCACGTTGATCGTGCCGCACACGGCCAGGGTCGTGTACGACGGCAGCGACAACCGCGAGCCCGCGCTCATCGAGCCGGAGCCGCGAACCACCACCCGCTGCTTCGACGTCCGACCCACCGACAGCGAGTTGACCGCCGCCTGCATCGCCGACAACATGTCCGAACCCGAGTAGACAGTTGACGAGCCGTTGCGGGACGTCCAGGTGCTCCCGCTCAGTACGGCCTCGGCGTTGGTCGACCCGCTGCCACAGCCGGTGGCCGGTGGCGTGCTGCCACCGCCTACCGCGACCAGCTGCCACTGTTGGTTCGTTCCGTTGAGGTCGGCGTACTGACTGATCCGGCCGCCGTCGACGGTGGACCGTTCCCAGACCTCGAGTGCCTTGGCGGAGTGGCGGTTGATCAGCCGGACATGGCCGCCGTCGGAGTCGAGGACCTGGAACTGCTGGTTGGTGCCGTTCTGATCGGCATACTGGCGGTACTCGGCGCCGTCGGCGGTGTTCCACTCCCAGAGGTCGACGACCTTGCCGCTGTGCCGGGCCTTGAGGCGGTAGTAGCCGCTTCCGGAGGCGACGAACTGGAACTGTTGCCACGCGCCGTCGTTACGGGACCACTGCTGGATCACGGCGCCGTCCGCCGTCGAGGTGTCCCGGACGTCGAGGACCTTGCCGCTGTTTCGGTTGACCAGGACGTAGTAGGCGTTGGTGTCGATGCTCGCCGCAGTTGCCGGCGGTGCGCCGACTAGCACGGCAGCGGCAGCGCCGACCAGTGTGGCGATCATGGCGAGCGTCAGGCCGGTACGCCGGCCGCGCCGGGCCGATCCGCCGTCGGACGGTCTTCTCGTGCTGGTGAAGCGCATCGCTCCTCCTACTCCAGATGGAAGGTGGCCGAGGCGCGGTCGGCGCTCGAACTGACCGCCTCGATGTAGAGCAGTCCGTCGCGGTGACGCACGTGTCGGCCCGGGAAGTTCTGCGACTCCAGGGAGATCCCGGCGCTGTCGGCGAGGCCAGCCTGACGACGGAAGCTCGCGTCGCCGCCGAACAGCGCCGAACCGTCGTTCTTCTCGACGTAGAGGGCGTAGCCACGGTGGCGCAGGTAGTACCCGGGGAAGTTTGTCGACTCCAGCGACACCGATCCGCCGCCGGCGAGGCCGGTGACGATGCGGAACTGCGAGTCGGCCAGGTTTGTCACGTTCGGCTCGATCCGGGCCCGGTAGTCGTAGTGCCGGATGTAGCTGCTGGCCTGGTCATGGGACCGCAGCCGAACCGGCGTGGCCCCGTCGGGCACCGGGATGCCGAAGTTCGGGGTGCCGTCGGCGTTCCAGTACACCTTCTGCAGTCGGGTGCGTCGGTTCGGGTCGTTGAGCGGATCGCCGCTGATGTCGCGGTAGTTCCGGTCGTGGTAGACGAGGATGTCGCTCTGCCCGTCCTCGGAGACGGTGAACGAGTTGTGGCCGGGGCCGTACTGGCTGGTGGCCGCGTTGCTGGCGAACACCGGGCTGGGGCTCTTGCTCCACGAGGCGGCATCGAGCAGGTTCGCGGACGCCGAGGCGCTCAACATCCCGAGGCAGTAGTTGGCGTCCGTGGCGCTTGCCGAGTAGGTCAGGAAGATCCGACCGTTGCGTTGGATCACCGCCGGCCCTTCGGCAACCCGGTAGCCGCGGGTCTCCCAGTCGTACGTCGGCACGACGAGCCGGGTCACCGTGCCCGTGATCTGCCACGGGTTGGCACCCATCCGGGCGAGGTAGACGTTGGAGTTGTTGGGCGTGCTCGGCTCCTGCTGCGCCCAGGTCAGGTAGCGGACCCCATTGGCGACGAAGGTCGAGGCGTCCAGGCTGAAGGTGTCCCAGGGTGTCGTGATCCGGCCGCGCTCGGTCCACGAACCGGTCAGCGGGTTGGCGTTGGCGTTCTCCAGCACGTACATCCGGATCCGCCACACGTCATCGGTCCGGCCCGCGGCGAAGTAGACGTACCACCTGTTGTTGATGAAATGGATCTCCGGCGCCCAGATGTGGGCGCCCATCTCTCCGCTGGTGTGGCGGCTCCAGATCGTCGTCTCCGTCGCCGTTGCCAACCCCTGCAGGGTGGTGGCCCGTCGCAGCACGATCCGGTCGTACTGCGGCACCGTCGCGGTCAGGTAGTAGTAGCCGTCGGTGTGCCGGAAGATGTGCGGGTCGGCCCGCTGGTTCACCAACGGGTTCGTGTAGTTGACGGCCGGCGCGGCGTGCGCCGGCCCGGCCACGGGCAGACCGGCCGACACGGCGAGCACGACCAACACCGCGGCCAGCACCGACCGCAGACGCCGAGGGCCACCGCGGCTGGCAGACCCTCGGCGGGTGATCGGATCGGTAGGAGCGAGTGTCAGCGGCATCTGTCCTCCGCGAGATTCGGAACGGCCATTGACCAGCACAGGGAACACCGCCGCGATGCCGTAGCCGATCCGGTCGACGCCACGCGGTGACGTCGGGCAGGACCGGGGGGAGACGCACGAGGGGCTGGGAATGTGACGGTGGCGTTTCATTCAGGTGGCGGACTTATGTTGGCGTTAACATCGATACATGTCAAGGCGTGACACCCGCCCACCCGGTCGGAGCGGCGACCGTCGGCGTACCTGCGAGTAGTGTCCTCGGCGTGCTGCGACGGTGGATGCTGGCGATCCTGATGGTGACGTGCGGCGTGCTGGTGGCGGCGTCGCAACTGACCGCCGGCCTGCCCGTCGTCGGCGGCGTCGAGTTGTTGGTCTTCCTGGTGTTGGCCCTGCTGCTGTCGCCGTGGGCCTTTCCCCGCTCGGTGGGCGCCGCCGAGGCGCAGCGGGCCAGCGCGGTGGACGGCCGGCCGATCGTGTACTGGCGTCCCGGCTGCCGCTACTGCCTTCAGCTCCGGTTCTCCCTCGGCCGGCTCGCCCGACGCGCGCACTGGGTGGACATCTGGCGCGACCCGGCCGCTGCTGCCGCCGTCCGGGCGGTGGCCGGCGGCAACGAGACCGTTCCCACCGTCGTGCTCGGCGATCAGGCTGTCGTGAACCCCGACCGGTCCTGGGTCCGCGAGCAACTCCGCTCGTCCTGACCCGGCGACACACCTAGGTCACCAGGTCGCCGGCGCGATACACGGCGAGCGGGCGGCGCAGCGCCGTGATGTCGCTCGTCGGGTCGCCGTCCACGATCAGCAGGTCGGCCTCGAACCCGGGGCGCACGCGGCCCTTGCGTCGCCCCAGGCCACACACCTCGGCGCCGACCGAGGTGGCCGAGGCGAGGGCGGCGGTGGCGGGGATGCCGCAGGCCACGTACTCGACGAGCGTCTCAGGCAGGATCCCGTGCGGCTTCGCGGGGCCGAGGCCCGCGTCCGAACCGGCCACCAGGCGGACCCCGGCCCGCCGCAGGGTGGCGGCGCCGTCCCGCAGCGCGGCCTCACTGAGCCCGGCCCGCGCCGCCATCTCCACCACCTCCGGTGGCGTGACCACTGCCGGGTCGGTGCCGAGCGTGGCGCAGACCGCCACCCCGGACGCGGCCAGGCGGTCCGCGAGCTCGCCCGGGACGCTTGCGCCGGCGGCTGTCACGCAGGTGCAGTGCTCGATGCCGTCCACACCGACGCGCAGCGCCTGCTCGACCGCGCTGAGCGCGTGCGCGTGCGCGGTCACCGGCAGACCCAGATCGTGAGCCTCGGTCAGGGCGGCGGTCAGCTCCTCGTCGGTGAACTGCGGCCTCGTGGTGTCGGTGCCGGGGGTGAACACCCCGCCGCTCGCCATGACCTTCACCAGATCGGCGCCGCCCGCCGCCCGCAGGCGTACGGCCTCGCGGACCCCGTCGATGCCGCTCGCCTCGCCCCCCAACGACCAGCAGTGCCCGCCGACGCTGGTGAGCGGTGCACCCGCCCCCAGCACCGTTGGCAGGTCGCTGCGCACCTCTCGACCCCGCCACCGGAGCACCGCGCCGCGCCGGTCGCCCAGGTCCCGGACCGTCGTGACCCCGGCCGCCAGGTGCAGGCGCAGTGAAGCCTCGACGACCGCGTCGAGGTCCGACTCGGGACGCTCGGCGAGCCGGCCGAGCGCGTCGGGACCGGCGTCGGCGCACAGGTGCACGTGCGCGTCGATCAAGCCGGGCAGCAGAGTGCCGTTCGGCTCCTCGCGCACCAGCCAGCCCTCCGGCGCCTCGGCCCTACCCCGGTGCACGTCGACGATGCGTCCGTCGTCGAGCAGGACCAGCACCCCGCCGTCCACGAGCCGCTCGCCGTCGAACATCCGGGCCACCCGGACAGCATGCTTCGTCATCGTCATCGTCACCCCAACCCGCCCCGCTCGGTCACCGTCGCCACCGCCGACGCGCCGCGACATCCTCGTCAGCTGGCGGCACCGGTCAGGACCTGACCATCGCACCGCCACTGGCGCACAGCCTCCCTCGCCGGAGCGAGATCTCTTCCCCCTGCCGGGTTAGCGGCCTGCCCGTGCGTCCCTGCGGGTTCGGGCGTCCGAAGGGCGAGTCGGGACATCACCCGCCGCGGTGGCGTTTTCGTCGACGTCTGCGGGGGATACCGACGCCGCCCGAATGTCCGCGCTACTCGGCTGACGACAGGAGGACGGTCATGGCGTTGGCCAACCCGGCACCCGACTACTTCGAGCCCGAGGACGGCATGTTCCTCGCGACATTGCTGATCGTTCGCGATCTGGAGCGGTCCCGGGAGTACTACGAGCGGGTGTTCGGGGCGACCTGCGTCCACGAGAGCAGCCCGCTGATCATGAGGTTCTTCAACAGCTACATCATCATCAACGTCGAGGGCGGCCCGACCGACGACAAGCCGACGGTGCAGGCCAAGGCGCCGGCCGACTCCAACACCCTCAGCTGCGCGATGAACGTGCGGGTCCGCGACATTCGGAAACTCTACGAGGAGTGGAAGTCCCGGGGCGCGGACTTCCTCACCGAGCCGAAGGACCACGGAACGGAGATCCGCTGCTACCTGCGCGACCCGGACGGATACCTGGTCGAGATCGGACAGGGTCTCTGACGGTACGGCCGTGATGCCCGCCTTCCTGGCATGATGCCGGGCCATGGATTATCAGGGGAAGTTTGGTCGTGCCGCGCTCGGCTTGGGCATCCCGGACGACGAGATCAGCAGGTTCACCGAGCACCTGCGTCTGTCGATCCGGTTGAGCGGCGGTGCCGGCGGCGCTCCGGTCGGGCAGTTCGGTGGGTTGCCCCGACTGCCGGTGGGCACGGACTGGCCGACCGCCGAGGCCAGAGCGTTGCCGTTCATCTTCTCCGTCGACTGTGCGGCGCTGCCGCGAGTCGACGGCTTCGGCCTGCCGGCGGACGGCTCCCTACTCTTCTTCCTGAACCACGAGGAGGACCATCTGGCCGCTGGCAACGGGGAACGCGGGTACGCCCGAGTCGTGTACGTACCGGCCGACGTCGATACCCAGGTGGCGGAGAAGCCCGCCAATTCCGAGCACGTCGGCGAGCAGTACGACGTCTGCGCCACGCTCGGCGCGGGGCTGCCTCCGTGGATCGTGACAGACGACGACGAGGATGAGGACGAGGACGACCTGTCGCCCTTCCAACAGCAGTTGGCCCGTGACCTGCAGCGTGACCTGCCGCATCTGGATGAGCTCTGCGCGCTGGCCTACGACCTCTGGCCGCCCGACGACGGGCTCGCCAGCGCCGATATCGGCGGGTATGCCGACGACGAGGTGATCAGGAGTATCGCGGAGCAGACCCTCGCCGGCCGCGAGAAGGCCGGCGAGATTGTCATCCCGGTGGCGCAGTGGTATTCCCAGCTGGAGCGGGAGCAGCACCGGCTCACGAGCGAGTGGGTGTCGCTCGCCCGTTTCTCCCTGACCGACGAGTACTACTACGGCACTTTCGTGATCCGCCACGACGACCTGGCCGCCGGTCGGCTGGACACGGCGCTCTCGGTGACCGAGTTCAGTGAGTAGAACACCGGCGGCAGCGCATCCGCGCTGCCTGCGGTCGTCCGTCGATCAAGCGGCGGGATACCCTGACCTGCGGTGCCTCGAAACCGCGTGACCAGAGGAGTCGATGCTGACATGACGGCAGGGCGAGCGATGCCGACCCAGGACGACGTGCTCGGGTACTTCGACACGCTGTCGAACTGGGGGCGGTGGGGCGACGACGACGAACTCGGGACCCTGAACCACATCACCGACGACGTGCGACTGGCGGCAGCGCAGGCTGTGCGTCACGGCAGGAGCGTGTCCTGCGCCTGGGAGGTTGCCGCACCGGGAGACATGGAGCGGACGACGACGGCCTGCCCCTGCACCGCCGACATGCCGGGTGCCGAGAACATGCCGCCGGCCTTCCACGCCGACCGGCGCTGGGGCTTCTCGTCCGAGCGGCTCGGCATCTCGTACCACGGCAACACCATCACCCACCTCGACTCGCCGTGCCACATCTTCTGGGACGGCAAGATGTACAACGGGCGCTCCCACTCGTTGGTCGATCCCGCGACGGGCTCGGCGTGGGCGGCCGTAACGGCTGCCGCGAGCGGGATCGTCACGCGTGGTGTCCTGCTGGACGTTGCGGGGGCCCGCGAGGTGCCGTGGTTGGAGCCTGGCCAGGGTGTGGTCCCCGACGACCTCGAGGAGGCCGAGCGTCGCCAGGGTGTGCGGGTGCGACCCGGTGACGCGGTACTCCTGCGGACCGGCTACGGCCGCTTCCGGCACGAGAACGGTGCGGCCAGCGGTTTCACGCAGGCCGGCTGGCACGCGTCCTGCCTGCCGTGGCTGCAGGAGCGGGGGGTGGCGCTGATCGGGGCCGACTCTCCCCAGGACGTTCAGCCGTCGGGGTACGACGACGTGTTGATGCCGGTGCACGCCGTGAGCCTCGTCGCGATGGGTCTGTGGATGCTCGACAACTGCGACCTGGAGGCGTGCGCCACGACGGCCACCGAGCTCGGCCAGTGGGACTTTCACCTGGCAGTAGCGCCGGTCCGCTTCGCCGGCACGTCCGGCAGCCCGGTCAACCCGATCGCCACTTTCTGACCGTCAGCCCTCCCGTCATGGTGCGGGCCGCGGTCCGACCCCGTTACGGCGTAGTCTCAACAGATCGAAACTCATAGATCATTGGCAGGACTCTCGGCCATGGTACTGAGGGGGCTACCAATGACCGTGCCACGTCGGGGACGCGTACCCGCCCGGGTT
Organism: Micromonospora ureilytica; assembly: GCF_015751765.1. Lineage (NCBI taxonomy): Bacteria > Bacillati > Actinomycetota > Actinomycetes > Micromonosporales > Micromonosporaceae > Micromonospora > Micromonospora ureilytica. Next base: position 1,311,619 of record NZ_JADOTX010000001.1, read on the forward strand.
CGTCCGTTCCTCTCCGCCGCCGTGTCCGTCCTCGTCGTGGGGGTGCTCGCCGCCGCCGGTCCGGCCAACGCGACCGATCCGCCGCACCGGCTGGCCAACCCCTACGTCGGAGCCCAGGTCTACGTCAATCCCGAGTGGGTCGACCGTGCCGTCGTGGAGCCCGGTGGCGACGCGGTCGCCGGCGAGCCGACCGCGGTCTGGCTGGACCGGATCGCCAGGATCGAGGGAGCCGACGGGACGATGGGCCTGCGTGCGCACCTGGACGCAGCCGTGGAACAGCGCGCCGACCTCGTCCAGTTGACCCTGTACAACCTGCCGGCCCGCGACTGCGGCCGGCGGGCCCCGCAGGGTGAGCTGTCGATCGGGGACCTGGCCCGGTACCGGGCGGAGTTCATCGATCCTATTGTCGAGATCCTCGCTGCACCTCAGTACGCTGACCTGCGGATCGTCGCCTTCGTCGAGCCGAACTCGCTGCCCGACCTCGTCGTCAACACCGGCAACCGGTACGCGGCCACCCCGGCCTGTGACGAGGCGCTGGCGCGCGGCACCTATCAGCACGGGATCGGGTACGCCCTGGCCCGGCTCGGCGCCCTGTCCAACGTCTACTCGTACCTCGACATCAGTCACCACGCCGAAGTCGGCTGGCCGGAGGACTCCGGTCCGCTGACTGCGCTGCTGTCGCAGGCCGCGACCACCGCCGGTAGCACTGTGGCCGACGTCCATGGCTTCGTGGCCAACACCGCGAACTACTCGGTGCTGCACGAGGAGTACTTCCGCGTCGACGATGTCATCAACGGCCAACCGGTGTACCAGTCGAAGTGGGTCGACTGGAACCCGTTCATCGACGAGGTGCCCTACGCGCGACACCTGCGAGGGCTGTTGACGCAGGCGGGCTTCTCGCCGGACGCGGGTGTCGTCGTCGACACCTCGCGCAACGGCTGGGGTGGTCCGAACCGACCCGCCGGCCCGGCGTCCTCGGGCAATCTGAACAGTTACGTCGACGGCAGCCGGATCGACAGGCGAGCAGCGATCGGGAACTGGTGCAACCAGAGGGGCGCGGGCCTCGGGCAGCGTCCAGTCGCCGAGCCGGAACTAGGCATCGATGCCTACGTCTGGGTCAAGCCGCCCGGCGAGTCCGATGGCACCAGTGGCAGCCCGAATGCCGGCCAGCCGTACGAGCCGATGTGCGATCCGTACTACCTGCCGCCTCGCGGTTCCACGTACGACACCGGCGCGATGCCGGGTGCCCCGCCGCTGGGGGAGTGGTTCCCGGCGCACTTCCGTCAGTTGCTGGCCAACGCCTGGCCGCCCCTGTGACAGTGGTTCCACACCGACGCCGGCACGGCCCCGGCGAGCATGGCGACAAGTAACCTGCGGATTCTCATGGCTTCTCCAGTCTCCGAATGATGGTTGCGCGCCGGCGGTAGTCGGCGGCCACGGCTATGACGAGCGGGCCCCACGCGAGCATGGGGGCGTAGTAGCGGAACACCTCCCAACCGGGAGTCGGGTGCACCGGTTCGTCGTCGCCGATGCCTACCCATCCGCTCTGCACGAGGTGGAACCTGTGGTTCAGGAGGAAGTAGACACAGATGGCGACGAGCGACCAGCCGCCGATCAGCGCGACGCGCACGACCGGACGCGCCGGGATGGGACGGCCCCCGAGGCGGGGCACCCAGTGTGGAAGTCGTTGTCCCCACCGGTGCACCAGCCCGAGTGTCAACAGGGCCAGCGCCATCGACACGGCGGAGAGGAAGATCATGTACCAGCGCGTGGTGGTGTCGTCGGTGAACACCAACGACAGTCGCCACAGTGCGGACGGCAGGACGCAGAGCGGGACGGCGTAGGCGGCCCAGATCGCCCAGGGCGGCGGGGCGGTGGTCGAGACGCGGGTCGAGTCGGTGGGGCTCATGGACGCCCCGATCCTGCGAGGTCGGTCATCGAGGTGTCGGCCGAGGTGGCGAGGGCGTAGCCGGTGGTGGTGACGGCCAACGACACTCCCCAACCGAGGAACACCAGCAGCGTCGCGGTGACGGCCCATCCGTCCCACACGTCGGACCAGCGCGTGTCACCCGCGAGCAGGTGGCCGACGAGCACCGCGACGCTCAGCACGCCGTAGGTGACAAGCGTCAGCGCCACCACGCCGGCTGGGATCACCGCCAGCCGCCTTGGCACCTGTCGACCGCGTAGACCCGGCACCCAGAGCGGAAACTCCTGCCCCCACCGCTGCACCAGCCCGAGAACGAGCAGGCCGGCGAGCGGCGGGACGAGCGTGATCGCCAACCCCGTCGCCGTGGAGAGGTTCTGCTCGATGTCGTTCAGTTCCCGCGCGGAGATGCCGACCGGAACGCCGAGCACCCACAGCCCATGGGGCACGGCCCAGCCGACCACGGGCAGCGTGACCGCGACGTACGCCCAGCGGCGCGTCCACCGCGGCACCGGCCGGTAGCCGACGGCGGCCGGTCCGCGCCGCGGGCCGGACGCGTTCGCGAGCCCGGCGAACAGGGCGCCACCGACCACCAACGCGAGCCGGGCTCCGAGGTCACGCCAGTCCGAGGGCCGTCCCGCCAACGCCGCCGGGACCTCGAAGACCAGGTGCAGCGGGAACGCGACCACCAGGAGCAGCGCGGCGGCGGCCCAGCTGCCGGCGGTCGCCCAGCGGCCGGGTAACCGGACCGTGCACACGAGCACCACCACGAGGGCGACGCCGACCCCCACCGCTCCCCACCCCGACCAGAACGGCAACGCCACGACCTGGTCCGCGCCGCACCCGCCCGCCGGATCGACCAGATCGGTGCGGTCGCAGGCGGTGTACCCCCACCGGCCGCCCGCGATCCAGTAGAGCCGCTGAGCCACCGCAGCGACGACGAACACGGCACACGCCAGCGCCCACGCTCTGGCGCGGGTCGGTACTTCAACGACATCCATGGACCTACGATTGCCGGCTGCGGCTCAGCTCTCCTCCCCGACAGAAGGGGAGGTGCTCCCTCTGCCGGGGGACCGGCGGCCCAGGGCTCAAGGAATGCTCAAATTCGATCGACGTGAAGCACTGAATCCGCGAACGCGCATACGCTCACCGGACCGGTCCGCCGGCAATCACCCGTCGTAGGCAGAAGGAGGGGGAATGCGGCGATCACAACGGCGCATCGCGCTGCTCGCGCTGTCCACCCTGGTGGGCAGCATCCTCGTGACGACCGGCCCTGCGGGCGCGGATCCCACGGGGCCGCCAGCCGCCGCCAGCCAATCCCAGCCCGAGGATCGTGAGTCGGTACGCCTCGTACACCTCAGGCTGACCGGCGCCGACATGCTGGACCGGGTGGCCGCGGCCGGCTTCGACCTCGAACACGGCCTCCGGCGCGTGCCGAACGGCATCGAGGGCGAGGCGGTGGTGACCGCCGAGCAGGTCACCGAACTCAGGGCGATGGGCGTCGAGGTGCTCGACGACGACGCCGGCTTCGCCTGGAGCGACGAGGCCGACGGCGGCATCGGCGCGGCCAGCGCGCGGGCGGCCCAGCCGGCGAACCACGAGGCGACGGTACGCGTCGTGCGCGCCGACTGGTTCACCACAAAGGGGCAGGGCTTCCTCTACGTCGAGGCGCGGACCACCGAGGGGCAGCAGGCGGACCCGATCGTCGGGATGCAGTTGGAGAACGACTCGGGCAGGGGCACGCCGTTCGGCTTCGCCCGGACGATGAGCCGGTTCGTCGACTCCGGGCAGTACATGTTCCACCGGAACCTGTTCAAGCTCGACGTACGCCCGAACAAGATCAGGCTGACGAGTTCCACAGGTGGCGTCGCGACAGGTGTCGTCTCCAACTGGTTGGAGGACGCCCCGCCGCCGCTGACGGCGAACCCGTCCTACAAGTCGGACTTCGTGGACGGCTACCGGCACCCGCAGCAGCTCTACAGCCGCGCCAAGGAGATCGCCCGCCAGTACCCGGACATCGCCGAGATCGTCTACCTGCCGAACCAGACGAACGGGTACCAACGCAAGGCGCAGGCCCAGATCGGCGGCACGGGGCAGGCGGCGGTCGTCGTCACCTCGACGGCATGGGGTCACGAGGGCGGCAACGACATCACTGTGGACTTTGTGGGCCGCACCGACCCGGACCTTCCGTTGGAGGTGGAGGTCAGTGGCAAGGCGGTCCGTGTCCTGCTCGGCACCGATGCCTCCGGCGCGCCGGCGAGTACGGCTGCCGAGGTGGCCGAGGCGTTGCGGACCCGCTCCGCGGGGCTCATCGAGAGGTCGCACCCGTACCGCACCAATGCGGGCACCGGGGTCGTCGCGCCGACGGCTGGGCCTGTCGCGCTGACCGACTTCCTCGACCAGAAGCGTGTCGGGGCGCCGGCGGGGGAGGTGCCGCGAGGCCCGGTGACGATCCCGGTCCTGCGGATCGGCAAGCACCGTGACGGGAAGAAACCCGGTGTCCTCATCCAGGCGCAGGACCACGCCCGGGAGTGGGTGCCGGCGACGACGAGTCTGGAGTCCGCCGAACGTCTGGTGCACAACTACCGGTCCGATCGGGAGACGAAGAAGATCGTCGAGAACACCGACGTCTTCTTCATCCTGTCGAACAATCCCGACGGGGCGAACTACAGCTTCTACAACTTCGCCTCCCAGCGCCGGAACCTGACCAACCACTGCCCGGACGCGAACGCCGATCCGGGTCGACGCAACTCCTGGGGCGTGGACCTGAACCGGAACTACCGGGTCGGGTCGGGGCACGACGGCTACGCGGGAGCGTCGACCAGTTGCGTCAGCGACACCTACCAGGGGCCGGAGGAGCTGTCCGAGCCCGAGTCGAAGAACATCATCTGGCTGGTCGAGAAGTACAAGAACATCAAGTTCATGATGTCGGTGCACTCCAACGGTGGTCAGCTCTTCTGGCAGCCGGGCGCCTACATCGCGGACGGCCGGATCACCACGCCGCGTCCGCCGCTGGGTGACGAGGCGTTCTACTGGCAGTCCGCGGCCCGGATCCTGTCGCAGGTCAAGGCGCACCGGGAAACCGTCGTCACGCCGGAGAACGTCGGCGGCTCGTCCGACGTCCTCTACTCCTCGGCGGGCAACGTACGCGAGGACCTCTACCACACCTACGGGATCTACGCGTTCGGCTGGGAGGTCGGCGGCTCCGTCTACAACCCGGCCACTGGCGACTGGCAGGGCGGTTCGTTCCAGCCGGAGTGGGACGGAAACCCCGAGCTCGTCAGTGGTCACGCGGAGACGATGGAGTACGCCAACGGGATCATGGAGATGTTCCGGGTCGCGGCGGACTGGGGCAGGGACAACAAGAACCCGACGTCCCAGTTGGTCCCCGGAGCGGGGCGCTACTCCGGGCCCGTCGACGTGCGCTTCGAGACCAGCGAGCCGGCGACCATCTACTACACGACCGACGGTAGCCGGCCCACCCTCGAGTCGCCCCGCTACGCGGCGACCGAGTTCCGCGAGCCGGGGCAGGTGTTCCACGTGACCGAGACGACGACGTTCAACTGGTTCTCGGTCGACAGCGCCGGCAACATCGAGAAGAACTACGATCCGACGAAGAGCGACAGGCGCAACAACTACCGCAGCGCGACGATCAGGATCGCCAAGAGGTAGCGCCACAGTCGTTGCCCCGTCGGTGTGGACCACCCGCGCCGACGGGGCAACTTCTGCACGAACAGGTCGGGCCGGTCAGCCGCGTCGGCCAGCCCACAACGGGCTGTCAACGTAGTGGTTGTCATAGCGGTCCTGGGTCTCGCCGACTTCCTGCCAGGTGGCTTCGCCCTGGTGCACCTTGTCGAGCAGTCGGTAGTAGTCGAACCGGGGCTTGCCGGGGGTGATCACGACGAGGAAGTCGGCGTTCCGGCCGTCGGCGGGGGCGAAGGCGTGCGGGGTGTTCTCCGGGACGAAGACCACGTCTCCCTTGTGGAGGGTGTGCAGTTCGTCGCCGACGAGCATCTCGAGGGCGCCGTCGAGCACGAAGAACAGCTCACCGGAGTGGGTGTGCAGGTGTGGCGGCGCACCGTCGGTGCCGTGCTTGAGCAGGGTGCGGTTGCTGGTCAGGGCGCCGCCGGTGTGCTCGGGGTCGAGGAGCAGCGTGATCACGCTGGCCGGGTCGCTGTCGAGAACCTCTGCCTGGGCTGCGCGTACCAAAGTCATTGTCGGCTCCTTGATCGTGCGTCGATATCTAGACACTAGATGTCCAGGATCCGTCGGCGCTAGCGATCGTGTCCGATGTCCCAGATTCTGGACAGGTAGAGTCCAGGACCATGCGGATGAGCCAGGGCGTCGAATGGGCCCTCCACACGTGCCTCAACCTGAGCTGGCTGGATGCCCCGGTGCCGACCAGCACCCTCGCCGCGTTCTACGAGCTGCCGCCGGCGTACCTGAACAAGCAGCTCCAGACCCTGGTTCGGGCCGGAATCCTGACGTCGACCTCGGGGCCGCGCGGCGGCTTCCGACTGGCCCGGGCCCCGGCGGCGATCTCTCTCCTGGACATCGTGGCCGCGATCGAGGGCCCGGAGGAACTGTTCCAGTGCGACCAGATCCTCAGCAGGGGGCCGGGCGAGCACGCGGGCGTCGACTATCGACAGTCCTGCGCGTTCGCCCACGCCATGCGGGGCGCCGACCTGGCCTGGCGGCGGGAGCTGGCCGGCAAGACCGTCGCCGACGTCCGGGCCGACGTCGAGCGCGGTCACCCCGATGCGCCAGCCAACACCCGGGCCAGGATCGTGGAACTGCGCTAAGGCGTGTTTCAGAAGGTTCAGCGACGGCTCGCTCGGCGGCCACGTTCCGGGATCGGCAGGGGCAGTGGTGGCGCCGTCGAGGCGCGGACGACGAGCTCGACCGGTTGGTCGGCCGCCGGTGGAAGCTCGACGCCCGGCTTCTCGATGACCTGTACCAGCAGCGCGAGGCCCTGCCGCGCGACCTCGTCGAACGGCTGCCGCACGGTGGTGAGCGGGGGAGTGACGTAGGCGGCGACCGGGATGTCGTCGAACCCGACGACGCTGATGTCCTCGGGCACCCGGCGTCCGGCCTCGAGCTGCGCGCGGATGAGACCGATCGCCATGTCGTCGTTCGCGGCGAACACCGCGGTCACGGTGCCGTCGCCGGCCAGTTCCCGGCCCGCCGCGTAGCCGGACGCGGCCGACCAGTCGCCCTCGACGACCGGCGGCTCGTCCGCGCCGTGGGCTCGCAGCGCCTCGCGCCAGCCGGCGAGACGGTCCCGTGCCGAATACCACCGCTGCGGGCCGGCCAGGTGATGGACGGTCGCGTGCCCCAGCTCCAGCAGGTGCTCGGTCGCGGCCCGCGCGAGCCGGCCCGCGCCGACCCTGGCGGTCACCACCTGCGGCGCGGCGAAGGTGGGCGGCGCGCCGAGGACCAGGACCGGCACGTCGACGCTGATGAGGCCGACGCCCTCGTCGATCGGCTCGGAGATGACGACGGCGTCCACGCCCTGGTCCAGCAGCGACGCCAGGGCGCTCGCGATGCCGCCCGGGTCACCCTCGATCGTGGTGGCCACCCGCAGCGTGTAGCCCACCTTTTGGACCGCCCGCTCGATGCCCATGAGCCACGACGCCGGCCCGTACAAGGCGCTGCCGAGCGTCACCACGCCGATCGACCGGGTCCGCCCGGAGGCCAGCGCCCGGGCCGCCTGGTTGCGCCGGTAGCCGAGCTCCGCGGCGGCGTCCAGGACCCGCCGGCGCACGTCGGCCGAGACATACGGCTCGTCGTTGAGGACCCTGGACACCGTCTTCTGGGAGACGCCGGCCAGCCGCGCGACGTCCACGCTGCGCGGCGTCGGAGGGCTTCCACCCGGCCTCGCCAGTCGCGTCACGGCACCTCCCATCGCCGGCCATAGTCTTGTATGATTGCGCAGTCATGTCTACGCAATCAGGCACGCGCCATCAAGAGCCGTAACCCGCCCGTGACGCTGGTGAAGCACGTCCCTTAGCAGCACCCTAACTCCATTTTGGAACCGGACAAGTCAGGTCGGGCCGCCCGCCGACTTCACCGAGGACCACAGTGCTGTCCACGCCTTCAGCGTGTCACGCTGCCGGGCGCCGCGCGGAGGCGAATCGGTTCGCTACTCGATCGGTGCCGCGTCGGTGGGCCGGGGACACGAATGCCTGAGCGTGATTTCCTAGCACTCCGGAACTGTCGTACTCATCGGCGGCCACTCGAAGCCTGCGAGGCGTCCGGAGCAGGAAGTAACCGTCTCGAAACCTTGACTTCACGCTCGATACACCTATATATACATATATCTATGTATTTGGGCCGCAGCCATCCTTCCCGGGTGGTCGGCGACGCCGGCACATTCGTCGAATCGATTCGAGTCTCGGCCTTGAGGCTGTGCCCTGAACCGGTGTTGCGGAGCTGGCGGACGAGTCACAGGAGGTAACCGTGCATCGTACGAACGTCCGCTGGGGTGGCCGATTGTCGGCGTTGGCCAGAGGGCTGGCCGCGACCGTGGCGCTCGCCCTGCCCCTGACGCTGGGTGGCCTGACCCTGGCGCCCCCCGGGTCGGCCCTGGCCGCGACGCAGAGTGTCGCGGCCGCCGGACTTGACGGTGTGGCGGCCGGTAACGCCGCGATCACCTCGGTCGACCTGGCCGGGACGTGGAACTTCACGCCCGCGGGTCGGGCGGCGACCACGATCGCGGTACCTGGTGGCGGCTGGTACAAGCAGGGCTTCACCGACGTGAACGAGGCGGTGTACTCGCGCAGCATCACCGTGCCGGACTCGGGGCAGCCGCAGTCGACCTGGATCGAGTTCGGCGCCGTCAACCACCAGGCGACACTGTCGGTCGACGGCCGCGTGGTCGCCACCCAGACGACGGCGTTCACCCCGTCGAACTTCGACATCAGCGCGTACACGGCGCCCGGCACCACCCACACGATCAGCGTGAACGTGAAGGGCCGCGGCGCGTTGAAGGCATCCAACGGCCGGTACCTGGTGCCCGACGCCGCCACGTGGTCCGAGGCGATACCGCAGGGGATCTTCGGGTCAGCGTTCCTGCGGGTGTACCCGGCGGTGTACGTCAGCGACACATTCGTTCGTACGTCGGTGGCGAACAAGACAATGACCTACGACGTGACGGTGCGGAACACGTCGGGCAGTTCCCGGTCGGTGACGTTGACCGGGTCGCTGTCGTCGAACAACGGAACGGCTTTCAGCTACCCGGCACTGCCCAGCCGCACGGTCACCGTGGCGGCCCGCTCGACCGTGACCGTGACCGTCGGGCCGGTCGCGTGGAACCTCGACAGCACCTCGTACTGGTGGCCCAACGTGCCGTACCGGTCGGGGTACCGGGCGCAGCTGCACGGGCTGACGGTGCATGCCGTCACCGACGACGGCCGGACGAGCGACGCCGAGTACCGGTTCGGGTTCCGGGAGGCCACCCAGAACGGTGACTACTACTACCTCAACGGTGTGCGCGTGAACTTCCGCGGCGACAACCTCCAGGGTGCCGACTACGACCGGATCAACAACGGCGGCAAGGGCGACGCGTACCACACCCTGCCCGGCTTCCTGCCCCCGTCGTCCGGCAACGGCGGCTGGCCGCAGGCGGTGGACAACTACCAGCGGCTGAACTACAACGTGGTGCGCATCCACCAGGAGCCCGGCAGCCCGTACATGTTGGATGTCGCCGACGAGATGGGCCTGATGATCATCGACGAGGTCGCGATTCGCGGCTCCCAGTCCTCGCAGGAGTGGCAGAACTCCGTCGGGCGCGACAACATGATCAACCACGCCCGTGCGCTGGTCCTGCGCGACCGCAACCACCCCGCGATCATCCGCTGGAGTCAGAACAACGAGCCGAACCAGAGCGGCCAGGATTCCGAGCAGTTCGAGAAGGACCTGTACGCGGCGATGAACGGCGCCGACGGCACCCGGCCGATCATTGTCGAGGTGGGCGTCGGCGGGAATGTCAGCCTGTATCCCGGGATGACGTACGCCAACTTCGCGGTGATCCCGCACTACGTCGACGGCTTCGGCAGGTACGGCGAGGGCCTGATCACCGTGAATGGGCGGCCCGACGGCGAGGGCGAGTACATCTGGCCGGCATGCAACAACAAGCAGGGCTTCGAGTGGTTCGCCACGGCAACCCTGGCCAAGCGCGGCAAGGGCGCCACCGACCTGCGTCCGTACACGCTGCTGTCGGCCTGGGCCAGCGTCGTGCCCGGCGTGCGGAGCACCGACTTCACCCCGGAGGAGGGTGGTCACCCCATCTACGGCGTCGACAACCTGCCCGACCCGTGGAGCAACCCGCAGATCCAGCGCGTGCAGGCGGCGTTCAACCCGGTGGCCGCGGTCGACCTCCCGTACTGGTCCGCCTCCGGCAATTCGGACTCGAACGGCAGCTTCCCGCTGGCGCAGGCGGTACCCACCTACGCCCGCAACGCCACGGTGACCCGCAACATCACCGTGTTCAACGACGACTTCACCAACACCTCGGTGAACTTCGCCTGGACCGCCCGGCTCGACAGCCCGACCGGCGCGGTCGTCGCGTCCGGCAGCAGCAACCTGACCATCCCACTCGGCTCACGGGTCACCCAACCGGTGTCCTTCACCGCCCCCGCCACCGGTAGCCGCGTGTACCTGCAACTGTCGACCACGAAGTCCGGCAGCACCGTCTTCACCGACGCGGTCGAGTACCTCAACCTCGGCGGAAGTGGCGGAACCGGGCCCGCAGCAGGCACCTACCGCATCGTCAACCGCAACAGCGGCAAGCCCCTCGCCATCGCCGGCAACTCCACCGCCGACGGGGCCAAGGCGGTCCAGCAGAGCGGCACCCCCACCTGGACGATCAGCACCACCCAGGACGCCTACACCCTGCGCTACACCGCCTCCGGAAAGATGCTCGACGTCAACGCCGGCAGCACCACGACGGGCCTGCAACTGCAGCAGTGGTCGGCCAATGGCGGCACCAACCAGATGTGGTACCTGCGGCCCACCGGTAACGGCTACTACACCATCGTCGCCCGCAGTAGCGGACTGGTAGCCGACGTCTCGGCCGCCTCGACCAGTGACGGGGCGCAGGTCGTGCAGTGGACCGCCAACGGCGGGACCAACCAGCAGTGGCAGTTCGTACCCGCCTGACCAGTAGTAGAGGTGAGCGTCAAGTCCGGCCGCCGGTAGCGGGCTGCCGATTGTCGCGCCGACTCGGGGGCACGGTTTGTGCCCCCGAGTCGGCCGCGATCCATCAAGGTGGGACACGAGCTAACGATCCGAACAGACACGGGCCCGGTCCGCTCGCTACTTGTACGTGAGCCAGGGCTCGCGCTCAGCTGCCGTGCACCTCCAGCTCCCACAGCGAGTAGCCGTACGCGGGCAGGGCCCGCTGGGTGCCCTGGACGCGCAGGTAGCGGCCGGTGGCCGAGATGGCGATGTCGTCCACGCCGCCGTCGCCAGTGGTCGTGGTGTGCACGGGCGACCAGGTGACGTTGTCCGGGGAGACCTGGATCTGGTACGAGCGCGCGTACGCCGCCTCCCAGGTCAGCCGTACCCGGTCGAGGGTGCGGGACGCCCCGAGGTCCACCGAGATCCACTGCGGGTCGGCGTACGCGCTGCCCCAGCGGGTGGTGGCGTTGCCGTCCACGGCGTTGCCCGCCACGTGCGCGCTGCCCGGCTCCACGCTGGACGTGGTGACCGGCCGACCACGGGAGAGCAGGCTGCCGCCGGCGGCGGTGCCGTAGACGTTGAGGTCCCACAGCGAGTAACCCCACTGGGTGGCGCGTTGGGTGCCGTACACCCGCAGGTAGCGGCCGGTGCCGGTGACAGTGAGGTCGTCGACGCCGCCGTCACCGGCGGTCGTGCTGTGCAGCGGCGACCAGGTCACGTTGTCCGGCGACACCTGGACCTGGTACGCCCGCGCGTGCGCCGTCTCCCAGGCCAGCCGCACCCGGTTGATCGCGTACGAGGCCCCCAGGTCGACGGTGATCCACTGCGGGTCGGCGTACGCGCTGCCCCAGCGGGTGGTCGTGTTGCCGTCCACGGCGTTGGCCGCCGCGTGCGCGCTGCCCGGCTCGACGCTGGAGGCCGTGACCGGCCGGCCCTGGGCCAGGTCGGTGGCGGGCGGCTCGCTCGGACCGTCGGTCTTGATCCGCACGTTGCGGTAGTTGATGTCCATCCCGGCGCCGTCGTTCTGCAACCCGATGTAGCCGTTGGTGATGGACCGGCCGCTGACGTAATCGTTGATCTTGACGCCGTTGAGCCAGATCTCGACCCGCTGGCCGTGCACCCCGATCTCGTAGGTGTTCCACGAGCCGGGCGCGTTGAGCGCCGCCGCGCGGGTGGCCTGGTTGGGTGCCTGGAAGCTGTAGACGCTGCCGGTGGTGCGTGTCGGGTCGCCGTCGGTGGCGTCGATCTGGATCTCGTGACCGGCGGCGACCGGGCCCCACGGGTCGCCCTGCGGATCGGGGAACCCGATGAAGACCCCGCCGTTGTCGTCGCCCGGCATCATCCAGTCGACCTTCAATGAGTAGTTGGCGAAGGTGCGCACCGGGTACCAGAGCAACCCCATGCCACCGTTCGACGTGAGGGTGCCGTCGGCCACTGTGAAGCCGCCCGGACCCGCCTGCCGCCACTGCCCGAGGCTGGCCTGGCTGCCGTCGAACAGCGGGGTGTAGCCGGGCTCCGACCGGCAGTCGGCCGCCACCGCCCCGGCCGCCACCTGGATGCCGCCGAGCAGCATCCGGGTGAAGTTCGGGTCGGCGTAGCTCTGCTCGGTGTGGCCGAGGCCGGTGTACCAGGAGCGTCCGCCGCCGTAGCTGTGGCACCAGGTGATCGGGTGGTCACCACCCATCGACCCACCGGTGTACGACGACTCGTCGAGGTTGGCCAGCACCTTCACCGCGGAGCGGGGGTTGGTCCGGTAGTTGTACCACTCGTCGGTGCGGGTCCAGGTCGACGGCAGGTGCGCGGTGGAGGCGTTGGAGCGGTCCTCGACGCGTACGGTCGCCTGCTGGGTGGCCGGGTGCGAGGCGAAGTACCCGCCGACCAGCCCGCCGTACCACTGCCAGTCGTATTCGGTGTCGGCGGCGGCGTGCACTCCGACGAAGCCGCCACCTGCGGCCACGTACGCCTCGAACGCGCCCTGCTGGCCGGCGTCGAGCACGTCACCTGTGGTGCTGAGGAAGACCACCGCCTGGTACTGGGCGAGGTTGGCAGTGGTGAAGGTGGCCGCGTCCTCGGTGGCGGTGACGGTGAAGCCGTTCGCCGCGCCGAGTTGTTGGATGGCGGCGATGCCGTTCGGGATGGAGGAGTGCCGGAAGCCGGCGGTCTTGGAGAAGACCAGGACCTTGCCCAGCGGTGCGGCCTCGGCCGGGGTCGAGGCCACCGTCACCGCCCCGGCGGCGAGGGTGAGTCCGGTGGCGACGGCGACGGCGAGCGTGCTGATGGCGCGTCTGCGCATGCAGGGCTCCTTGTGAGGAAGTGCCCGGTGTGCCCACGTCCGCCGAAACGAGGGCGATGTCGAGACGACGCGGAGTGATGCCACCAGGCTGGCTTGACACCAACCGGATGAACATCGATCCACATCGTTGATATGCAGTTAACATCGGCCGTCGGTAAGGGTCAATCCCTCGGGATTGTCCGGATCGCCTCAGGAGCGGTGCGCCGCCACGTTGATGACGTTGCCGTCCGGGTCGCGGACGAAGAACCGTCGCACGCCCCACGGCTCGGTGGTGAGCGGGTGCACGATCTCGTAGCCGAGCCGCTGTGCCTCGGCATAGGCGGCGTCCACGTCGTCGACCTGCACGCTGATCACCGAGTCCTCGGGTGCGGTCGCGTCGCCGGAGACGAGCTGCACTGCCACGTCGGGGTCGGACGAGGTGTAGCGGGCCACCCAGCCCAGGCTGAACGCCTCGGTGCTCAAACCGAGAAAGTCGGTGTAGAAGCCCTTCGCGGCGCTGACGTCAGCCACCGGAAGGTTGGGCAGAATGCGGATGACGCGCATGCACACCTCCAACTCGGATGATCGGGACTCCGTGATTATCCGCCTGACACCGCAGTCGCCATGGTGGATCGTCAAGGAGTGGCCGCCACCGATGACCTGAGAGATCCCGAGAACTGGACTGGCGGGTTCTACGAGCTGATCCTGATCCTCGGTGCAGCCGATGACGCCCGACTCGATCGGGCCGTGGCTTCCCTGTGGCGGGCCGCCGACGTCGACGAGTGCCGCGTCGGGGCTGACCTGGTCGAGGTGACCCCCGGCGCGGACGCGTTCGCAGTGGACGGGCACCTGCGCGGGACGCTCACTCTGCCGTCGGGTGGGCGGGTGGTGTGTGGCAGCTACACCACCAGGTGCGAGGGCATCGACAGCCTGGAGCTGTACCTTCCGCTCGGTGCGCTCGCCCGGGCGGACGAGAGGACCGGCGGCTTCCCCTTCGATCACCGTAGCGGCGTCGAGTCGCTGACCTGGCGCGCCCCACTCGACAGGTGGCTGGCCGACATCGCCGTCACGGTGTACGTCGACGTGCCATTCACACGCGCCGTCATCGGCTTCGAGGTCGACGAGGACGCCGACATGAGCTACCGCGCTGGCCTGTTTCCGGGCACCAACGGCATGGACTTCCGCCCGGCGACCGCCTGAGTCGGTGACGCGAGTGCGACTCGTTCTGTCGCCGCTCTGCTCTCTGCGCTGACTGTCACGGCCGTACGACTTCGGCCCGCCCGCCCGGAGGTTGCAAGCAGCCCTGGAAACATGTCCCTGCGCTGCGATCTTGCACTTGCTGTCCCGACGCAAGGGGCATCCAGCCTATGCCGAAAACTGGACGTGCAAGATCGATGCCGCAGGGGAGTGTCGCCCGCGCTTGATTCAATAGGCATTCGTCAATAGATTGAGGGTGGGCGCCGCCGGGGTCCGGGGGACCGGGCCGTCGGCGACTGACAGGTCCACCCCGAGCCGGGCATTTCGGTCGTACGCGCGACCGGTCGCTGTGGCGCACCGCCGCGCCGCATCCAGGGCACGTTGCCGCACCGCGTCCGTCCAGGACGCGCCGCCGCACCGCCTCCGCTCAGCTTGATGGCAGAAGGACCCTTCATGACGATTTTCCGTGCCCGCCCCGCCGCGACCCTGCTGGTCGTCGCCGCGCTGGCCACCGCCGCGACCACCACCGGAGCGGCAGTGCTCACCGGCCCGGCCACAGCCGCCCAGGGTTGCCGGGTCGACTACACGCCGAACCAGTGGCCCGGCGGATTCACCGCCACCGTCAAGGTCTCCCCGGGGGACACCGCCGTCTCCAGTTGGACCGTCACCTGGACGTACGCCGGGGACCAGCGTGTCACCAGCGGCTGGAACGCCACGGTCAGCCAGTCCGGATCGACGGTGACCGCCCGCAACGCGTCGTACAACGGCAGTATCCCGGCCGGCGGCTCCACCGAGTTCGGGTTGCAGGGCACGTACGCCTCCAGTGCTGGCGCGCCGACCGGGTTCAGCCTGAACGGCGTCCCGTGCAACGGCGCCACCCCACCGCCGACGACCCCGCCGCCGACCGACCCCCCGCCGACCGACCCCCCGCCGACCGACCCCCCGCCGACCGACCCGCCGCCGACCGACCCGCCGCCTACCACCGAGCCGCCGACCGGGTGCGCCGGCGCGGTGCTCTGCGACGGCTTCGAGAGCCAGAGCGGTTCGACGCCGTCCGGTGACTGGGCCGTGGTGAGCCCGGACTGTTCCGGCGCCGGTACCGCCACCATCGACACGGCCACCACGCACAGCGGCAGCCGGTCGGTCCGGATCAACGGTGCCGCCGGGTACTGCAACCACGTCTTCATCAGGTCCACCAAGAACCTCAGCGGTGTGGGCAACGTCCGCTACGGCCGGATCTGGGTCCGGCACACCACCGCCCAGCCCACCGAACACACCACGATGATGGCGATGGCCGACGCCGCCGACAGCAACAAGGACCTGCGGTTGGGTGGCCAGAACGGCGCGTTGCAGTGGAACCGCGCCTCCGACGACGCGACCCTGCCCGAGCAGAGCCCGGCCGGGGTGGCGCAGAGCCTGCCGCTACCCACCAACCGGTGGACCTGCGTCGAGTTCATGGTGGACGGTGCCGCCGGTCAGCTGCGTACCTGGGTGGACGGCGCCGCCATTGCCGGGCTGACCGCTGACGGCTCGCCGACGCACGACATCGACGGCCAGTGGTACAACCGCACCTGGCGGCCGCAGCTCACCGACCTGAAGCTGGGCTGGGAGAGCTACGGCGGCGGAGCCGACACCCTCTGGTACGACGACGTCGCCGTGGGGTCCAGCCGGGTCGGCTGCTGACCCTAGGTCGGGGGCGGCGACCGTCAGCGGTGCGCCGTCCGGCCGGTGGGTGCGTCAAGGGTGTGACCCGGAAGCTGGGTCACACCCTTGACTGCGTCGGCGTCGACCTGGCCGGGCTGTGGCCGGAACGCCCGGCGGAGTCCGCGCAGGTTGGCGCACCGCACCCCCGCCTGCCAGGCCGCCGAGGCGCTGTTGATATGTTCCCGCTTATGAAAACCGTTTCCGTTAAGGTTGGCCTGTGTCTGGTGCTGGCCGCCGCCGGGTGCTCCGACGGTGGAGCCGCCACACCGGCCGCGCAGGGCCACCTGGCCGCCCCGGTCCACCTGACCAACTGCGGACTGTCCGTCGGCATCACCGCGCCACCCCAGCGGGCGATCGCGCTGGAACAGAACGCCACCGAGATCATGCTCAGCCTCGGTCTCGCCGACCGGATGGTCGGCACCAGCTACCAGACCGACCCGGTGCTGCCCGAGCTGCGCCCGGCGTACGAGAAGGTGCCGGTGCTGGCCAAGCTCTACCCGTCGCGGGAGGCGGTCCGGGCCGCGAACCCGGACTTCGTCTACTCGACCTACACCTCCGCGTACGCTCCGGACGCCGCAGGCCCGCGCGCTGACCTGGCCACGCTCGGCGTACCGGCGTACCTGTCCGAGTTCGCCTGCGAGAAGCCGGCGGACACCACCCAGACGGTCACCTTCGACGGGATCTTCGATGAGATCCGCGACATCGCCGGTGTCTTCGGCGTCCCGGAGCGGGCCGACAAGCTGATCCACGACCAGCAGGGTCGGTTGGACGCCGCGCGGGGTTCGGTACCGACGGCCACGCCGAGCGCCGGCCCGTCACTCCTCTGGTACTACTCGGGAACGCACACCCCATACGTGGCCGGGCACGGTGGGGTTCCGGACGCGATCAGCTCGCTGCTGGGCGTCCGCAACGCGTTCACCGACGCCAGCCAGAAGTGGCCCGCCGGCAACTGGGAGGAGATCGCCAAGCGCAACCCGGACGTCATCGTGTTGGCCGATCTGACCAGGGGCGGCGACGGCGACAGCGCCCAGTCGAAGATCGACTTCCTGCGTCGCAACCCGGTGACGTCGAAGCTGGACGCGGTGGTCGCCGGACGGTTCGTCACCGTCCCCGGCTCGTCGATGGATCCGTCGATCCGCAGCGTCCAGGCGGCGGAACTGGTCGGCGCCAACCTGCACGGGACCGCACGATGACCCCGCCGGCCGGCACCTCGGTCGCGGCACTGGATCAGTCGGCCGCCCGGCGCCTGCTCGAACTGTGGAACGACCAGCAGTCCGCGTACGTGGCCCACCGCGACCTGCGGTTCGACGCGATGGCCGACGTGCTGCGGCTGCACTGTCCGGACGACCCGACCATCCTGGATCTGGCCTGCGGTCCCGGCGCGATCAGCGACCGGATGCTTGCCGAGTTCCCACGTGCCACCGCCATCGCGGTCGACTACGACCCGATCCTGTTACAGGTAGCGCGGCGTGCCCTGGACCGGTACACCGCACGGGTCGAGGTGCACGACGTCGACCTGGTGGCCGACGGTTGGGAGGACGCGCTGGCCGGACGGCGAGTCGACGCCGTGCTCACCTCGACGGCACTGCACTGGCTCGCGCCGGAGCAACTGCTGCGGGTCTACACCACCGCGGCGCGGCTGCTGCCCGCCGGTGGTGTGCTGCTCAACGCCGACCACCTCCGCTACGACGAGTCGGCGCCCGCCCTGCGCGACATCGCCGGTCGGCACGACGCGCAGGTGCAGCAGGAGACATTCGCCGCCGGAGCGCTCACCTATTCCGCCTGGTACGCCGAGGCGGCCCGACACCCGGAGCTGGCCGGGCTGGCCGCCCAGCGGGAACAGCGGTTCGCCGACCGACCGCCGCAGGCCCCGGCCTCACTGGAATTCCACCTGGCGGCCCTTCGCACGGCCGGCTTCGCCGAGGTCGGCACGGTCTGGCAGTACCTCGACGACTACGTGGTGTTCGCCCGCCGATGAACCTGCGAGCCGCACGATCCCTCGCCTCGGCGGGCGGTCCGCCCGCGCCGACGGGACGGGAGTCACCACCCGCTACCGGCATTCCGAGAACCGGTCGGTACCTCCTGCCGTTGACCCTGCTCCTGCTGCTGGTCACCATCGCGGCGGCGGTCAGCGTGGGTTCGGCCGATCTGCCGATCGACAGCGTCCTGCGCGCGGTGGCCAGCCACGTGGGCCTGCCGGTCCACCCGCTACCGGCCCTGCCGGACAGCATCGTGTGGGATCTCCGGCTGCCCCGGGTGCTGTTGGCCGGGTTGGTCGGCGCCGGTCTGGCGGTGTGCGGAGCGGTGCTCCAGGCGCTCACGCGTAACCCGCTGGCCGACCCGTTCCTGCTCGGTGTCTCGTCCGGCGCCTCGACCGGCGCGGTGGCGGTGCTGGTACTCGGAGTCCAGATCGGCGCCGGCCCGGTCGACCTGACCACCGGCGCGTTCGTCGGCAGCATGGCCGCGTTCGGCGCAGTGCTGCTGCTGGCCGGCCGGCGGGCCGGCGAGCCGACCCGGATCGTTCTCGCCGGGGTGGCCGTCTCGCAGCTCTTCAGCGCGGTGACCAGCCTGATCGTGATCTCCGACGCCCACACCCAGGACACCCGCAGCGTGACGTTCTGGCTGCTCGGCTCGCTGACGGCGGCCTCCTGGCCGTCGGTGGCGCTCAGCGCCGTGGTTGTCGGCGTCGGCCTGCTGGTCTGCTGGGCCAGTGCGACGGCGCTTGACGCGTTCGCGTTCGGCACCGATACGGCTCGCTCGCTCGGCTTCTCTCCCGGGCGTACCCGGCTGCTGCTGTTCAGCGTCACCGCCCTGGTGGCGGCTGCGCTGGTCGCGGCGAGCGGCGCCATCGGTTTCGTCGGGTTGACCGTGCCGCACGCCGTACGGTTCCTGTTCGGCTCCCGGCATCGGACGTTGCTGCCCACCTGCGCGGTGATCGGGGCGATCTTCCTGATCTGGGCGGACACCGTGGCGAGGACCGTCTTCGCGCCACAGGAACTGCCGGTGGGTGTGCTCACCGCGTTGCTCGGGGTGCCGGTGTTCGCGCTGGTCATGCGACGCCGGACCGGTACGCCATGATCGGGCCGGACACCGCCGGCCGGCGCGGGGGAGGCAGCGGTCGGGCGACAGGCGATCCGGACCCGGCGCGGCTGCACGCGGACGGGGTCGGGTGGGGCGTGGCAGGCGTACGGATCCTGGCCGGGGTGGCGCTCACCGCCGAACCGGGCGCCACGGTTGGGCTGCTCGGGCCGAACGGCTCCGGCAAGTCGAGCCTGCTGCGGCTGCTGTCCGGGCTGGCCCGTCCCGATTCCGGGCGGGTGCTGCTCGACGACGTCGCGTTGGGCGCGATACCCCGGCGGGCGCTGGCTCGGCGGATCGCGGTGGTCACCCAACAGGTGGCCACCGATGTGGAGATGTCCGCACTGGAGGTGGTTCTGCTGGGCCGGACCCCGTACCGGCCACGCCTCGCCGGGGTCGGCGCCGCCGATCTGGACCTGGCGCGGCGCGCGCTCGCAGAGGCCGGCCTGGCCGGCTTCGAGCAGCGGCGCTGGTCCAGCCTCTCCGGCGGTGAGCGGCAGCGGGTGGACCTGGCTCGCGCTCTGGTGCAGGAACCGGACCTGCTGCTGCTCGACGAGCCGACCAACCATCTGGACATCCGGCATCAACTGGAGTTGCTGCGGTTTCTCGCCGAGTCGGCCAGCACGGTCGTGGTGACCCTGCACGACCTCAATCTGGCCGCCCAGTACTGCGACCGTCTGGTGCTTCTGTACGGCGGCCGGGTGGTCGCGGCGGGCACGCCCGTCGAGGTTCTCACCACGAGCCGGATCGAGCAGGTCTACCAGGTGCGTACGGACGTCGACATCGCCGCCGACGGCCGACCCCGGATCTGGTACCGCAGCCACGCGATTCAGGCGCCGACGGGCTGACGAAGCGCGGGCTGGGACACCGCGGCGCCCAGCGCCGTACCCCACGCGGGAGGATGTCCGAACACTGTTTGGTCCGCGCGGGTGGCAAGGGGGCGTCCCCCTCGGCAGCCGTGCGGTCGGGGACCGAGGAGAGGGCGACAATGGACCACACGTTGGCCGACATCCTGGACGCGGCGGCGCACGGGCACTTCCCGCCGCCGGACGGCGGGACCACAGTGGTTCCGCAGCCCAGCCGCCGTGACGCCGGGGTCATCGCCTTCACCGGGCACTCGGTGGTGTTCACCGACGAGGACCCCCAGTGGGTACGTCGCACGCTGGCGACTGTCGACTGCGACCCTCTGGCGGCCACGATGAATCCGCGTTTCCTGGGCGCGCTGCTCGACCGCACCCGGCGCTCCATGGACACGATCGACCTGCTGACCGTGGCGAGCAGCCTTGCCGGGCCTCCGCCAGTGCAACTGGGTGAGCTGGCCGACGCCGATCATCCCCGCGAGGTCAGGGCACGTCGACGCCGTGACGACGTCCGCGTCTGGGCCGCCGAGGGCGGGGTGGTCGTTCTCGGGCGAGGGGTGGCCGGCCGTTGGGAGGCGGCGATCGAGGTCGACGACGAGCGTCGTCACCGGGGCCTGGGGCGGGCGCTGGCGACGGCCGCCCGACATCTGGTGCCCGACGGGCAGCCGGTCTGGTCCCAGCAGGCCGCCGGCAACGCGCGCAGCGTGCGCGCTTTCCAGGCGGCGGGCTTTCGACCGGTGGGCGCGGAAGCGGTTCTCCTTCAGACCTAGGAACCGCGCTGCGAGCCGCACGTACCACTGTGGGCCAAACCGTGATCAGCAGGAGGTTTCCGAGATCACGCCCGGGGGCATCTCGGCGGATGAAGGCAGCCGCCCTCTACCCCTGATCGAGGAGAGCACCATGTCGGTCCAGGCATTTCTCTACGTTGTCGCCGTCATCCTGATCGTGCTCGCTGCCCTGCCGCTGCCCACGAGGGGTGTCTCGCTCGCGCTTCTGGGTGCCGCCTGCGCCCTGCTCGCCTACGCCTGGCCGGTGATCACCGACTGACGTCTCCGTAAGTCGTCGTTGGTCCGGCCGCTGGCCGGCAGCCTGAGCACGCCCGGGCTGCCGGCCAGCGGCCGTGAGGGCGGATCTAGGGCCGTGGCGTCATCCCCGCGAGCAGAGCCACGAGTACGCGCTCGACGTACTCGTGGGTCAGTGGCTCCTGCGTGATGAGGAACTGGAAGTAGAGCGGGCCGGACAGGATCGCCATGGCCACGTCCAGGTCGAAGTCGGGTGAGAGCTGCCCCTGCTGCTGGGCGCTGCGCAGCCGGGCGACGGTCCGGTCCGCCTGGGGGCGGATGAAGCGTTCGTTGAGCGCGGCGGCGACCATCGGATCGTGCTGGGCCTCGCCCACCAGGGCCCGGTAGAGAGGGCCCAGTGGCGGCTGGCCCAGGAGGTCGACGGCCGCGTGGATCTGTTGGCGCAGGTCAGCCACGATGTCGCCGGTGTCGGGGTAGTCGAGTGCGGGTTCGCCGGAGGTGAGCACCGCGTCGAGGAACAGGGCGCCCTTGGAGGGCCAGCGACGGTAGATCGTGTGCTTGCCGACGCCCGAGCGGGCCGCGACACCCTCGATGCTGAGTTTGGCGTAGCCGACCTCCTGCGCCAGCTCCAGCGTCGTACGCATGATCGCTTGGGTCCGGTCGGCGGCCCTGGTGCGGCGGTCGTCGCTCATGCCGCCACTGTAGCGGCACGGCACGTGCCGTTGACAATCCCCCGCGTGCGTGACCAGACTGAGCGCACTCAGGGAACGACACGGCACGTGCCGTGCCGCTCCGCTGTTCTCTGACGCCGACGCCACCGCCCACGAAGGGAAGCACCATGACCGAGACACTGAGCTGGAACGCCGACAGCGACCTGCACCCCCCGCTCGCACGGAGGTCGCCTGACCGACGGTTCGACGTCGACCGCTGGCAGCGGCGGCTCGACGAGCTGTGCCACCACCACCACGTCCCCGGCGCGAGCCTGGCCGTGCTGCTCGACGGGCAGGTCCACGAGCTGGCCAGCGGGGTGTTGCACCGCGGCACCGGCGTGGCGGTCACGCCGGACTCGGTGTTCCTGTCCGGCTCGATCGCCAAGGTCTACACCGCGACACTCATCATGCGGCTCGCCGACGAGGGAAAGCTGGACCTGAACGCGCCGGTCGTGGACGTGCTGCCGGAGTTCGCCACCCCCGACGCCGAGGCGACCAGGACGATCACCATCCGGCAGTTGCTGTCCCACACCGGCGGCGTGACAAACGACTTCAACTTCGACGGCGGCCGGGGTGACGACTGCCTCGCCAGGTACGTCAGCGCCGCCCGACGGGTGGCGCTGGACTGCCCGCCCGGCACGGCCATCTCGTACGGCGGGCTCGGCTACATCGTCCTGGGCCGGGTCATCGAAAAGCTCACCGGCCTCACCTGGGACCAGGCCCTCAAGAGCCTCCTGTTCGAGCCGCTCGGCCTGGAACGCTCGATGACGCTGCCGGAGGAGGCCCTGCGCTTCCCCGTCGCCATGAGCCACCTCGGCGAATCCGGCGACTATCCCGACCCGGCCCCGTCCTGGGACCTGATGCCCCGCTCCATGGGTCCGGCGGGACGGGTCATCGTCTCCGCCGGCGACATGGCCCGCTTCGCCCGGATGCATCTCGACGGCGGCCTCGCGCCCGACGGCACCCGGGTGCTGTCCACCGATGCGGTCGCCGCCATGCGACACCGCGCGGTCGACGTGCCCGACAAGTGGACGGTGAGCGCCGACGGGTGGGGTCTGGGTTGGACGCTCTACGACTGGGACGGCATCTCCGGCTACGGTCACGACGGTGCGGCCATCGGCCAGTACGCGTACCTGCGTGTCGTTCCGCACGCGAACCTCGCCCTGGCCCTGATGACCAACGGCGGCGCCGCCCGGCTGCTCTACGCCGACCTGTTCCGCGACCTGCTCACCGAACTCGCCGACGTGACAATGCCCGCGCCGTTCGCCCCGGCCCCGGTGCCACCCCCGATCGACCTCGAACCGTTGCTCGGCACGTACCGGCGCGAGGGTGTCGTCCTCACCGTCTCCCGCACGGACGACGGCTCGCCGCATCTGCGCTACGAGTTTGTCGACGACATGGTGGACATGTCCCCGCCTCTGGAGATGGACCTGGAACCGGTCACCGCAACGGTCTTCGCCGCCTCCGGCGCGGGGCCGTCGTTCAGCGAGGACTACATGCCTGTGGTCTTTTCCACCCTCACCAACGGCACGCAGGTCTGTTACGTGGGTATGCGCGCCACTCCCAAGGTCGCCTGAGAGCGGA
Source organism: Micromonospora ureilytica (assembly GCF_015751765.1). Lineage (NCBI taxonomy): Bacteria > Bacillati > Actinomycetota > Actinomycetes > Micromonosporales > Micromonosporaceae > Micromonospora > Micromonospora ureilytica. The sequence goes on from NZ_JADOTX010000001.1 coordinate 1,335,150, forward strand.
GCGTCGGGGCGCTGGCACAGCCACCGTCAGCCCCGGTGTCGCCGATGCACCACATTGATGACGGCCGTGCCCGTTCGGTACCCTCTGACACGCTCTGACAACGCCTGACGACGTCGTCTGACATGGGGGAGTGATGAAGGACCAGCGTGCTGCCGCCCAGTCGACTCAGGACCGACAGGCCGCCGAGAGGTTCGCCGAACAGCTACGGACCCTGCGGACCGCCGCGGGCGACCCGTCGTTCCGGAAGATGGCCGGGCGGTCGGGCCGGATCTCGCACACCACGCTGCACGAGGCCGCCGCCGGGACCAGGTTTCCCTCCTGGGAGACGGTCCGGGAGTTCGTCCGAGCATGCGAGGCGGACGAGGTGCAATGGCGGCGTCGCTGGGAGGAAGCACACCGCCCCGGGACGCTCCACGGCATTGGGAACGACGATGCCGCACCGGTCAGCACCGATGCCCCGACCGGCGCCGAAACCTCGACCACCACGGCGGAGAGCAAGCCCGACACCGGGACCGACGCCCCGCAGGCCCACGGGTCCGGCGTGCCCGCGACGTCACCCGGCGAGCCGGGCGCGCTGCGGGCCACCGTGTACCCGCCGACCGACGAGGAGGCGGGTGCACGGCGGCACCGGCTGCCGTGGCTCGCCGCCGCCGCGGTGGTCCTTGTGGTGGCGATGGTCGCCGTCCTGGGCGTCATCGTCCGCGAGCGGTCGTCCCGGGACAACTCCGGCGCGGCGGCGGCGTCGTCCGCACCGTCGGCGTCGGCCTCGCCGTCAGCGTCAGCGTTCTCGGACGCGTTGATCGCTGGCGACTCGAGCAAGTTCATCTCCGACGTCACCATCCCCGACGGCACGCGGGTGCGGGTGAACTCCCAGTTCGTCAAGGTGTGGGCCCTCAAGAACGTGGGCAAGGTCGCCTGGCACAACCGTTTCCTCGCGCGGACCAACCCAACCGCCGACGCCGACGGTTGCCAGGTGCCGGAGCGGGTGGCGATCGGTGACACACCGCCCGACGAGCAGGTCATGATCAGTGTTGAGGTCACCGCGCCGAGCCGCCCCGGAAAGTGCTGGGTCAGCTGGAAGATGGTCGACGAGAACGGGCAGGAGTACTTTCCCACCCGCCGGCCGGTGTACTTCATGGTCACCGTCACCGCCTGAGTGCGCTCCCCGGTCGCCCCGACCGGTGTCAGAGCGCGAACCGTCGATGTCAGTCCCGGGTGCCACCAAAGCTGACAACACCACATTCATCGAGGTCGGTGACGGCCTGACGGATCTGACAGGACGGCAGGGGTACCGAACAGCAGGCCGGTTCTCGCAAGGTGATGTCCGTTCGAACGACTCACCAACTGCGAGGAGGATCGGCAGTGCGCCGTACCTGGTTATCCGTCGGGCTCGCCGCGCTCTGCGTGACCGTCGGCGTCCCGGCCCAGGCGTGGGCCGCGACATCCGGCGCCACAGCGCAGCGAACCGTCACCACGGCGGCGCGGCCCGTCGTGGACATGGAGGCCACCGTCCTGGCCGCCCAGATCGACCCCCGCCGCGCCGACAACACACTGACCCCGGGCGCGAAGAACTCCGTGCTCGCCGTCGAACAGGCGCTCCAGGCGCAGAAGCTGCTGAACGCGCAGTGGGTCGACGGCTACTTCGGCACCCAGACCGTCTCGGCGTACGCGGCGTACCAACGCTCACTCGGCTACACGGGGCTGGCCGCGAACGGGCTGCCCGGCACCACGTCGCTGACGAAGCTCGGGCAGAACCGCTACACCGTCGCCAAGACGATCGGTCCGGGCGCGAAGGTCCCGCGTGACGGGTACGTCGTCAACGCCCGTACGCAGGCCATGTTGGCGGCGGCCCAGCGTCTGCTCGGCTACACCCTGGTGCTCGACCAGGGCTCGTACAACCCCGGGGGCGATCCCACCTCGGCCGGTACGCACGACGGCGGGGGTGTGGTGGACATCGCGGTCACCGGCATGACCGCGGCCACGCGCACCGCCGTCGCCCGGGCCCTGCGCCAGGTCGGCTTCGCCGCCTGGGTCCGCAACCCGAATCAGGGCGACTGGCCGTGGCACATCCACGCCACGGCGATCAACGACACCGACCTGTCCAACCAGGCACAGCACCAGGTCGGCGACTACTACCTCGGCATGAACGGCCTGGCCAACCAGGGGCCGGACGACGGCCCCCAGGTCCCGATCAAGACCTGGGAGCAGTACCAGCGCGGGCAGTGACCCGCACCCCTCACCGTTTCCGAAAGGACACCATGAACATCCGTAAGAGCCTTGCCGCCGCCGGCATCGCGCTGGCCGCGACGACCTCGATCCTCAGTGTCGGATCGCCCGCGTCGGCGGCGGCCCGTGACGGGGTCTGCGACAGCGGCGAGTTCTGCTACTACTACAACAGCGACAACGCGGGATCGATCTCGGACTTCACCGGTTCGCTCGACGACTACGGCACCGAGCAGCCCTCGTGCTACGACTTCAAGGGCACTGGCGCTGGCAAGGGCCTGTGCATCAAGAACGAGGCCGCCTCGGTCTGGAACCGCAGCACCAAGACCGTACGCGTCTACTTCAACAGCGGCTACGCCGGTTCTTACCAGGACTTCGCGGCCGGTGCGAAGGCAAACCTCAACGCCACGCTGAAGAACAACAACGCCTCGCACCAGTTCTCGCCGTCGACGCGCACGAACCTGTCGTACGCCCTTTACCAGGCCAGCGGCGGCACTGTCACGTGCGGCTTCGACGGTTACACCACCACGCCCGGCCGGCACGAGGGCATCGACATCGCCCGCAGCGTCGGCTCGGACGTGCGCGCCCTGGTCTCCGGAACTGTCATCTACGTCGCGCGGGGCAATACCGGCAGCGGCGGCCTGTCCACGATCTCGGTCTACAACTCCTCGCTCAACAAGTCGGTGATCTACCTGCACACCGCGCCGAAGTCCGCGGTGAGCGTGGGCGACGCCATCAGCAAGGGCGAGATCATCGCCGATGAGTCGTGGCACGGAGTGTCCTCCAGCTCGGGAGCGCACACCCACGTCGAGGTCCGGGCCGGCCGGCAGACCCATGCGGCCGTCAGCGTCGGCGACTCCACCCTGGACAACGCCGACCCGACCGCGTTCTGGAACTCCCAGGGCTACAACGAGAAGTAGGACGCCATGAATATCCGCAAGGGCCTCGCCGTCGTCGGCGCCGTCCTCGCCATGTCCACCTCCATCCTCACTGTTTCGTCGCCGGCAGCGGCGGCCGAACGGGACGGAACCTGCGACAGCGGCGAGTTCTGCTACTACTACAACAGCAATCAGGCGGGCTCGGTCTCCGACTTCACCGACTCACTGGACGACTACGGTACGACCCAGCCGACCTGCTACGACTTCAAGGGCGCGGGCAGCGGCAAGGGCCTGTGCGTGAAGAACAACGCCGCGTCGGTCTGGAACCGCACCAGCAAGAGCGTGCGGGTCTGGTTCAACAGCAACTTCGCCGGTGCGAGCCAGGTCTTCGCGGCCGGGGCGATGGCAAACCTCAACGCCACGCTGAAGAACAACAACGCCTCGCACGAGTTGGTGAGCGGGCCGACGGGTTGTACCACCGACGGCACCAACAGCAAGCTGCCGAGCACCATCCTCGTCTACCGGGTCAGTCTCGGGCGTGTCGACCGGGTCGATTTCAAGACGTACGTCAAGAACGTCCTCCCGAACGAGTGGGTGACGAGCTGGCCGGCCGCCTCGCTGGATGCCGGTGCGATGGCCGTCAAGAGTTACGGCTGGTACTGGGCGTTGCACTCGACCCGGAAGACGTCCGGCGGACAGTGCTACGACGTCCGGGACGACACCGGCGACCAGGTCTACCGGCCATCGTCGGCAGTCTCGTCCACGTCCGCCGCGGTGGACCGGACGTGGTCGGCCCGGATGACCCGCAGCGGCAACATCCTGCGAGCGCACTACTGCGCGACGACGACCGCGTGCGGTGGTTGGGTGGACGGGGACTGGCTGTCGCAGTACGGCTCGCGTGATCTCGCGAACGAGGGCAAGAACTACCAGGCGATCCTGCGCTACTACTACGGCGACATCGCGCTCTCCTGAGGTCGATCACCAAACCGCACCAACCGCGCCGCCAGCCGCAGATCCGCGGCGGGCGGCGCGCTCGTGACTACGGCACCGGCTACGCGGGCGGCTCGATCGCCTCGACGAGCACCTCGAGTACATGCCGGTATGGCTGGCCGGTGGCCCGGCTCATGCCCATCTCGCAGGTGCGGTTGCAGGAGGCGTACGCGTCGTGGTCACGCTGATTGATCTCAGCGGCCTGCGCCGCGGTGGCGCCGGCGGTGACCTCGGGATGCAGCAGCCCCCGGTCACCGGCGAAGGCGCAGCACCCCCAGCTGTCCGGCACGGTGACCGTGTCGGCGACCGCCTGGGCCACCGTGCGCAGGTCGTCGATGCCGCCCAGGTGCACTGTGGAGCAGGTCGGGTGCAGGGCCAGCGAGCCCAGTCGCTGGGGCTGCGGCAGCGCCGGCAGGAGGTGTTCGGCGGTGAAGGTCACGCTGTCGACGAAGCGCAACGCGGCGTACCGTGCCCGGTCCTCCTCGGCCAGCGCGGCGGTGAGCTGCGTCAGCCCGTGCGTGCACGATGACGCGTCGCACACGACGGGCAGGCGACCCTCGTCGCTGGCCGCCCAAAGCACGGCAAGGGTCCGCTCGGCCATCTCGCGGTGGCCGGCGGGGTAGCCCTTGGACTGCCACGGCGTTCCGCAGCACAGCCCGGCCGTGCCGGTCGGTACGACGAGCGGCACCCCCGCCAGTTCGCAGAGACGCAGGAACGCCGCCGCCGAACCGCCGGACGAGCCGTCCTCCGGTGCGAAGAGGCTGCCGACGCAGGCCGCGAAGAACACCGCCTGGGCGTCCGGCGTGTTGCGGGGTGCGGGGCGGGGCGCGCCGGCGCGCGGCATGTCGTCGCTCCACGCCGGCACGAGTTCGGTGGCGCCGAGCCCACGGATCATCCCGGTGGCGGCGCGGGTCACCGGCGTCGGTACGGCGTGCGCGGCGGTCAGTCCCATCCGGACGCCCGTCACGGCGGCCTGCCAGTGGCGCGCGGCGGTGCGGGCGGTGCGCTGGGCGCGAGGGGGGTGCCGCTCGGCGCGTAGCCGCTTCATCGCCGCTCCGGTGTCGATGCCGACCGGGCAGGCGGTGACGCAGAGGCTGTCCGCGGCGCAGCTGTCCACCGCGGCGTACTCGTAGTCGGCGGTCAGCTCCCGGCGGCGCTCCTCGTCGCCGGCGGCGGTGGCGAGGGCGATCTGCCGTTGCAGGACGATGCGCTGGCGGGGGGTGGTGGTGACGTCGGCGGTGGGGCAGACCGGCTCGCAGTAGCCACACTCGACGCAGGCGTCCAACTCGGGGTCGACAGTCGGGACGGCCTTGAGCTGCCGCAGGTGCACTGTCGGGTCGTCGTTGAGCAGCACACCGGGGTTGAGCAGGCCGCTCGGGTCGCACAACCGCTTGAGTTCGCGCATCACGTCGTACAACTCGTCGCCGTACTGTCGGCGGACGAAGGGCGCCATGGCCCGGCCGGTGCCGTGCTCCGCCTTGAGTGTTCCCCCTTCCGCCAGCACCAGGTCGACCATGTCGTCGGTGAATCGGGCGTAGCGGTCGATCTCGGCCGGGGTGTCGAAGGACTGGGTCAGCATGAAGTGCAGGTTGCCGTCCCGGGCGTGGCCGAAGATCACCGCGTCCGGGTAGCCGTGTCTGTCGAACAGGCGGATCAGCCCGTCGCAGGTGCCGGTCAGGCGTGGCATCGGCACCGCGACGTCCTCCAGCAGGGCCGTGGTGCCGGGCGGGCGGGCCCCGGCGACGGCGGTGTAGAGGCCCTTGCGCAGGTGCCAGAGGTTGGCCCGTTCGCGCGGGTCGCGGGTCAGCTCGGTGCCGGCGACGGCCGGCAGCCGATCGAGCACGGGCCGGGCGTCGGCAAGCGTCGCGGCCAGCCGCTCCGCGCTGTCCTCGGCGAACTCCACAAGCAGCGCGGCGTGGCCGGTGACCGTCAAACCGCGCAGGGCCGGGCTCGCACCCGGGTCACGCTGGCTGACCCGCAGCGCGGCCGCGTCGAGCAGTTCGGCGGTACGGGCGCCGACGGCGAGCAGGGCCGGCAGCGCGTCGGTGGCGTCGGTGAGACCGGGCAGGATCAGCAGGCCGGTGGCGGCGTGGTCGTGGATCTCGACGGTACGGAAGACGGCCTCGGCCACGAAGCCGAGCGTGCCCTCGCTGCCGATCATCAGGTGGGCGAGCATCTCGACCGGGGTGCTGTGGTCGAGCAGCGAGTTCAGCCCGTACCCCATGGTGTTCTTCATCGCGAACAGTCGCTCGATGGTGGCGCGTGACCCCGGCGCCGAGCGCACCCGGTCGCGCAGCCGCAGCAGCCCGGCGTGCAGCTCGGGCTCGTCGGCCCGCAGCCGGGCGTCGGCGTCGCGGGCGCCGGAGTCGACGACGGTGCCGGACGGCAGCACGAAGCGCAGCGACTCCATGGTGCGGTACGCGTTGTCGGTGGTGCCGCAGGTCATCCCGCTGGAGTTGTTGGCCACCATGCCACCGACCGTGCAGGCGGCCTCGCTGGCCGGATCCGGGCCGAGCCGGCGTCGGTAGCGGGCCAGCCGAGCGTTGGCCTGCCGGATCGTCAGGCCCGGCTGGAGCCGGATGCGGCGGCCATCGTCGAGGACCTCGGCGTGCCGCCAGTCGGTGCGGACGTCGACAAGCACTCCCGCGCCGCCGGCCTGCCCGGCGAGGCTGGTGCCGCCGCCGCGCAGGGTCAGCGGCACGCCGGCCTCCCGGGCGCCCGCCATCAACGCCCCCACCTCGGCCGCCGAGGCGGCGCGAACCACTGCCTGCGGCTCGAACAGGTACGGCGAGGCGTCGTGCGCCGCCGCCAGCCTCCGGGGCAGCTCGGCGCTGGCCCGGCTCGGATCATCGAGGCGCGAGCGCAGCAGCTCGGCGACCTCGCGGGCGCGAGCGCCGGCCGCGGTCGGTGTGGGTACGACTGTACTCATTGGGCGGATCCTCCTGGGAGGGGTGATCAGTCGGCCACCGGGGACGCGACGACCAGCAACCGGGCAGGAGCGGTGCTGACCGGGGCGGGCAGCCGCAGCGGCTGCCGACCGGGGGTGATGCTGCCGAGCACGGAGGCGTGCCGCGCGCCGGTGCCCGACGGCAGCGCGCCGGGCAGTCCGTGCACGGTCAGGTAACCCAGCAGCGCGAAGGCCAGCGCCTCCTTGGCGTCCGACGCGATGCCCAGGTCGTCGCTGGACGACAGGTGGACGCCGGGCAGCTCGTCGGCGATCATGCGCATCAGCGTCGGGTTGCGCGCCCCGCCGCCGGAGACGACGAGCCGGGTGACGCCGTGGTTGCGGCAGGCCCCGGCCACCGTGACCGCCGTCAGCCGGGTGAGCGTGGCCAACACGTCCTGCGGGTCCGGCGTGGGCGCGTCGGCGAGAGCGGCGAGCAGGTAGGGAAGATGGAACAGCTCCTTCCCGGTGCTCTTCGGGCCGGGCAGCCGGTAGTACGGCTCGTCGAGCAGCCGCCGCAGCAGGTCGGGGTTCACCTGCCCGGCGGCCGCCCCGCGCCCGTCCCGGTCGTACTCCTCGGTGCCTCCGCTGAAGTGGCGCGCGGCGGCGTCGAGGAGCGCGTTGGCCGGGCCGGTGTCGAACGCGAGCGGGTCCGCGTCCGGCGCGACGACTGTGATGTTGGCGATGCCACCCAGGTTCAGGGCGGCCGGGACGCCGGGCAGGCCACCCAGCAGCAGTGCGTCGAAGAGGGCGACCAGGGGAGCGCCCTGACCGCCGGCGGCGACGTCGCGGCTGCGCAGGTCGGACACGACCGGAAGGCCGGTGGCCTCCGCGATCCAGGCGGGCTGGCCCAGCTGGAGAGTGCCCCGAACCGTGCCAGCCTCGACCCAGTGGTGCATGGTCTGCCCGTGCGAGACGACCAGGTCGGCGTTGCCGTCGCACAGCTCAGCGAGGGCCCGCACGCCGGCCTCGGCGAAGGCCTGGCCGATGCCGGTGTCCAGCACGCAGATCGCCTCGGTGGTGGTCGGCGCGGGCGGCAGGGCGGCGGCGATCTGCGTGCGCAGCTCGTCGGAGTACGGGTGGCTGAGCCGCCCCAGCGGTCGCAGCCGCACTGTGTCGCCGCTCAGGTCGAGCTCGGCGGCGGCGGCTTCGATGCCGTCGTAGGAGGTTCCGGACATCAGGCCGATCACGCGCATCAGGTCCTCCTTCAGGCCCGGCCGGCGGGCGCCGCCGCGTCGTCGACCTCGTCGGTGCGTCCATGGTCGTACGGCGTCTCCGGGGCCGGGTGGAACCGGCTGGACACCGCGCCGACGACCAGGGTGATCAGGACGCCGATCGGGACCAGCCACTGCGCGGCGATGGCGGTGGCGGTGGTGGTCCCGGCCGTCGTCACGTCGATCTTGACGTACCGGACGATGTAGGTCATCACCGCCACGGTGACGAGGAAGGCGATCACCGCGTCGACCTGGTTGGCCCGCTTGACGAGACGGCCGAGCAGGAAGGCCCCGAGCAGCGCCCCGTAGGTGTAGCCGGCAATGGTCAAACCGGTCAGGTAGACGTTTCCGGTGCTGGAGCTGAACGCGCAGGCGAAGACCGCCATCAGCACCGCCCAGACCAGGGTCATCACCCGGGCGAGCCGGAGCATCGCGTCGTCGGACGGGACCTTGCGGAAGAAGCTGTGGATGAAGTCGGCGACCGTGGAGTTCGACATCGAGTTCAGCGCCGAGGACAGCGAACCCATCGCGGCGCCGAGGATGCCGGCCACGAGCAGACCCGAGATGCCCACCGGCAGGGCGTGCAGGATGAAGCTCGGGTAGAGGTTGTCGCTACTGGCCAGGCCGAGTTCCTTGAAGGTCTGACCCTTGTTGTACGACCACAGCAGCGCGCCGACCAGGGAGAACGCCGCGAACTGGATCACCACGAAGATGCCCGAGGAGATCATCGCCTTCTGCCCCTCGCGCAGCGTGCGGGTGGACAGGATGCGCTGGACGATCAGCTGGTCCGACCCGTGGCTGGCCATCGCGAAGATCGCGCCACCGATGATCGCGGTCGGCAGGGCGAACGGGCTGGTGAGCACGTGCGCGAGCGCGAAGTTGGTGTCGAAGAGCTGGAACTTGCCGGCGTCGAGCGCCTGCGAGTAGCCGTCGAAGCCGACGGCGTGGCTGAGCACCGCGATGGCCAGGATCGCCCCGCCCAGGTACAGCCCCATCTGGATGGCGTCGGTCCAGATGACCGCCTTGATGCCACCGAGGTAGGTGTAGACCACAGTGATGAGCGTCAGAACGATGATGATCGCCTGGTAGCCGACCTGAAGCCCGAACTCGTCGAGGAGAAGCTTGATGGGGATGGCCGAGGCGAACAGCCGTACGCCCTCGGCGAGTAGGCGGGTGAAGACGAACGTCACCGACGCCAGACCCTGCAGTTTCAGGCCAAACCGCTCACCGAGGTACTGGTAGGCGCTGACGAACCCGCCCCGCTTGTAGAGCGGGATGAGCACCGCGGCCACGACGACCCGACCGATGACGTAGCCCAGGGCCAGCTCGACGTTGCCGAAGCCCTGGCCGCTGTAGGCGCCGCCGGGCACGCTGATCACGGTCAGGACGCTGGTTTCGGTGGCGACCACCGAGAACGAGACGGTCCACCAGGGCAGTCGCCCCTCGCCCACGAAGTAGTCCTTGGCGGACTTCTGTTTGCCGGACAGGCGTAGTCCGACGAAGGCGATCACCACGAGGTACAGCACGATCACGACGAGGTCGAGTTGACGCACGGCTCGCTCCCTACCAGGGGTTGTCAATAAGTGACGTTAGCCGAGAGTAACGCGAAACTTTTTGCCACCGCCCCTCCGGGCTGGTTACGCTGTGGTTTCAGCCTGCTGATACGGGGACTGTTCGCAGCTGCGCCTCGGCCTGGCTGCGGCTGCGGGCCGCGAGGACGCGCTCGACGGCGAGCCGCCGCCGGGCGACCGGAGCATCTCTCCCCGTTGGCCGGCGACTGCACACCAGCGAGAGGAACGAGCACCCCGTGGACCTCAGCACCCTCGGCACCGAGACCCGCAACGACAAGACCAGCGACCTCGACCGGATGTCTCCCACCGAGTTGCTTCTCGCGATGAACGACGAGGACCAGACAGTCGCCGCCGCCGTCCGCCGGGCCGTGCCGGACATCGCCGCCGCCGTCGACGTCATCGTGGCGTCGCTCCGCCAGGGCGGACGGCTGATCTACCTGGGCGCCGGCACCAGCGGACGGATCGGCATGCTCGACGCCGTCGAGATCCCACCCACCTTCGGTACGACGCCCGACCGGGTCGTCGGTCTGCTCGCCGGCGGGGCACGAGCCTTCGGCGTCGCCGTCGAGGGCGCGGAGGACGACCCGACCCGCGCCGTCGCCGACCTCGACGAGGTCGGCCTGACCGCCCGCGACACGGTGGTCGGGCTCGCTGCCAGCGGCCGTACCCCGTACGTGGTCGGTGGGTTGGATCACGCCCGCGCGCGCGGCGCGGCGACCGTCTCCGTGGCCTGCAACACCAACGCGGTGACCAGTCGCCACGCCGACGTCGCCATCGAGGTGCCCACCGGCCCCGAGGTGCTCACCGGCTCCACCCGGCTCAAGGCCGGCACCGCCGAGAAGCTGGTCTGCAACATGCTCTCCACCGCAGCGATGGCCCGGCTCGGCAAGGTCTACGGCAACCTGATGGTGGACATGAACGCCACAAACGAGAAGCTCGTCGACCGGGCGCGTCGGATCGTCGCCGAGGCCGCCGACACCGACCTCGACACGGCCGCGCGGGCTCTCGCGGCGGCCCACGGGCACGCCAAGACGGCCATCGTGCTGCTCCTGGCGAACTGCACCGCCGAGGAGGCCGCGGCCCGGCTGCGCGCCGCCGCCGACGACGTCCGGGCGGCCGTCGCGGCCTGACCCACCATGGCAGGCCTCGGCCGGGTGATCTTCCGCCTGGCGACGGTGCGACCAGATTGACGAAGCGCCCCCTCCGTTGCGGACGGGGCGCTTCGTGGTGTCAGTCGAGCTGTGTGTCCGGAACCGTTCGGTCCTCGTCCGCGTCGCCGTCGGGGGAGCTGGCCAGCTCGATCCGGGGGGACCGATCCGGCGGGAGGTGTGCGAAGTCGGCGATGACGACGACATCCACCTCTCCGTCGATCATCGTCTGCTCGACGGTCTCCCACGGTGCCCGCATGATTCCGGAGAATCGGTAGGAGTGTTCGCGAAGGTGGCTGAGGCACCTCGCGACGGCGGGCTCCGACGGCTCGATGTGGGCGGGAATCCAGATAACGGCGATTTCCATGAACCTCTCCTGATCAACGTCGTGGACGCGAGTGGGTGATCAGGAGTTGTCGGGGCGGGGGAGGACCCCGCTCGACGGGACGGCTGGTCGCGCGCATGTCGACGGCGGTGACGGTGAGCCCTGGCCGCAGCAACGTGGTGGGCGGCGAAACTTCGGCTGTTGACGTCTGTGGATCAGCTCCGCCGGCGTTGGTTCCCACGGGTGCCGACGCGAGTGCCAGCACGAACGCTGGTGGCCCCGGCGCGGGACGGGCGGGCGGGTTGGGCCGCTGTCCGGTGACGGCGGTCATTGTCGCCCGCGCCTGCTCCGACGCCCGGCTGCCGGACGTGCCGTGGGCGCCGCTCCGGGACACCGTCGCCGACACGGGCGTCGACGGTGCCAGCGATGGCCGCGAGGTGAGCCGCACGTCCGGGGATGCCGAGGCGGATGGTGCCGGTGTGGCCTGCGGCGACGACGACGGGGTACCGGCCGGCCGACTTGTCCGGGCGGTGGTGGGCTCGGCCGACGGCGTCGGCAGCGGGACTGCCGACGGCAGGGGGTCCGTCGACGGTAGGGGCAGCGGGTCCGCCGACGGCAGTGGCACGGGCAGGGAGACGACCGAGGTCGGCAGGGGCAGGGGGACGCTCAGCTGCACCTCGACCACGTCGGCCACCGACACCTTGATGCCCTCCGGCGAGGTGGCGACCTCCACCAGCGGGAGACGCGACGGCGACGGGGTGTCGGCGTGGGCGGGGTTGGCGCCCAGAGCCGCGCCGAGGGCCACCGCGCCGAGGGCCACCGCGCCGAGCGCCACCGGGGGGAGGCTGTGCCTCAGCCGCATCAGACGGAGGCCGCCGACAGCGCGGACGCCAGGCCTGCCCGGTCCGGCTCACCAGTACGGTGCCGCCGGCCGAGCTGTTGCCCCTCGCACCCTGCCGTTCCCTCCATGTGCGACTTCTTGCCCCGCGAAACCGCGGGCTACACCTTCTGTCGATGTCTCGGTTGAGCGATGTGGACCGACCAAAAGCGCGACTGGCCGGTCTACACCCGCGCGACGGCGGGTGTCAGCGGGGCGTCGAGCGGCAGGTCACGCATCCGGCGGATCGGCGTCGACAGGTAGATGATCGGGGACAGCACGGTGAGCGCCCCGAAGATCAGCAGGGTGGTGCGGGCACCGAGCGGCCCGGCCAGGATCCCGGCAAGCAGGCCGCCGGCGTCGACCCGCCGAACGGGATGGACCGAGAGCCCGCTGCCTATCCCGCTCGGCGCACCATTTCGCTGATCCAGGTGGGCGCGAACGGAGACGTGCAGCCGGGGGAGGTGGGGTAGTCCTTGAGCACCTCGAGGCGTTCGCCGATGTCGATCGCCCGTTCGCGGTGCTCGGCGTGCTCGATGCCGATCTGCGCCAGGCAGTGGTTCATCGCCCACTGCAGGCGATCCGGCGCGTCCTTCATCTCGGCCTCGATCACCTCAAGCAGCCCCGGGAGGTCAAGACCCTCGGGCTTCTTCGTCACGCGTTCGGTGGTCAGCGCCCAGCCGGCACTCGCGACCACGGGATCCGGGTCGGCGAACCAGGCCAGCCGTAACTCTTCGGAGTGCGGGCTCTTCTTCACCACGTAGTTCACGAGCCAGTCGTGCACCTTCGGGGTGCGCGCCTCGCGCACCATGACGTCCAACTCGTCCCGCTCGAACGCCCTGGGACGGCAGATCAGGACTGCCAGCAGCCGCGCCGAGGCATCGCCCGTCGACCAGAGCTGGCGCGCGAGGTCCTGCTGCGTCTTGAGCCGCTTGGCGAGCGCCCGAAGCGCACCGAGGTGCACACCATGATCGTCACCGTGTCGGGCGTTCACCTCCCGTGCCTTCGGGTCCTCCAGCGCGGCCAGTTCGGCCGTCACCTCGGCCAGCGTCGTCGTAGCCATCGCAACCTCCTGCTCATCGGGTCGGACGTTTCACACTCGCGTAACGGGTATCCAGGCGTACCAGTGCGACCGGCGGTGAACAGCTTCACGGAGTGAGGGGGCACCTGTCATGCCTGATCCACAGCCCACCATCGTGCTCGTGCACGGCGCGTTCGCCGAGTCGGCGAGCTGGAACGGTGTGCTTGAGCGGCTGGGCGCCGCGTACGACTCGGTGGCCGTCGCGAACCCGCTGCGGAGCCTCGCCGGCGACGCCGCGTACGTGCAGGACGTCGTCCGTGGGATCGGCGGTCCGGTCGTTCTCGTCGGCCACTCCTACGGCGGCATGGTGATCACGCAGGCCGCAGCCGGCGACACCTCGGTGCGGGCCCTCGTGTACGTGAACGCCTTCGCCCCGGACACGGGCGAGTCGGCGATGACGCTGTCCGCGAAGTTCCCCGGCAGCACCCTCGCCGACACGCTTGTGCAGTACCCGGTGTCGACCGGTGGGAACGAGGTGGCGATCGGCCAGAACCAGTACCACGCGCAGTTCTGCGCGGACGTGTCTGGAAACCTGGCCGCGCTGATGGCCCGGACCCAGCGGCCGATCACCGAACAGGGTCTGGCGGACAAGCTCACCGGCGACCCCGCCTGGCGATCGCTGGCCAGTTGGTTCGTGTTCGGGGACGCTGACAAGAACATCCCTCCCGACGCGCACCGCTTCATGGCCGAGCGGGCCAACCCCCGGGGGCAGCGCGAGCTCGTCGGCGGCTCGCACGCGATGGTGGTGGCCCGGCCGGGCGAGGTCGCCGAGACGATCATCGAGGCGGTCCGGGGCGTGAGCTGACGGTCCGGACGGACAGCTGGCGGTGGGCCGACGACGAGAGGTCGCCGGCCCACCCCTTGCCTGTTGCCTACCGAACCCGTAGCTGCTGGTGGACCGCTGCGGTGGGGGCGTGGACCCTGTCACCCGAGTAGGCGACGTGCACCGGGTACACCCCTGCGGACAGCCCGTTGGTCGGCAGCTTGACGACGGCAGCGCCACCACGGAGCGCAACCACCTGGGTGGCGCCCCCGAAGGTGACGGCGACCTCGCCGGCCACCTTCGGAGCCTTGCGGTGCGGAGATTGCGCCCGCACGTCGACGGTCAGCGTGAACGTGCCACCGCGGACGACCGAGGCGGGCGCGGCCTTCGCCTTCACCGCGACTCGTGCCGGGCCCGGAGGCGTCACTGTGACCTGAGCCGAGCGTGACCTGGTCGGATCGACCACCGACGCCGCCACGACGGTGAGCGACGACGCGGTCTCCGCGGCGGCGACCGAGAGCAGGCCGTCGGCGGAGATGGTGGTCCCCGAAGAGGTCGCGCCCTGGACCGACCACGTCACCGCCGGGCTCACACCCTCGTTGGTCGTCACCTGAGCGCGGAACTGCCTGGTCCAGTTCCAGCCCTTCGTCAGGTTCACCGTCGCGGGCGTCACCGACACGGAGTCGACCCCCGACCACAGGTGGTCCCGGGCGAAGATCGTGAACAGCTGACCCGCCGTCATCCCGTCGTGCGCGCCGGGGACCTGGGTCGTCGCGGCCGCGTACCCCCGGGCCCGGAAGTTGTCAGCGATGGCGTTCTGGGCGTTGAGGTTGCCCTCGAAGACGCCATTGCCGAGGAAAACGGAGAGGTCGTCGTCCCCGACAGCGTTCGCGATGGTGTCGTAGTCCTGGGTGGTCAGGGACGGGTTGCCGGAGAAGTGCCCGTAGAACGCGAACGTGGTCGGGTAGTTCTTGATGACGACGCCGCCCGTCATGCCGCCGTACGAGAAGCCGGCGTAAGCGCGGCCCGCGCGCTCGGTCGAGACGTTGTAGCTGCGCTCGATGAGAGGAAGGATCGTCTGGACCAGGTTGTTGGCCGCGTTGGTCTGGTTGTAGGAGGCGAAGCCGAGGCTGGTGCCCGTGAAGTGGTTGCCCATGGTGACGACCACCGTGGGCTCGATCTCGCCCCTGGCCGTCATGTTGTCCAGGATGTTCGGGACGTTCGCGGGGATCATGAAGTCGGTCTCGTCGCCGAAGATGCCGTGGGCCAGATAGGCGACCTTGTACGGCTCCGCGCGGTTGGCGTCGTAGTTGGCCGGCAGGTAGACGCCGAGGTAGTGGCCGCTGTCGCCCAGGATCGTGGTGTACGGGACGTACCTGACGGTTCCCCGCTTCGCGCGGTCGGCCATCGGCAACTCGTAGTCCGCACGCGCCTTCAGCACCGGGTCGTTCTGCTTCTTGGCGTACGGCACGTGCACGGCATCGAGAACGTCGTTGTTCCTGACCCGGAACGAGGACTCGCCCGGGGGTCGAGGTTTCGTCGAGGCGGGATCCCAGATGCGCTTGTTCTCCCAGCCCTGGGTCGGGTCCCAGACTCTGTACCAGTAGCTGAGACCTCCGGCGTGCAGCGGGAGTGAGACCGACCAGTTTCCCTTCGGGTCCCTGGTCATGTCCCGGAGGAACTCGGTGCCTCCGGCGTGGTAGCGCCCCGGCTGCCACTCTTCCGGCTGATAGCGCGTGGTGCCGGTGTCGACGTCGAGCAGGGTCAGGTCCCCGGCCAGGCGGACCTGGGTGGCGTGCGGATTGCGGTAGGTGAACGTGACTGTGTACCCGGTCGGTGAGTGGCGGTCCGCCTTGACGGTCGCGCCCTGCACGATCGGGGGCCTGCCGGCGGCGGCAGCCGGCGCGGGGACGACCCCCGCACCGAGCGCTGTGAACGCGAGAATCGAGATCGCAAGCCGGAGCCTGCGTCTTCCGGTCGTTTCCCTCATGCGCGAAGACTCCTTAGTGGTGGTAGCTCGTCGCGGGTCTGGTTCGGTGCGGGGAGGTGAGGGCTTCGATGGCGGCTAAATCGAATTAGCATCGGGAGTGTGGCTGGCCACAGGTTTCGATGTCAAGGGTGTCCGGAGCCGAGGCCGGCAAACGCCGCGCTGGGTGTGCCACCCGCGGCCTGCGGGTTTTCCCAGCTGGCCGCCGCTCGGATGGCAAGGTGAGGGCCATGGACAGGAAGCACGTCGAGGAGTGGCTCGCCACCTACGAGCGGCTCTGGCGGACCCCGGGCACTGACGCGCTGGTCACGCTCTTCACCGAGGACGCGAGCTACCAGCAGGGGCCGTACTGGACGCCTGTCGTCGGCCTGCCGGCCATCGCCCGGATGTGGGAGAAGCAGCGCAAGGGTCCGGACGAGGTGTTCCAGCTGACCACGGAGATCGTCGCGGTCGAGGGCGACACCGCAGTGTCGCGCCAGGAGGTCCGCTACGGCGACCCGGTCGACCAGGAGTACCGCGACCTGTGGGTCATGCGCTTCGCCGACGACGGACGGTGCCGGTCATTCGAGGAGTGGCCGTTCTGGCCGGGACAGCAGCCGGCCGATTCGCCCGACGGATCGTGACCCGAGGAACCCGCCGACGACCCCGCATCGCTCCGGATGACCCACCAAGGAGAACCCATGGCCGAGAAGAAGGAACCATCCAACGCGCAGAAGATGTTCGGCGACTTCGCGCCCACTCTCGTCGACTACACCGACAACGTGTTGTTCGGGCAGATCTGGGAGCGCGCCGAGCTGGCGAAGCGGGACCGAAGCCTGGTCACCGTCGCCGCCCTGGTGAGCAGCGGCAACACCGAACAGCTCGCCTTCCACCTCGCCTTCGCCAAGCGCAACGGCCTCACCGAGGCGGAGCTGATCGAGGTGATCACCCACCTGGCCTTCTACAGCGGCTGGCCCAGGGCGGTGTCCGCGATGACTGTGGCCAAGCAGGTCTTCGCCAACCAGGAGGACTGACCCACCGGTGCACTGCCGAGCGAGCGGCGACGCCCCAGCCACCGGGGTAGGAGACCTGACCGACCGCCGTCGGACCTGTCGCTCTACCTACCGTCAGCTGGGGCGTCACAGTGCCGACGTCGCCCCGTCAGACCGGCGCGGCAGGGCAGCTCGCGCCGATCGGCGGTGTGGTTCTGGTGATGAGGTACCGCTCCACCTGACGACGGGTGCACTCGGTCCGTGGGTAGCTGGCGTGACCCGACCCCTCGTAGGTGACGAGGTGGCCCCGACTGCCGAGCTGGCGCACCACCCGCTGGGCCCCGTCGTACGGGGTGGCCGGGTCGTACCGCCCGTTGAGCACCAGCAGCGGCGCGCTCGTCCGGACCCGCAGCTGATGTTGTGGGTTGGTCGCCGTCCAGCCCAGGCAGATCGCGCCGAAGCGGACGGCCAACGGGGAGGCCCGCAGGTGCGGTGCCACGGCGCGGGACAGGTCGAGATACCGGTTCCAGTCGGCGAACCCGTCGACCGGCAGTGACCAGTCCTGACAGAACGCCGGTAGCGCGTACTCGGTCAGGTCCTCGTCGGTGTCGACCGGCACCCTCAGCGACGCGAGCGGCGCGGCTTCGCCCCGCTCCAGCGCGAGAAGCATGGTCGCGAGGTCGGCCCAGGTCGCGTCGAAAAAGTTGATCACTGTCGCGAACCCAAGGTCGAACCAGGTCAGCTTCGCGCCGGTCGCCGGGTCGACAAGCGTGCCTGCGTCGGCACGGCGCATCAGTCGGTCGAACAGTGCCGGCACGTCGCGGCCGTGCAGTGCGCAGCCAGGGGTCCGCTCGCACCAGGCCACGAACTCGTGGAACAGTGCCTCGTTACTGGCCGCCCCGCTGCGGAAGTACTCCCTGACCCCCTGGCTGTGGTCCATCACGCTGTCCATGACCAGTGCGCGGACACGGTCGGGGAACAGCTCGGCGTAGGCCTGCCCGATCAGTGTGCCGTAGGACCACTGGTAGAAGCTCAGCTGTCGCTCACCGAGTGCGGCCCGGATGGCGTCCGTGTCACGCGCGACGCTCACGCTGTCGAGGTGGTCGAACAGGGGGCCACTCTGAGCGCGGCAGTCGTCGCGCAGCTGGCGGTTGTAGGTACGGAGTCGCTCGAACTCCGCCGCGTTGCCGGGCGTCAGGGAAGGCTGCTGGGCCAGCAGCGCCGAGGAGCAGCGCACCGGTGCGCTACGGACCGTGCCGCGGGGATCGAAGCCGATGACGTCGAAGCGGCGCAGCACGTCCGGCCCGAGCTGGCTGTCGGCAGTCAGCGCCACGTCCACCCCGGACAGGCCGGGACCGCCGGGGTTGAAGACCAGGACACCGATGCGGGCGGCCGGGTCGGTGGCGGTACGCCGGGCCAGGGCCAGTGGGAAGGTTTCCCCGCCCGGACGGGCCCAGTCGACAGGCAGGCGCAGGGTGCCGCACCGGGTGCCGGGATCGTCGGGGCGTTCCGGGCACGCCCGCCAGTCGATCCGACCGCTCCAACCGCCAGCGGTGAGTACGGTGACCGGCCCGGTGCCGCCGGCTTCGGCTGGCGTGGTGCCCGCGAGCGACGGTGGGGCGTTGAGCGACAGGGCGACGAGGACCGCGACGGCGGCCGAGAGGCTGCCGAGGAGCCGCCGTCGTCGACGGTCAGGCCCGCGGGAATGCCGGAAGGTGGGTCTCTTCGTGGTCAACATTCGTCCAGCCTGCCGACGCCCGGTCCACGTCGGATCCACGCCGGAACGGTGGGCACGGGGATTTCATCGGCACGCCGCCAGCCGCTCGGACAGCACCGCGGCCTGTGGATGACCGACCCGGTCGAGGATGGTCAGCGCCTGCCGCCACAGGTCGACCGAGATGTCGTGGTCGCCCACCGCCTGATGGGTGTCGCCGAGGCGGACGAGTGTGTCCGCCTTCCCGCACGGGTCCTGGACGTCCGAGTAGAGCGCCAGGGCGCGCCGGTAGCAGTCGGCCGCGGTCGGGTGTTTCCCGAGGCCGTGGTAGGCGAATCCGAGACTGTCCCAGGTGTGGGCCGCGCCGAGCCGGTCCTCGGCCTCCTCGTAGAGCGCGAGCGCCCGCTCGCAGTAGGTGATGGCGCGGGCGTGCTCGTCCAGCTGCGCGTGGCTCCAGCCGAGCGCGTTGAGCGCGGCCGCCTCGCCGAGCCGGTCGTCGGTGCTGCTGGCCAGCGCCAGCGCGTCCCTGGCGTGCCGCAGTGCCGCGCCGGCGTCGCCCTCGATGTCGGACAGCCAGGCGAGGTGCAGATGGACGCTGGCCTGCCCCGGGCGGTCCCCGGCCTGGTCGTACCGCGCCATCGCCCGCCGAAGGTGATGGTGAGCCGCACCGAACCGGCGGTGCTGGATGTGGGCCAGCGCGAGGTCCCGGTGGGCCAGCGCCTCGGCCCGTGGGTCACCGTGGCGGTGCGCGACCGTGACCGCGATGGCCTGTACGGCGGCCAGGTCGTGCCACTGCGAGAGCCGGCCGAGCAGGGGAGTGAGGGCCTGGGCGAGCTGCCCGGCGTGGGCGTCGAAGCGGTGCGTGACCGCGTCGTCGACGGCGGCCAGCAGCACAGGCTGTTCGATGGTGAACCAGGCCAGCGCGGCCCGGTGGTCGGCGAACGCCGGCGGCGACGCGTCGGCGTGCAGGGGCGTCGGATCGAGCGGCTGCCAACCGGTGTCGACAAGCCTGGCCGCGGCGCGAGCGATACACAGGTAGTGGTCGAGTACGCGCCCCCGGACGGCTCGACGGTCGGCCGGACGGTCGAGCGCGTGCGTCAGCTCCTCGCCGTAGGCGCGGAGCAGATCGTGACAGCGGAAGCGGTTGGGGGACTCCTCGGCCAGCAGGTTCGCGCGGGTCAACTCGTCGAGCGCCGGCCGGATCAGGTGCGGCGGCGCCCCGGCGAGGCTGGCCGCCGCCGCCGCGCTGACGTCCGCGGCGGGGTGCAGGCTGATCTGCCGGAACAGCCGGGCCGCGTCCGCGCCGAGCAGTCGGTACGACCAGGAGAGCACGGTCCGCACGTCGGTGGCGGCGTCGTCGGTGGC
Source organism: Micromonospora ureilytica (assembly GCF_015751765.1). NCBI lineage: Bacteria > Bacillati > Actinomycetota > Actinomycetes > Micromonosporales > Micromonosporaceae > Micromonospora > Micromonospora ureilytica. The sequence continues at coordinate 1,355,201 of NZ_JADOTX010000001.1, forward strand.
CAGGGCGGCGAGCCCGCCCCGACTCGCCGCCAGGTCGTCGGCGATGGCCTGGAGCGGAAACGTGGGTCTGGCGGCGGCCCGCGCGGCCACGATGGACAGGGCCAGAGGCAATCGCGCGGTACGTCTGATCAGTTCGTCGACCGCTGCCGGCTGGGCGGCGGCCCGCTGCGCACCCAGCCGGCGTACGAGCAGCTGGCGCGCTTCGTCGTCGCTGGGCAGGTCCAGCGCGAGGGGCTGGGCGCCATCGGCGGCGACCAGGCCGGGCAGGGTGTGGCGACTCGTCACGAGCACACCGCAGCCTGTCGACCCCGGAAGCAGCGGCCGTACCTGTTCCGCGTCGCGGGCGTTGTCGAGCAGCACGAGCAGCCGACGATCCGCGGTCAGGCTGCGGTACAGGGCGAACTGGGCCGCCGGCTCGGCGGGGATCTCGAGGGTCTTCACACCCAGGGCGGGCAGGAGCGAGCGTACGACGACTGCCGACGGTGACGCCTCCTGCGTCGCGGTGCCGAATCCACCCAGGTCGACGTGGAGCTGTCCGTCCGGAAAGTGGCGCAGGTTGTCGTGCGCCCAGCGCAACGCCAGCCAACTCTTTCCGACGCCGCCGGTGCCGGTGATGACGACGGTGTCGGCCGAGCCGGGGTCACCGAGCAGCAGCGTGGTGAGCCGGGCCAGCTCCCCGGCCCGGCCGGTGAACAACGCCGGTGCGGCCGGCAGCTGCCGGGGGATGACCCGCGGCGGGCATCTTTCCGGTGGCCGCGGATCGGATGTGAACACCTCCCGATCCGCGCGCAGGATGCGGGTGTGCAGGTGTTGGAGATCGGGGCCGGGCTCGACTCCCAGCTCCTCGGCGAGGAGCTGGCGGAGCTGCCGGTACGTCGCCAGCGCGTCGGCGCGTCGGCCCGCCCGCGCCAGGGCCACCATCAGTTGCCCCCATGGGCGCTCGCGCAGCGGATCGGCGTCGACCTGGCTCCGCAGCGGTTCGATCAGCTCGTGATGCCGTCCGGCGCGCAGCTGGAGGTCTGCTACCTCCTCCACCAGGCTTGAGCGCTGCTCCTGGAGCCGCGTTCGGACGGAGAGCAACACCCCCCAGCCGGGGAGGCCCGCGAACGGCTCCCCACGCCAGAGCGCCAACGCCGCCTCGAACGACTCCTGGGCGGCTGCCAAGTGACCCTGCCGCAGCGCGGAATACCCGCGCTGGGCCAGGTCGTCGAAGGCCACGCTGTCCACCGTCTGCCCGTCGAGGGCGAGGTGGTAGCCGGTGGGCCCGGCGAGGATGGCGGGGTCGGGGAGGCCCGGGGAGCGCAGCGCCCGGCGCAACGCCCAGACGTAGGTCTTCACGTTGCCGGCTGCCGTCTTCGGTGGGCGCCCCTGCCACAGCTCGTCGACGAGTTGGTCGATGGACCACCCGGTGCCGGGCTGCGACATCAGGACTGCCAGGAGGCGCACCTGCATCGGCGTGCCGAGAGCCAGCCGTTCGCCGCAGGCCGACCGTACCTCGACCGGTCCGAGCAGGTGGTACCGCGTCGCCGGCGGCGGCCCAGCGGGGTCCATCGCCTCATCGTAGGGGCCCACGCCATCCCGGCTCATCGGCTGGACGGCCGCAGCCGCGCGCCCGTCTCCTGGTGTGCGCCGTCACGCGGGTGGGCATGGTCAGGATGTTGGGGTGCCGCGAGGTGGCTGCTACTGTCGAGATTGTTGCGGCCGCAAATTTATCAGCGGCAACTACTTTGGGAAGGACCCTCCGATGACCAAGCTCTCCGTCATCTACTACTCGTCCACCGGAACCCTCCACGCCATGGCCAAGCGCCTCGCCGAGGCTGGCGAGAAGGCCGGCGCCGAGGTGCGGCTGCGTCAGGTTCCGGAGCTCGCCCCGGCGGAGGCCATCGCCTCCAACGCCGCCTGGAGTCAGCACTTCGACGCCACGAAGAACGAGCCGAAGGCGACCGCCGACGACGTCGTCTGGGCGGACGCTGTGCTGTTCGGCACGCCCACCCGGTACGGCAACGTCGCCAGCCAGCTCAAGCAGTTCATCGACACGCTCGGCCCGCAGTGGGCGCAGGGGCTGCTCGCCGACAAGGTGTACGCCGGCTTCACCGCATCCATGACCGCGCACGGCGGCCAGGAGTCGACTCTTCTGGCGCTCTACAACACCGTCCACCACTTCGGCGGTCTGGTCGTCGCCCCGGGCTACACCGACCCGCTGAAGTTCGCCGACGGCAACCCGTACGGCGTCTCGCACGTGACCGGCGGAGGCAACGACGCCCCGCTGGGTGACGCCCAGTTCGCCGCCCTCGACCACATGGCCGAGCGGGTCGTCAAGATCGCCGGCAAGCTCAGCGCCTGAGCGCGCTGCCGCCGTAGCGGACGCCCGCGTCGACGCGGGCGTTCAGGTGGGCGAGGGCCGGCCTCCCGTCGTGGGAGGCCGGCCCTCGGCGTCCTCACACCGCGATCGCCGCGATGGCGGCAAGCAGCCGATGCTCGTCGGTGCCGGGCCGCCGCAGGCGTTCGACCTCCCGGAAGCCGGCGCGGCCGAGCCGTTCGGAGATCTCGTCGGGCGGCCAGCGGTAGGCGGTCAGGACCTTGTGGTCGAAGGCGCCGACCTCCTCGGCGTCGAAGACGCCCAGGACCAGCCGCCCGGCTGGGACCAGCACTCGCCGGAACTCCTTGAGCATGCCGTCGAGCTCCGGCGGCGGAAGATGGATCAACGAGTACCAGGCCAGGATGCCGTCGATGGAGTCCTCGGCGACGTCGAGGTGTTCCATCGAACCGAGGTGGAACTCGACGCCCGGGTGGGACGCCCGCGCGTGCGCGATGAACTCGGGGACCAGGTCGATCCCCACGGCGTCGACACCCAGCTCACGAAGGTAGCCGGTGAGGTGGCCGGGCCCGCACCCCAGATCGAGCACCCGGCCGGGCCGGCTGCCCAGGTGTCGTCTGATGAGGGCGAGGTCGTCGGGGTCCACCTGCTGGCTGGTGCCGAACAGCTCGATGTAGAGCTCCGCGACGGAAGTGTAAGCCTGTCGCACCCTGTCCGTTTCCATCGCGGCACTATACGGCCGTCAGGCCATGCCGAGGCGACAGCCGCTTGCCCTCCACGGCTAATGCCGTTAGCCTTTAGCTAATCACGTTAGCTTCAGTGGAGGACGTCATGACCGAACACCTGCGCATTGCCGGCAACACCATCGCCTACGAGGTCACCGGGCAGGGCCCGCTGGTCGTCCTGGCGCACGGCATGGGCGACAGCCGGCACTCCTACCGGTTCGTCGCTCCGGCCCTGGTAGCTGCCGGATACCGGGTCGCCAACGTCGACATCCGCGGCTGCGGCGACTCCAGCCTCGGCTGGGACGGCTACAGCCGCACCGACATCGCGGGCGACCTCGTCGCCGTCGTGCGCCACCTCGGCGGCCCGGCCGTGATCATCGGCCAGTCGATCAGCGGCGGTGCCGCGACCGTCGCGGCGGCCACCGCACCCGAGCTGATCGCCGGCGTCATCGAGCTGGCGCCGTTCACCCGAGTACAGTCCTTCGACCTGGGTGGGCTGGTGCGGGTGAAGCGCTTCCGGGCCGGCTATCTCCAACTGGCCCAGGTGCTCATGCGGGGCAGCCTGGCGAACTGGCGCAAGTACCTCGACGTGGCGATCCCCACCAAGCCCGCCGACTGGGACAGCGAGCTGGCCCGCATCGAGGCCAAGATGAGTGAGCCCGGCCGAATGAAGGTTCTCCAGGCCATGGCCAAGACCAGCCCGGCCGACGCCGGTCGGCAACTGCCCAACGTCACCCGCCCGGTCCTGGTGATCCAGGGCAGCGCCGACCCCGACTGGGCCGACCCGCGGGCCGAGGGCGAACGCGTCATCGCCGACCTGCCGCGAGGGCTCGGCGAGCTGGCTGTCATCGAGGGCGCGGGCCACTACCCGCACGTCCAGACGCCCGACGAGGTCGTCGCCCTGGCCCTGCCGTTCCTCGCCCGGACGCTGACCAGTGCCTAAGGCCCGGCTCACCCCGGCATCGGTCACCGAAGCCGCAGCCGCGCTCGTCGACGAGGTCGGCTTCGACAACCTCAGCATGGGCCTGCTCGCCGAACGGCTCGGGATCAAGACCCCCTCGCTCTACAAGCACGTCACCAGCCAGGCCGACCTGGCGCACCGGATCGCCATACAGGGCATGACCGAGGCCGGCGATGCCATCCGCGACGCCATCCAGGGCCGGTCCGGCAGCGATGCCCTCGCCGCCGGCGCCCAGGCGATGCGGACCTACGTGCGGGAACACCCCGGCCGGTACGCCGCAGCCAACACCGCCCGTCCGACCGGCCCCGACGACCCGTTCATCCCGGCCAGCGAGCGAGTGCTCGCCTCCTGGGCGGCCATGCTGCGCGGATACGGGCTGGAACCCGACCAGGAGATCCACGCCATGCGAACGCTGCGCAGCGTTCTGCACGGGTTCGCGACCCTGGAGGCGGCCGGCGGGTTCCAGATCGACGCGTCCGTCGACGAGAGCTTCACCTGGCTGATCAACTTCGTCGACCATGGCCTTCGCGCCGGCGCCATCACGGGCAGCGCCGCCGCCCTCTGACGCCGGGTCGCCTCGCGTACGGGCTGCCTCGGCATGCGGTGCCTACTCCTGGCAGGGAGTGGTTGGGGCGGGCCGGGCTCGCAATACTTCGAGTCATGAACGCGAGAGGACAGCTCGGCGATTTCCTCCAGGCCCGGCGCTCCCAGCTGCGGCCGGAGGACACCGGCGTGGCGACATACGGTGAGCGGCGCCGGGTTCGAGGGCTGCGCCGGGAGGAGTTGGCCCTGCTGGCCGGGGTGAGCGTGTCGTACTACTCGCGGCTGGAGCAGGGGCAGGCCGTGAACGCCTCACCCGAGGTGCTCGACGCGCTTGCCCGAGCGCTGCGGCTCGACGACGCGGAGCGCCGCCATCTGGGCGAGCTGGCGGCCGGGACCCGCCGTCGGCCCGCCGTACGTCGCCCTTCCCCGGAGCGGGTGAGCCCGGCGGTACGCCAGCTCGTCGCGACGCTTGGTGACGTACCCGTGGTGGTGCTCGGTCGCCGCGCCGACGTGCTGGCCTGGAACACCGCCGGTCATGCCCTGTTCGCCGGCCACCTGACTCCGGAGATCCCGGAGCGGCCGAACCAGCAGCCGAACATGGCACGGCTGGTGTTTCTGGACACACACACCCGCGACCTGTACGCGGACTGGCCCACAAAGGCCCGCGCGGTGGTGGCGACACTGCGGATGGCTTCCGGGCAGCACCCGGACGATCCGCTGATGGCCGCGCTGGTTGGTGAGCTGACGGTGCGGAGTCCGGAGTTCGCCGCCATGTGGGCCGACCACCGGGTGAAGGCCGGCGGCGACACGGTCTACCAGATGCGTCATCCGCTGGTCGGCGCGATGGACGTGACACAGCAGACCCTGCGTACCGAGGACGGCCAGACCGTCGTGGTCGCCACCACCGAACCCGGCTCGGCATCTCACGCCGCGATGACGTTGCTCGTGCACGGCGCGGTCACCACCCGTGCCGGCGCTCCGCAGCCCCTCGTCAGGCGCGAGTAGCAACCTTCCCATCGGCTCGACACGAGGTGCTCCGCGAGGAGCGCCGGACCCGTCGCGCCCTTTTCAAGCCCATCGACAACACCGTGAGTAGGGACAGAAATGCGTAAGAGAACGATGACCCTCGCAGTCGCTGTCGCAGCAGCGGGAATCGGCGTCGTGACGGTCGTACCGTCGAGCGCCGCACCTGCCGCGACCGCAGCGGCCCGCACCGTCGAGCAACCCTGGGCGTCGGCCGCGCCGGTGTCGTCGCGGATCGCTGTCCACTTCGACCTGACGAAGGGGCAGATGCCGGAGAACGTCGCGGTCGGCCCGGACGGCACCGCCTACGTCACCTTCGCGGCCGCCCGACAGGTCGCCGCGGTCACCCCGTCCGGCGGGACGCGGATCCTGGCGACCCTGCCGGCCCCCGCCGATGGCGGCGTCAACACGCCGGTGCTCGCGTTCGCGCTGACCACGGGCATCGTCCGCATGAGTGACGGCACCCTCTACTTCCTCTACGCGAGCGGCGATGCCACCAGCACGGGTCTGTACCGGCTGCGCCCCGGCCGGGCGCCGCACCGCATCGCGGCTCTGCCAGCCGATGGGCTCCCCAATGGCCTGGCCTTCGACGCCGAGGCGAAGAGGTTCTTCCTCACGGACTCCGTGCTCGGCACGATCTCGACAGTTCCGCTGGAAGGCGGCCGTGCCGAGGTCTGGTCCTCGGCACCCGAGCTCGCCGCGGCCGGCTTCCTGGGCGCCAACGGCATCAAGGTACGCGCCGATGCGGTCTGGGCGACCAACCTCGACCACGGCACGCTGCTGCGCATTCCGCTGCGGCACGGCCGACCCGGGCCGGTCCGGGTGGCGGCGACCGGCCTGGTCGGCATCGACGACTTCGCGTTCGTCGGTGCCGGTGACCGACAGGTCATCGCCACACTGAACGGACCGAACACTGTGGTGAGCATCGACGCGGCCGGCCGTTCCCGAACGCTGATGACGGCCGCCGACGGGTTGCAGAACCCGACAGCGGTGGCCGTGCGCGGCCGTACCGTCTACGTGCTCAGTGCCGCGTACACCACCGGCGTCGACCCCAACCTGGCGCTGGCCACCCTGCCGCTCGGCTGACCCGTCGTCCTCCAGGAGGTCTGCCCGCAAGCAGTGGGGCCCGTTCCCTCGATAGTGAACGCTCGGATCGCCCGCCACCGTCGGATGACGGCGACGGGCGATCCGACGCGCCTGCCCGCGCGGGGGAGCAGCGGCTCGGTCACGGCGCGGCCGGGAAGTCCGACCGCTCGCTCGACGACCCGCCGGTCGTGCTCGGGCGTCGGCGGCCGAGGTGGAAGGCCGTGGCCGCGGCCAGCGCGGCGACGACGATCAGTGCGGCGAAGGCCGGGTGCATGTCCTTGGACAGGCTCGGGGCGCGTTCGGGCCCAATGGCCCAGAGGATCAGCGGTGTGGCGTAGGCGGCGGCGAGAGCGACAGTCCAGCGGCGTAGTCCGCGGAGGTGGGCGTGCCGCAGGCTGACGATCAGCGCGAGGGTGACCGGGACGATGGCCAGCATGGCGAGCTGGCCGATGACCAGGACCGGGACCGACCAGATCGAGATGATGGTGGTCCGGTCCGCGCGCCGGGTGGCGCGGTCCTCCTGGGTGCGGGGATGCGAGGTTGAGGGCATTGTCGTCTCCGTCATCGGGTCGGGTTGGTGGTCGCGGGACGCCAGGCCAACCAGCCGCGGCACAGCACGTAGGCCGCCGCGACGACGGCGACGAGTCCGAAGTCGATGATGGCCGACAGGCGTGCCTCCGGGACGTCTCCGATCAGCGCGCCGAACACCACGAGAGCGGCCTTGCCGGCGAGCACGATCTCCCAGACGCCGGCCGCTTGACGCGGCCTGACCGCGAGCAGGGCGAAGAGAGCGGCGAAGATGCCGAAGCTGGAAACTCGCCAGCCTTCGATGAACAGGCGGTCGTCGCTGGCGTTGACGGTCAGCAGCACGCCGTTGACGAATGCGACGCCGGTGGCGAGGGCGGCGAGGGCCGCCAGTCCACGGCCGACGAGGTCGGCGCGATTGGTGGGGGCGGCGATGTCGATTCGGGTAGCGGTCGCGGCGGTCATGGGGGTCTCCATCTCTAGGAAACGGATGTGAACTTACAGCCGTTAACTTACGCGCTGACCTAACGTCTGTAAAGTCAAGGGGTGACCACACCGAGAACGAGGGCCCGCAACAAGCGCGGCGAGGGCGCCCAACTGCGCGACGAGATCGTCGACGCCGCGATGACGCTCCTGGAGGACGGCACGCCACAGAACGTGACCCTGCGGGGGGTCGCCCGCCAGGCCGGCATCTCCGCGCCGTCGATCTATCCGCACTTTCCGGACCTGGACTCGATCCTCCTGGCGGTCGCGCAACGCGCGTTCGGCATCCTGGAGCAGGAACTGGGCGCACCGGATGACGCGGATCCGGTCGAGCGGCTGCGCGCGATCTGCGCGGCCTACCTGACCTTCGCCGAACGCCGTCCGCATCAGTACCGGGTGATGTTCGGCGCTGTCTGGGATGCCGGACAGGCCCTTGAGCGGGCGCCGGCCATGGCGGACGAACTCGCCGTGCTCGGCATGGGAGCCTTCGAGATCTTCCGGCGTACGCTCGCCGACTGCGTCGCGGCGGGACGATCGGCCAGCGCGGACCCCTTCGGCGACGCGACGGCGCTCTGGGTCGGGCTGCACGGGTTCGCCGAGCTCCAGGTGGCCACGCCGTTGTTCCCGTGGCCACCGGGGCTGCGCGAGTCCATCATCGACCGGATGGCGCTGCTGCGCTGAGCGTGCGTGGATGTTCGCCCGATCAGGTCGCCACCGTGCGACGATTTCCGGCGTGGAAGAGACTGCGGCGACGTTGGCCGAGATCCGCTCTCGGATCGACGAACTGGACCGTGAACTGGTCGGGCTGCTCGCCCGGCGGGAGGCGCTGGTCCGGCAGGCGGCCCCGCTCAAGAGTGACGCCCAGGCGGTCCGTGCGCCGGACCGGGTGGCGCAGGTGGTGGCCCGGGTCCGCAGCTTGGCCAGCGAGGCCGGCGCCGACCCGGATCTGGTCGAGCGGATCTACCGGGGCATGATCGAGGCATTCATCGGCATGGAGACCGACGAGCACCACCGCGTCACCGGCGGGTCGGCGCCGAGAACGCGGTGATCGCCCGGGACGTGCGCGGTCAGGTCGTGGAGCGGCTCTCACCGTCCGGGCTCGCCAGGGCGGGCGACGCGTAGCCGAGCTCGTACGAGATCTTGTTGGCGGTGTCCAGGAGCAGCGGAAGGTTGCTCTTCAGCTGGTCGAGGTTGGCGATGACCTCGATTGCCGTTATCGAGACTGCGGCGATGACCTGTCCTCGGGAATCCCTGATCGGCGCGGCCACGCACATCACGTAGGCGTCGTGCTCGCCGTTGTCCATGGCCCAGCCGCAGTCGTGGATGCGGGCGAGTTCGGCTTCCAGGACGTCGTGGTCGGTGAAGGTGGTGTCGGTGAATTTCTCGAAGACGACGTGGGAGAGCAGGCGGTCGCGTTCCTGGCGGGGAAGGTAGGCCAGGATCGTCTTGCCCACGGCGCTCGCGTAGATGGACACCGCGCGTCCCACCCGGGACGGCAGCTTGACGGCGTCGAAGGCCGGACTGTCCACCTTGTCGATATAGATGATCTCGTCGCCGGTCAGTTGCGCCAGGTGTACGGTGTGGCCGGTCTCGCGTTGCAGCGCACGCAGGTGGGCGGCGGCGGGCTGGCGGAGGTCCATCGAGCCGAGCGCGAGCTCGGACAACTCGATCAGGCCGCTGCCGAGCACGTAGGTGCCCGCGCCGGTCCGGCGGACGAAGCGCGCGGACTCCAGTGTCTGCAGGATGCGCAGGGCTGTGGACTTGTGGACGCCGAGCACGTCCGCAGCCTCCGTAAGGGACAGCGGGTGCTCCGCGGATCGACGGATGAGGTCGATCGCGCGGCGAATCGATTGCGCCAAGGCTGTTTCTCCCCTCGCGCGACGGGCAGCGCCGTCGCTGTCATTGCACATTATGCAATATAGATGACGCGATACGCAATCGCCACTTGACACCGTTGCACATGGCGCTACGATCGTTGCAATTTCATCCGCTCGACGCCAACTTGTAACAGTGGAGTAACGATGGGTAATCAGCGCGCTCGTTTCGGCATCGCCAGGGCGACATGTGCCCTCGGCCTGGTCGCCACTCTCTTGACCGGTTGCGGTTCCGACGGCGACTCCGGCGACGGCGTCACCAAACTGACCTTCGCCGCCTCGACCTTCGGCGACCCGGGCCGCGGGCCCCTGTTGACGAAGTGGCTCGACGAGTTCAATCAGAGCCAGACCAAGGTCCAGGTGTCCGCCGCCGCGGTGCCGTACCCGACCTTCGGCCAGACCGTGCTCACCCAGATGGGCAGCGGCAAGGGCCCCGACCTCGTCCGGTTCGACATGCCCGAGTTCGAGGCGGCCTCGGACGCCGGCCTCGTCGCGCCGCTGGACAAGGTGATCGACGCCGGCAAGTACGACCTGCTCAAGCAGCCGGACCAGTTCATGGTCCACGACGGTGTCCGGCACGGCGTCATCTTCGAGGCGTCGAACTACGCGATGTTCTACAACGCCGACCTGATCCCGACGCCGCCGACCACCTACGAGCAGTTCACCTCCACGGCGAAGTCGCTGACCAAGGGTGACGTCTTCGGCCTGGCGTTCCGCCAGACGGAGGCCGAGGAGGCCGGCGTCTGGCAGGACATCTTCAACTACGTCTACGGCTTCGGCGGCGCGTGGTCCGACGGTAAGAACCTGACGATCAACTCGCCCGAGAACCTCAAGGGCCTGCAGGCGTTCAAGGACCTGTACGACGCGAACGTGATCCCGCGCGGCGCCGACGCGGCGACGTTCCGGCGGATGTTCGCCGAGGGCAAGGTCGGGATGGAACTCAACAACGGCGGCTACGTGACCGCCACGCGCGGCCAGAACGCGAAGCTCAACTTCACCGTCGCGCCCATCCCGTTCCCGGTCCGCAAGCAGGGCGCGATCCTCGCACCGATCGTGATCAACGAGGCGAGCGAGGGCAAGGACGAGGCCGGCACCTTCATCAAGTGGGCGCTGGAGCCGCAGAACCAGGTCAAGCTGCAGGAGATCCTCGGCGCGAGCAGCGTCGCCACCACCACGCAGCGCAGCGCGGAGTCCCTCAAGGCGACCCCGTTCCTCCCCGTCTTCGACGGACTCACCGAGACCAGCCTGCCGCAGATCGTGCTGGGATTCGAGGCCAAGACGCCGGACATCCGCAAGGTGGTCGTGCAGAACGTGGTCGCGGCACTGCAGGGCAAGGCCGACCTCAAGTCGGCGCTGGATCGTGCCCAGCAGCAGGCGACCGAACTGGTCCGCTGACAGCTCGACACGGCGACGCTGCCGGCGCGACGGTTCGTGCGCCGGCAGCGTCCTTCCCCCCGAAGGATCAAACCCGATGACTGTGGTCGAGCAGACCGGAGTACCGAAGACAACACCCCCGGGCCGGCCCCGGCGTCGGCCCAGCCCGTTGGGCAGCAAGTGGACGCCGTACCTGTTCCTGGCACCCGCCGCCCTGTTCATCCTCGTCTTCCAGGCGGTACCCCTCGTTCAGGAGGTGTACCTCAGCTTCACCAGGACGAGACTGCTCAACCCCACCCGCAGCGAGTGGGTCGGGCTCGACAACTTCAACCGGATCTTCAGCGACCCGGAATTCCATCGCACCCTGCTGATCACCGTCGTCTACGTGATCACCTGTGTGGTCGTCGCGATCGGCGCCGGGCTCGGCGTCGCGCTCCTGCTCAACAAGAAGTTTCGGGGCCGTGGCGTGGCTCGGGCGCTGGTGACCGTCCCCTGGGCCGCTCCGGGCATCGCGGTCGCGCTCATCGCCACCTGGATGCTCAACGCGCAGTACGGCATCGTGAACCGCTTCCTCGACGCCGTGGGACTCGGTGTGCCCGGCGGCGCCATCCTGGACAGCTCGCGCTACGCGCTTCCGGCGGTGCTCGCGACGACCATCTGGCAGCTGTTCCCGTTCACCTCAGTGGTGCTGCTCTCCGCGCTGCAGTCCGTTCCCCAGGACCTCAACGAGGCCGCGACAGTGGACGGCGCGGGACGATGGGCCACCTTCCGGGCCGTCACCTGGCAGGTCATCAAGCCGACAGTGGGCCTGCTGGCGTTGCTGATGACGATCTGGTCGCTGCGGCGGTTCGAGCTGATCTGGCTGATGACCAAGGGCGGGCCGGTCGGCGCCACCGAGACGCTCGTCATCGACCTCTACTCGCAGGCGTTCGACTCGAAGGAACTCGGATCGGCGGCGGCCATCGGAATGGTCGGCGTCGTCATCTCGCTCATCGTCATCATCGGCAGCCGCCTGGTCGCCCGTGCCGTGGAGAAGGGGGACGTCCGATGAGGCGCTTCCGTTTCGGTGTCACCGCACGGATCGTCGCCGTGCTCGTCGTACTGGGTGTCGCGGTGTTCCCGCTGTACTGGATGTTCGTCACGGCGCTGTCCAGCAACAGCGACCTCTTCGCCGATCAGCCCCGGCTCACGCCGGACCTCGGTCAGTTCGGGGTCTTCGTGGATGCGCTGGCCGAGGGCAAGGCGGCCGGGTGGCTGCTCAACAGCCTGATCATCGCCGTCGGCACGATGGTCCTCTCCGTCGGCCTGGGCATCCCGCTCGGCTACGCGCTGTCCCGGTTCTCGTTCTGGGGCAAGGCCGTGCTGACCGTCGTGCTGCTGTTCACGCAGATGCTCCCCGAGGCGCTCATGGTCGTCCCGCTGTTCGCGCTGTTCCGCCGTTTCGAACTGCTCGACTCGCTGACCGGCCTCATCCTGGTGAACTCCGCGTTCGTCCTGCCGATCGTCGCGCTGATCCTCAAGGGCGCCATCGACGGCATCCCGAAGGAGCTGGAGGAAGCCGCGCGCGCCGACGGTGCCCGGCCCTTCACCACCCTGACCCGCATCAACGTGCCGCTCATCGCGCCGTCGATCGCGGCCACCGCGGTCATCGCCTTCTTCCACGCCTGGAACGAGTACGTGTTCGCTGTGACGTTCATCTTCAACCCCGATCTGCAACCCGCCTCCGTCGGCATCGCGAACTTCATCGGCGAACTGGGTACACCGATCCAGACGGTGATGGCTGTCGCCTTCCTGTTCACACTGCCCGCCGTCGCCTTCTACCTGCTGGTCCAGAAGTACGTGGTGTCCGGCATGACCGCCGGTGCGGTGAAGGGTTGAGCCGAAAGATGAAGATCGTCTCTGTCGACACACTTGTCGTCGACTTCTACCGCACGAACCTCGTGATCGTGCGCGTCCACACCGACGAGGGCATCATCGGGCTCGGTGAGGCCACCCTGGAGGGCAAGGAACGCGCCGTCCAGGGTGCCATCGCCGAGCTGGCCGAGGCAGTGGTGGGGCTGGATCCCACGAGCATCTCGAAGATCCTCTACGAGACCGCGCGGGACTGGTACTGGCGCGGTGGGCCGGTCATCATGACCGCGTTGAGCTCGCTGGAGATGGCCCTGTGGGACATCTCGGCCCGTGAGCTCGGCGTACCGGTCTCCCGGCTGCTCGGCGGCACGACCCGGGATCGGGTTCGGGCGTACGCGAATGGTTGGTTCTCCGGCGCCGTCACGCCGGAGGACTACGCGGCCGCCGCGCGCCGGACTGTGGAGTCCGGCTTCCGGGGCCTCAAGTGGGACCCGTTCGAGAACTACGACCTGACCATCACCACCGCACAGTTGGACCGGGTGCTCGCCCAGATCGACGCCGTCCGTCAGGCGGTGGGCCGCGATGTCGAGTTGTTCGTCGAGGGGCACGGCCGCTTCGACGTCCGCCACGCCATCAAGGTCGCCACCGAGATCGCCCAGTTCGACCCGGTGTGGTTCGAGGAGCCCTGCCCACCGGACAACCTCGACGCGCTCGTCGACATCCGCCGCGCGTCGCCGGTGCCGATCGCAGCGGGGGAGCGGTGGTACGGCCGGCAGGGCTTCGCGCCGGCACTGGCCCGCCAGGCCGTCGACTTCGTCCAGCCCGACGTCACGCACGCCGGCGGGATCGCCGAACTGGCTTTCATCTCCACGCTCGCCGCGACCAGCTACGTGGGCTTCGCGCCGCACAACCCGAGCGGTCCACTCAGCACGGCCGCGACGCTGCAACTCGGGGCGACGCTGCCCAACTTCCGGTACCTGGAGATCATGGCGACCGACGTGCCCTGGCGTCCCGAGATCACCAACGAGCGGCTGGTGCTGACGGACGACGGTGACATCCTCATCCCGACCGGGATCGGCCTGGGCATCGAGGTGGATCTCACAGTGATCGAGCAGCACCCGTTCACACCGCACCCGCTGCGGATGTTCCAGGACGCCGTGTACGACATCCGTCCCCGCGACGAGCGGTCCTTCTTCAACCTGGAGAGCGACTCATGACGGTGCCACGGCCCCGGGGGTCGGCCGCGGGTGCGGACTGGGCCGGCACCGCCGCCGAGGCGTTGCCGGACGACCCCGACAGCGTCCTCATCGGCCGGATCTGGGACCCGTCCGGCGACGGCCCCTCGCCGGTGACCGTCCGCGACGGCGAGGTCATCGACCTCAGCCACCGGTTCCCGACCGTCCGCGACATCTGTGAGCTGCCCGATCCCGCAGCGACGGTGGCCGGGTTGGACGGGCCGAGGGTGGGCGACTTCGGGGAGATCCTGGCCAACACGGGGGCCGCCACCCGCGACAGTGGTCGCCCCTGGCTGCTCGCCCCGGTCGACCTCCAGGCGCTCAAGGCCGCCGGCGTGACCTTCCCGGTCTCGATGATCGAACGGGTTATCGAGGAACGGGCGCGGGGAGACCTGGCACTGGCGGCGGACATTCGGCAGCGCATGCTCGCCGACGTCGGTGTCGACCTGCACAGCCTGGAGGCGGGCTCGCCCGAGGCGGATCGGCTCAAGGGTCTGCTGGTCGCCGAGGGTATGTGGAGTCAGTACCTGGAGGTGGGGATCGGCCCGGACGCCGAGATCTTCACCAAGGGACAGATCCTCTCCGCCGTCGGCACCGCCGTTCCGGTCGGTGTGCTCGCCGCGTCGACCTGGAACAACCCGGAACCCGAGGTCACGCTGATCGTCCAGTCCAGCGGCCGGATCGTCGGCGCCACCCTCGGCAACGACGTGAACCTGCGCGACATCGAGGGCCGCTCGGCGCTCCTGCTTCCCCTGGCGAAGGACAACAACGCCTCCTGCGCTCTCGGCCCCCTGATCCGGCTCTTCGACGACCGGTTCGGCATGGATCAGGTACGCGAACTCGAGGTGCGCCTGGAGGTTCGCGGCGTGGACGGCTTCCACCTGGAGGCGGTCTCGGAGATGACCCAGATGTCGCGTGCTCCGGAGGAACTGGTCCGGCAGCTGATCGGGCCGCACCACCGCTATCCCGACGGCGCCGCACTGATGCTCGGCACGATGTTCGCGCCCATCCAGGACCGGGACCGCCCCGGTGAGGGCTTCACCCACAAGGTCGACGACGTGGTACGGATCAGCTGCCCGGCACTTGGCACCCTGGTCAACCGGGTGCGGCACGCGGAGGAGTGCGAGCCCTGGCACTTCGGCGTCCGCGATCTCATGGGCAATCTGGTAAGGAGAGGACTGCTGTGAACGTGGTCATCACTGTCGATCCGCGCGACGGTAAGCGTCGCGAGACGGAGCTTACCGAGACCGACGAATCTCGGCTGGAGGTGATCGCCGGTCAGACGTCCCCGGCGGCGCAGTGGCTGGCCGCCCGCGGGCGGCTCGGCCGTGCGGAGTTGCTGGACGCCATCGCCGCGTCGCTGGAGTCCCGTCGGGTGGACCTGGTCGCTGCCGCCGAGGCGGAGACCGGGCTGAGCCACGCGCGACTCGACGGGGAACTCACCCGGGCGGCGCTCCAGTTCCGGATGTTCGGCGAGGTGCTGCGCGACGGAGCGTACGTCGAGGCGACCATCGACCACGCCGCCGACACACCGCTCGGCCGCGGCCCGGACCTGCGGAGGATGCTCGTCCCCCTCGGGCCGGTCGCCGTCTTCGGGGCCAGCAACTTCCCGTTCGCCTTCTCGGTCGCCGGCGGTGACACGGCCGCGGCGCTCGCCGCCGGGTGTCCGACGATCCTGAAGGCCCACCCGTCCCACCCGTTGACCTCGCACGCCTCCGCCGCCGCGATCGAGTCGGCCGTCCGCGACCTCGGCGGGCCCGAGGGTGTCGTCGCGACCGTGTACGGGGAGCAGGCCGGTCGCTCGCTGGTGCGTCACCCGGCGATCCGCGCGGCCGCCCTGACCGGCTCGGTCAACGCCGCCCGCGCCATCCAGGCGGCCATCGACGAACGGCCCGACCCCATTCCCCTGTACGCCGAACTGAGCAGCGTGAACCCGATCGTCGTCCTGCCCGACGCGGCCGCCGCCCGGGGAGACCAGATCGCCGAGGGGCTGTTCGGCTCCTTCACGAACTCGGGCGGCCAGCTCTGCACCAAGCCCGGCCTGGCGTTCGTTCCGTCGGACCCGGGTGGTGACCGCCTGGTCGAGACCCTGCGGGCGAGAGTCGACGCGTCGGGTGGCACGGTCCTGCTCAACGAGCGCATCCGCGACGCGTACGAGAGCCGGGCCACGGAGTTCGAGCGGGCCGGCGCTCGGGTCTCGGCGCGACCCACCGTCGAGCAGGGAGCGGGCTTCACAGTGGCTCCGGCCCTCCTGGAGGTCGGCCTCGCCGGTCTGACCGCCGAGATCGCCGACGAGTGCTTCGGCCCGCTTCTGATCGTGGTCCGCTACGACGACGCCGCCGACCTCGACGCCGCGCTGGCCACCGTCCCGCCGTCGCTGACCGGTTCGCTGCACCGCGGACCGGGCGACGACGCCGACGTCGTACGCGGGCTTGTCGACGTGCTCGCCGCCCGCGCGGGTCGCATCGTCTTCGACGGCTATCCCACAGGTGTACGGGTGTCGTGGGCCCAGCACCACGGCGGACCGTGGCCGTCGACAAACGCCGTGCACACGTCGGTGGGCGCCACCTCGATCCGCCGGTTCCTCCGCCCGCTGGCGTGGCAGGACGCCCCGGCCTGGGTCCTTCCCGAGGAGTTGCGCGACGAGTACACAGCCATTTCCCGGCGAGTCGATGGGAGGTTGCAGCCAGCGGTCGAATAACCGCGGCTGCCGGTCTCTCCCGGGTGCGTTTCCGGGCCACCTGCGACTGGCGCGCGAATTCCTCGACAAAATTGACCCGACAGAGAATTCGCGCGCCAGTCGTCGTGGTGCCGCTGAAGCGCGCCCGAATTGTTTTCCACGCAATTTTCTGATTCGAATTACGGACCTGTCTTGACCGTCAATGCGATTCGTGGTTTGGTTTTCGACAGGGAACGATGTTAGCGCTCGCATTGCTGCATCGCTCGTTACTGGTATCCCTTCACCTCACCATCGAATGGTCGGTCGGCCGCTCGGTGCGGTCTGACCACACGCCGAAGAGGGAGCAGGAACATGCCCGTCGCACCTCCCCGTCCCCTGCTGCCGGCACGCAGACGCCGGCTGATGCTCGCGCTGCTCGCCGCCATCACCGTCACGGCCGGGACACTCGCCGCGCCGGCGGCCTCGGCCGCACCGCCGGCACCCCTGGGCCCGACAGTGACCCGCACCGACAAGCCGCCGACCGGCTACACCGTCACCTTCCGGTACCGGGCGCCCGAGGATGTCCAACAGGTCCACGTCTACGGCGACTGGTTCTACTCCCGTCCGGAGAACATTCCCTGTCAGGACTGCGGCGACGGCCGGCCGCCCGCCGAGTGGCAGCCCGGCGACGTCGCGGCCACCCCGTGGCACATCCAGGCCATGCGGAAGGGGCCCGACGGCGTCTGGACCTTCACCACTCCGCTGCCGGCGGGCACCTTCCGCTACGCCTTCACCCACGACTGCGCCAACGAGCTCGCGACCGGCTGTGCCCTGCACGACGACCCCGCCAACCGGTGGCAGATCCAGCCGCAATATCCGGGAGCGCCCGGCGCGGTACGCAGCACGATCTACGTCCCGGCCAGCAGGAAGTTCCCGACGTACGACACCGGCTACCAGGCGCCGGTCGCCAGGGTCGGCCGGCTGGAGTCTCGGCGGTACACCTCACCGCTGTCGACGAACCCGGTAGGGGTCCACGACATGGTCGTCTACCTGCCGCATGGCTACGACCCCAACCGGGCCACGCCGTACCCGACCCTCTACCTGAGCCACGGCAGCGGCGACCACTCGACCGCCTGGACGATGCAGGGCGTGGCCCACCTCATCCTGGAGAACGCGATCAAGGATCGGGCGGCGCAGCCCATGGTGATCGTGTCCACCGACTTCAACGGCCTCCCCGGTGGCAACGAGGGCTACGTCGACGAACTGCGGAACAACATCTTCCCGTTCGTCGAGCAGAACTACCACGTCTCGACCCGGGCACAGGACCGCGCGTTCGCCGGCTTCTCCGCCGGCGGCAGCCGGGCGTACACCATCATGTACAACCACACCGACCTGTTCGGCTACCACGCGGCCTGGAGCGCGGGCGGCCCGGCGGCCACCCAGGCGCAGATCGACAGCATGAAGGCCGTGGCCGGCGGCATCACGATCGGTACCGGGCTCCAGGATCGCCTGGGCAACATCGCCGAGAACTCGCAGCTTAACGCCGCCGCCCTGCGGGCCGCCGGCGTCGAGCTGGACGAGTACAACGTGCCGGGCGTGCACACCTGGCACGTGTGGCGTCCGCTGCTGAACCACTACCTGCGCACCCTGACCTTCCGAACCACCACCACCGATCTCGACGTCACCACGTCACCGGTCGGCGGATCGCGCCACACGACTGTCACCGCCACCGCGACGGTTGGCGCGGTCAGCACCAGCACGTCCACGCCCTCCGGCACTGTCGACTTCTACGCGGGTGACACCCGCCTGGGGTCGGCGCCGGTGCACCACGGCGTCGCCCGGCTGAAGAAGACCGTCCTTGGCGAGCTGGACGGGCCGGTGGTCGCCCGCTACCAGGGCGACAAGCTCTTCAACGACTCCGACAGCGCCCCGGTCGACGCCCGGTAACAACGGGCTCGACCCCGTACTCCCTGTGGTGGGGAAGCCCCGGCCGCGCACACCCTGGTGAAAGCCAGGGTGTGCGCGGCCGGGGCGCGTCCGGGACCGTTCGTCAGCCGGTCACGGGGTCGTGTCGGTGGCGTGCAGTCGCAGCATGGTCCAGGACGCGGGCGGAAGAGTCAGCTGGACGGTGGCGTCGGCGCCGCGTGCCGTGTCGTTGGGGCGCGGCGCGGCGTGGTCCGGGCCGTCGGCCGTGTTCTTGGCGTGCAGGTCGGTGCCGCCGACGGTGACGCACTCGACGATGTCGGTCACCAGGGCGCCGGCGACGTCGATTGTCACCTCGGCCGGGGTGTCGAGGACGCGGTTGACGAGGAAGACGGTCATCTCCCCGGTGCTGTCGTCCCAGGTGGAGACCGCGTCGACAGCGTCGATCTCACCGTAGCGGTCGGTGGTCGTCGTGCTGCCGTCGCGCAGCACGTCCAGCACGGTGCCCTGGGCGTGCCGGGCGGTGCGGGCGAAGGGGTGGAAGATGGTCTGGCGCCAGGCCGAGCCGCCCGGCTCGGTCATGATCGGTGCGATGACGTTCACCAGTTGGGCCTGGCAGGCCGCGCTCACCCGGTCGCTGTGCCGCAGCAGGCTGATGAGCAGGCCACCGACGACGACCGCGTCCGCCACGCTGTAGTGGTCCTCCAGCAGTGGCGGCGCGACCGGCCAGTCCTCGCCGCTGGGCGGCGTGGACGGGGCGGCGGACTGGTACCAGACGTTCCACTCGTCGAACGCGATCATGATCTTCTTGGTCGACCGACGGATCGCCCCGACCGAGTCGGCGATGGCGGTGACGGCGTCGATGTACCTGTCCATGTCCTCGGCCGAGGCGAGGAAGCTGGCCAGGTCGTCGTCGGCCGGCTGGTAGTAGGCGTGCAGCGAGATCAGGTCGACGTCGTCGTACGCCTCGGTCAGCACGTCGCGCTCCCAGCTGCCGAAGGTCGGCATACCCAGGTGTGAGGAGCCGCAGGCGACGAGTTCGAGGTCGGGATCGAAGCGGCGCATGGCCTTCGCGGTCTGTGCCGCGAGCCGCCCGTACTCGGTCGCGCTGCGCTGGCCCACCTGCCACGGGCCGTCCATCTCGTTGCCCAGGCACCACAGCTTGATCCCGTACGGGTCGACCGCGCCGTTGTCGCGGCGCTGGTCGGCGAGGTGACTCCCACCGCGGTGATTGGCGTACTCGAGCAGGTCGACTGCCTCGGCGGTGCCACGGGTGCCGAGGTTGACGGCCATGATCGGGTCCACGTCGGCCTTGCCGACCCAGCGCATGAACTCGTCGAGCCCGAACGCGTTGGTCTCCAGGCTGTGCCAGGCGAGGTCGAGCCTCGCCGGCCGTTTGTCGACCGGGCCGACGCCGTCCTCCCAGCGGTAGGAGGAGACGAAGTTGCCGCCCGGATAGCGCACGGTGGTGACGCCCAACTCGCGCACCAGCGCGAGGACGTCGCCCCGGAAGCCGTCGGCGTCGGCAGTCGGGTGCCCCGGCTCGTAGATTCCGGTGTAGACGCAGCGACCCAGGTGTTCGACGAACGAGCCGAAGATCCGGCGGGGCACCGGTGCGACGCGTCGGCGGGGGTCCAGGGTCAAGCGGGCCGTGTTCACGACGTTCTCCGGCGCGCTGTCGAGGTCGGTGTTCAGGGCTGGCTCCCTTCGTGCGAGGTCCGACGCGGGATCTCTGCCCGAGCGCCGGGACCGAGGGGTGGTGGAGGCAGTGTGAGCTCTGGACAAGGTGATCGTCTTCGATTACGTTCTCGATCTATGTAAACGTTACCGATTACGTTTACGTAAGGGAACACGGCACCTGGATCGATGTTCTGGCCGGCCAGCTTGTCGCGGTGATTGGGGTGACCGGGTGACCACTGTTGAGCCGGCGATCGAGGCGACCTACGCCGATGCGACAGCGCCCGTCGACGAACGGGTGTCGGATCTGCTGGCCCGGATGACCCGCGAGGAGAAACTCGCGCAACTGGGCAGCACCTGGGCGTTCACACTGCTGGAGGGCGGACGGTTCACGGCCGACCGGGCCCGGCCGATCCTTCGACACGGCCTGGGGCACGTGACCCGCGTCGCGGGCGCGACCAGCCTGAAGGCCGCGCAGGTGGCGCGGGCGGCCAATGCCATCCAGCGCTTCCTGGTCACCGAGACCCGGCTGGGGATCCCGGCCATCGTGCACGAGGAGGTCTGCTCGGGGGTGATGGCCCGCGAGGCGACCATCTTCCCGCAGGCGATCGGTGTCGCGAGCACCTGGGCGCCGGAACTCAACAGGCAGCTGGCCGACGCCGTTCGCGCACAGATGCGCGCCATGGGAAGCCACCAGGGGCTGTCGCCGGTGCTCGACGTGGTGCGTGACCCACGGTGGGGCCGGACGGAGGAGACCTACGGCGAGGATCCGTACCTGGTGTCCCGGATGGGGGTGGCGTTCGTCCGAGGGCTGCAGGGCGTCGACCTGGCCGACGGCGTCCTCGCCACCGCCAAGCACTTCGTCGGCTACGGGGCGTCCGAGGGTGGGCTGAACTGGGCGCCGGCCCATCTGCCGCCACGTCTGCTGCGCGAGGTGTACCTGTATCCGTTCGAGGCGGCGGTCCGAGAGGGCGGGCTCCAGTCGGTGATGGCCGGCTACCACGAGCTCGACGGCGTCCCCTGCCACGCCAACCAGGAACTCCTCGCCGACGTCCTCCGTGGGCAGTGGGGCTTCACCGGCAGCGTGGTGTCGGACTACTTCGCCGTCAACGACCTCCACTCGTACCACCACTTCGCGCAGGACAAGCAGCAGGCCGCGACGGTGGGCCTCGGCGCGGGCGTGGACGTCGAGCTTCCGGCGACGGACGCGTACGCCGACGCACTCACCCGCGCCCTGGACGCCGGTGAGGTCAGCGAGGCCCAGCTCGACGAGGCGGTCTCGCGGGTCCTTCGGCACAAGGTCGAACTCGGGCTCTTCGAGAACCCGTACGTCGACGAGGACGCGGCCGCGACGGCGGCGGCGGCGAACGCCGAGCGGCACCGGGACGTGGCGCTGGAGATCGCCCGTCGCAGCCTCGTCCTGCTCAAGAACGACGGGGTTCTGCCGCTGCTCGGGGGAGCCGGAACTGTCGCTCTCATCGGCCCGAACGCCGACGACGCCCGACACCTCCTCGGTGACTACTCGTTCGCGGCCCACATCGAGGCGTTGGTCGAGGCGCGCAAGCGCCGTGGTCTGCTCGGCGAGATGATGACGATCCCGGACGATCTGGAGATCGACGAGAGCACCGACGGTGTGCCCACGGTGCGTGACGAACTGGCGGCGCGGCTGGGCGACCGGCTGCGCTTCGCCCAGGGCTGCGACGTGCTCGATCCGTCGACGGACGGGTTCGCCGACGCGGTCGCGGCCGCTGCGGCGGCCGACGTCGCGGTGCTGGTCCTGGGGGACCGCTCGGGGTTGACGCCCGGGGCCACCACTGGCGAGTCCCGGGACCGGTCCAGTCTGGACCTGCCGGGAGTGCAGGAAGAGCTGGTCCGTGCCGTCGTCGCCACCGGCACGCCCGTCGTGGCGGTGCTCGTCGCCGGCCGACCGGTGGGCAGCGACTTCCTGCACGAGGAGTGCGCAGCGGTGCTGATGGCCTGGTTGCCGGGGGAGACCGGGGGGCAGGCGATCGCCGAGGTGCTCCTCGGTGAGGTGAACCCGAGCGGCAGGCTGCCGATCTCGTACCCCCGTGGCGTGGGCCAGATCCCCGTCTTCTACGGCCACAAGGTGTCCGGCGGACGGTCACACTGGCACGGCGACTACGTGGACTCGCCGGTCGCCCCGCGATACGTCTTCGGTCACGGCCTCGGGTACACCTCATTCGCCATCGACGACGCCGCGGTGGACAGCGCCGAGGTCAGCGCCGGGGACAGCGTCGGTGTCGAGGTCACGGTCACCAACACCGGAGACCGGGCGGGGGAGCAGGTCGTGCAGCTCTACGTCCGCGACCCGCAGGCCACGATCACCCGGCCGGTGCTGGAGTTGAAGGCCTTCGCCCGCGTCGCGGCGGCCGCCGGTCAGCGGGTGGCGGTGCGGTTCGCGCTCCCCACGGGCCAGCTCGGTTTCTACGACCGGAGCATGGCCTACGCGGTGGAGGCAGGGCAGATCGAGGTGTACGTCGGCTTCTCGGCTGCCGACCGTACCCACGCCGG
This sequence comes from Micromonospora ureilytica, assembly GCF_015751765.1. Classification (NCBI taxonomy): domain Bacteria; kingdom Bacillati; phylum Actinomycetota; class Actinomycetes; order Micromonosporales; family Micromonosporaceae; genus Micromonospora; species Micromonospora ureilytica. The sequence continues at coordinate 1,377,989 of NZ_JADOTX010000001.1, forward strand.
CACCTTTGTGATCACCGCGGACCCGGACCGGCCGACGCCGAAGGTCTTTTCCGGGACCGCCGAAGTTCGGCAGCTGTGATCGTTTACCCGGGTCGCGGAATGGTTCTTGACGGAGTGTGCCGTCCTGTTGTCAACGGGTAGAACCGGCGCGAAAAACGGGGCTCCACTTCGACCGCCGGAAGAGGCCGCCGATTGCGTTATCCGCAACGGCATCCGAGGATCAGCCGCGCCCTTGCGAGCATCCGGTTAGGACCCTCTTCCTGGCAGTTGACTAAGGGTGAAGAGGTCTTGTGTTCGTAATCGTTCTCGGTTACGTTGGCAACATCCTGGAAACGTAACCGATAACGATTGCAGTCCAGAGAGAGCCGCATGATTGAAGTCAATGCGCCGGTAACAATGAGTGATGTCGCCCGAGCTGCCGGCGTTTCCACAGCCACCGTCTCGCGTGTCGTCAACGGGCATTACGGCGTCAGCGCTCGCACTGTCGCTCAGGTGCGCTCCGCCATCGAGCAGCTCGGCTACGAGTCGAGCCTGGTGGCCACCAGCCTTCGGCGCAGCCGCACCAACGTTCTGGGCCTCGTTGCGCACAGCTTCCAGTCGTACACGGCTGAGGTGCTCAAGGGCGTGATGAAGGCGCTGAGCCGCTCGGGCTTCGATCTGATCATCTACGCCAACAGCGACCTCTACGGGTCGTACTCGGAGGGTTGGGAACAGCGGCACCTGACCCGGCTGTCGGGCACCCTCACCGACGGCTGCATCGTCGTCACGCCCTGGGGTGATTTCCGGACCCGGACGCCGGTCGTGGCCATCGACCCGGTGCGGGGCTCGACGGCACCCTCGGTGATCTCCGACAACCTCGCTGGCGCCACCACCGCCGTCGAGCACCTGCTCGGCCTGGGCCACCGGCGCATCGGGTTCATCGCCGGCCGCGACAGCCTGGCCTCGGCCTGGTCGCGGGAGGAGGGCTACCGGGCCGCGCTGACCACCGCCGGCATCCCGGTCGACCCGACGCTGATCGGCCGAGGGGATTTCAACCCCGAGTCGGCGACTCCGCTGGCGCGCGTCCTGCTGCAACGACCGGACCCGCCGTCGGCGATCTTCGCGGCGAGCGACGGGATGGCCCTCAAGGTTCTGGAGGTCGCCAGGGAGTTGGGGTTCTCCGTGCCGGGAGACCTGTCCGTCGTCGGGTTCGACAACATCCCCGAGTCGGCGTTGACCCAGCCGGGTCTGACCACAGTGGACCAGTCGATGTATCAGCTCGGGTACGAGGCCGCGCGGATGCTGAAGTCACTGGTGACCGGCGAGTGGGACGAGCCGAGCCAGATCGTGCTTCCGACCAGCCTCGTCGTGCGCAGCTCGACCGCACCACCGACGAGCGGGGCAGCAGCCTGAAGGAGGTGTACGCAGCACACACGGCCAGATCCACAGTTGAGCTGAGCCGGTCAGTCGGGTCGTATCCGCTGCCGGCACATTGAAAGGAGTGGAGTGTGACTACCGAACAGTATCATGGGCGCTTACGCCGTCTGGGCGTACGCCGCCGGCTCTCGGCGGCGTTCACCGCCGGCGTCATCGCCACCGCGGCGGTTCTCCTCGCGCCGCAACCGGCAGCGGCGGACACGCCGTGGCTGGACGTCTCCCCAGACCGCTACGCCACGTTCACCGTCCCGGCGGCGTACGTCCAGGAGAAGCTGGGCACCGTCTCGCAGGTCATCGTCGAGGGAAACTTCGGCCCGTCCGCCACCTGGGCGGAGTTCGGGCTGACCCGTCGAGGTGACGCCTGGTCGGGTGTTCTCGGCGCGCTGGAGCCCGGTCTGTACAACTACCAGCTCACCGCCGACGACACCAAGACCATCAAGGACCCGACGAACAGCACGAGCGTCGCGTCCAACCCGCTCCTGAGCACCTTCCTCGTTGCGGGTGACTCGGCGCGGTGGCTCGTCGACGCGCCGTCGGGCACCGGCGGAAAGATCGAGACGTTGACCTATCGGACCAGGAACGCGCAGCGCTCGGCCCTGGTCTGGACGCCACCTGGTTACGCGGCCAAGGGCCCGAAGGGTTACCCGGCGCTCTTCCTGCAGTCGGGTGCCGGTGTTGCCGCCACCGACTGGCTCGACCTCGGTCGATCCAAGCAGATCCTCGACAACCTGTCGGCCGCGCGCGCCATGAGCCCGATGGTGGTGGTGCTCAACAACGCCAACGCCTCGGACGACAAGGAGTTGAGGGACCTCCGCAAGGCGGTTGCCGACAACTACCGGGTCCTTCGCGACCCGGCGCACCAGGCGATCGCGGGTGTGGCCGACGGTGGCACGCAGGCAGTGCGGGCCGCGCTCACCAAGCCGGGCCAGTTCGGTTACGTCGGTTCGTTCTCGGGCACGTCGGCTCCGGCGATCGACCGGAAGGACGCCAAGGCGATCAACCGCGGCGTCAAGCTGCTGCGCCTGTACACGGGCAACGTCACCGATCCCGCGTACAACACCACCTACCGGCTGACGAAGGCGTTGGACCGAGCCGACGTCCGGTTCGAGTTCGACGGGGTCAACCCGGACGGCGGCGCGAACTGGACCACCTGGCAGGAGAACCTGGTCGACTTCCTGCCGCGACTGTTCGGTCACGTGCGGGACCACGGGCCGAGCCCCGGTCACCAGCCGCTGAAGCGGGAGTTCACCCCGCCGCCGGCCGGCACCACCCCGACGCCCTTCGTCACCGAGGACGGCTTCGTCACCTTCGAGACCACCACCGACTTCAAGAACGCTCAGCACGTCACGGTCTGGGCGAACGTCGCTCCGGGCGGCAGTTGGCTGCGACTGCCACTGACCCGCGACGGCGACCGGTGGCGGGCGACCGTGGGCCCGCTGAAGCCCTGGTTCTACTACTACCGGCTGATCGTGGACCGGGTCGCCGTCAAGGACGCCTCGAACCCGACGACAGTCACCACCGAGCCGATGTGGAGCACCTTCTTCATCCCGGGGCCGGGTGCCCGACTGCTGTCGGACGTACCCGCCGGTCGTGGCGGGAAGGTCGAGAACATGACCTACACCAGCACGGTGGCCGGCCAGGACCGCACCGCACTGGTGTGGACCCCGCCGGGGTACGACCCGAACCGGGCGCAGCCGTACCCCGTCCTCTATCTCCAGCACGGCGGCGGCCAGAACTACACGGACTGGGTCGAGATGGGCCGCGCCAAGCAGATCCTCGACAATCAGTTCCTCGACGGCGACCTCACGCCGATGGTCGTCGTGATGGGCAACGGCAACTCGTCGAACTTCAACAGCGAGTTGCGGGAGAACATCGTTCCGACGGCCCGTGCCCGCTACCACATCTCCAGCGATCCGTCACAGCAGGCCCTCGCTGGCCTGTCGATGGGCGGCGGGCAGGCGTTCGGGGTGCTGAAGGCCTACCCGGGCGAGTTCGCCTACGTCGCCGCGTTCTCGGCCGGGTTCGGCAGCGGCACCGGCGTCGACGTGCAGGCGATCAACAACGGCACCAAGATGCTGCGCCTGTACGTCGGTGACCAGACCGACTTCGTGTACCCGAGCTTCATGGCATCGCTGACCACGTTGGACAACCTCGGAATCCGCTACGAGTTCGACGGGGTCACCCCCGGGCCGCACGGCTGGGACGTGTGGCAGAAGAACCTCATCGACCTGGCGCCGCGCCTGTTCAAGCGCTAGGAGCCTTCGCCGGCGACGCCACCGGGAGCAGGTCTTCCTGCCCCGGTGGCGCCCGCCAGCGGATGGATGCTGTGCACCGCCATCGCCGAAGGGAACCATCTCAATGAAGAGAAGACGGATACTCGCCACGGTAGCCATGCTCGCGGCGGGGAGCGGCCTCGTCGCCTGCTCCTCGGACGACGGCGGCAGTGACGCGAGCAATTGCACGAACACCATCACCAAGCAGAACGTGCCGGTCGTGACGATGTGGGGCTGGTACCCCAACACCCAGCTCGTGGTCGACAACTTCAACAAGCAGCACGACGACGTGCAGGTCTGCTGGACCAACGTCGGCCAGGGCGGCGACGAGTACGACAAGTTCCAGACCGCCATCTCGGCGGGCACCGGCGCGCCTGACGTGATCATGGTCGAGGCGGACCGGATCCCGACCTTCCAGATCCAGGGCGCGCTGGTCGACATCAAGCAGTACGGCTTCGACGCGGTCAAGGCCAACTACAGCGAGGGCGCCTGGAAGGACGTGTCGGTCGGCGACCAGGTCTACGGCGTACCTGTCGACGGCGGCCCGGTGGCGATGATCTACCGGAAGGACATCTTCGACAAGTACAAGATCACGCCGCCGAAGACCTGGGCCGAGTACGAGCAGGCCGCGCAGAAGGTGAAGGACGCCGGCGGCCCGCTGTTCGGGGACCTCGGCGCGAACGTCCCGGCGCTCACCATGGCATTGCAGATCCAGAAGGGCGCCTCGCCCTTCACCCATGACCCGGCGCAGCCGAAGGCGATCGGCGTGAAGCTCAACGACCAGGCGTCCAAGGACGTCCTGGACTACTGGGGCGGCCTCGCCAAGAAGGGCCTGGTCGGTACGCAGAACCAGTTCACCCCGGAGTACATCTCCGGCGTGATCAACGGCAACTACGCGACGTACATCTCGGCGGCGTGGGCGCCCGGCTACCTCACCGGCGCGGGTGTCGGTAAGGGTCAGGACACCGGCAAGTTCGCGGTCGCGCCGCTGCCGCAGTGGGATCCGGCCAACCCGGTGCAGGTGAACTGGGGTGGGTCGGCCTTCTCGGTGACCAAGCAGGCGAAGAAGCCGGAACTGGCCGCGAAGGTCGCCTACGGGCTCTACGCCGACAAGGAGTCGCTCACCGACGGCTGGACCAACCAGATCATCTTCCCGCTGAACCTCACGGCGCTCAAGGACCCGGCGCTCGTCGACCTGAAGGTGGCGTTCTTCAACGGTCAGCAGGCGAACAAGGAGGTCTACCTTCCCGCCGCCGACGCCTACAAGGGCGTCGCGTACGCCCCGTTCGGCCAGTACTACCTCGACGCCATGGAGAAGCAGGTCAGCGAGATCATCAAGGGCTCCGTCACCGGTTCGCAGGCTGCCGACCGGCTCCAGGAGGACGTGGCGAAGTACGCCAAGGAACAAGGTTTCACAGTTCAGTGACCGGATGGGTGGGCCGCGCCGGCACTGGGCGGCCGGCCCACCCTCCACCCCTCAGCGTCCACGTCCCGGAGACCAAAGATGACATCCCTGACCGAGAAGCGCGCACCGCGTACTCAGCCTGAGACGCGCAAGATCCGTGGCAAGGTGCACCTCCGCGAACACCTGATGGGGTGGCTCTTCGTCGGGCCATTCGGGGTGGTGTTCCTGGCGTTCCTCATCGCGCCGCTGGCGTACGCGTTGTACCTCAGTCTCTTCCAGAAGAAGCTGATCGGCGGCACCAGCTTCGTTCTCTTCGACAACTACGTGAAGGCGTTCACCGACCCGAGCTTCCTGTCCGGTGCGTGGTTCGTCATCCGCTTCTCACTCGTCTCGATCCCGCTGCAGATCATCATCGCGCTCGCGTTGGCCCTCATCCTGGACTCGGTCACCACAGTGTTCGCCCGCTTCTCCCGCCTCATGATCTTTCTTCCGTACGCGATCCCGACCGTCATCGGGGCCGTGATGTGGGGGTTCCTCTACAGCAGGGGCTTCGGCCCGCTCACCGACATCTTCGGGCTGTTCGGCGCCACCGCACCCGACTTCCTGGGCAGCGACCTGATCTTCTACGGGCTGCTCAACGTCGTCACCTGGCAGTGGGCCGGCTACTACATGATCATCCTGTACGCGGCGTTGCAGGGCGTCGACCCGACGCTCTACGAGGCGGCCCGGATGGACGGCGCCGGGCGTTGGCAGATCGCGACGCGGATCAAGATCCCGCTGATCGCGCCCGCCCTGATCCTGATCCTGGTCTTCTCGCTCATCGGCACCCTGCAGTTCTTCAACGAACCGCAGATTTTGCGATACCTCGCCGCGGGCACCATCGGCTCGGACTTCACCCCGAACATGTACGCGTACCAGCAGGCGTTTTCGCTGGCCAACTTCAACTACGGGTCCGCGATCTCCTTCGCCCTCGGCGGGATCGTGTTCATCTGCGTGTACGCCTTCCTGTTCTTCACCCGCAAGCGGAGGAGCTTCCTCTGATGACCGACCACAGCAGCGTCCGCGCAGGCGCCCGCCGACCGCAGCGCTATCTCCCTCTGCAGATCCTCCTCGGCTTCCTGGTGATCTATTTCCTCGTACCGTTCTGGTGGGTCATCGTCAACAGCTCCAAGGACGCGCCGGGCCTGTTCGGCGGCGGCAACACCCTCTGGTTCACCGACCAGATCGACTACCTCGGTAACCTCCGGCAGCTCTTCACCTACGACGGTGGCATCTACCTCCGGTGGATCCTCAACTCCACGTTGTACGCCATCGCCGGCGGAATCGGCGCCACGATCCTGGCGGTCATGGCCGGCTACGGGTTCGCCAAGTACCGGTTCGCCGCCCGACGCTTCAGCTTCGCCGTCGTGCTCGGCGCGCTGATGGTGCCCGCCACCGCCCTGGTCATCCCGACCTTCATCATGTTCTCCCGGCTCGGCCTGACGAACACGGTCTGGGCGGTGATCCTCCCGTCGCTGCTCAACCCGTTCGGCGTCTACCTGATGCACGTGTACGCGCGCGACGCGGTGCCCGACGAACTCCTGGACGCGGCGCGGGTCGACGGCGCGGGAGAGATACGGACGTTCATCCAGATCGCCCTTCCGCTGATGCGTCCCGCGGTGGTCACCGTGCTGCTGCTGTCGGCCGTGGCGTCCTGGAACAACTACTTCCTGCCGCTGGCCATGCTCTCCGACAACCGGCTCTTCCCCGTCACCGTCGGCCTCGGCCTCTGGCAGGGGATCGCGTCCGCGAACAACTCGGGCGGCACGTCGCTGTGGAGCCTCATCATCCTGGGCTCCCTGGTGTCCGTGATCCCACTGATCATCGCGTTCTTCAGCCTCCAACGACACTGGCGCGGCGGCCTGTCCGTCGGAGGTCTCCGGTAGGCCGCACCGGCGCTACCAGCCGATTCACCAGACGGGCATTGATCGCTGCCGCGCAGGACGCGGCCGGACGGATGACAGAGAGGTGTGCTGATGTCGACGACGAATCGACCGTTGCGCAGCGGGCAGTGGTTCGGTGCGGAAGGCCGCAACGGGTTCATCCATCGATCCTGGATGCGCAACCAGGGGTTCGCGGACGACGTCTTCGACGGTCGCCCGGTGATCGGCATCGCCACCACCTGGTCGGAGCTGACACCCTGCAACGCCCACCTGCGCGACCTGGCCGAGTCGGTGAAGCGGGGCGTGTGGGAGAGCGGGGGCCTGCCGCTGGAGTTCCCGGCGATGAGCCTGGGTGAGCCGCTGATGCGACCCACGACCATGCTCTACCGCAACCTGCTGGCGATGGAGCTGGAGGAGTCCGTCCGCGCCAATCCGCTGGACGGGGTGGTCCTGCTCTCCGGCTGTGACAAGACGACGCCCGGCCTGCTGATGGGAGCGGCGAGCGTCGACCTGCCGACCCTGATGATGACCGGTGGCCCGATGCTCAACGGCAAGTTCCGCGGGCAGGACATCGGCTCGGGCACTGTCGTCTGGCGTTTCACCGAGGAGATGCGGGCCGGTCGGATGACCGCCGCCGACTGCTCCGAGGCGGAGGTCGGCATGTCCCGCAGCCGGGGTCACTGCATGACAATGGGTACGGCATCCACGATGGCCTGCGTCACCGAGGCCCTGGGCGTGCAGCTGCCGGGGGCGGCCGCCGTGCCGGCTGTCGACTCCCGGCGGTACGCGCTGGCGCACGCCGCCGGACGTCGGATCGTCGCCATGGTCGAACAGGACCAACGGTTGTCCTCGGTGCTCACCAGGCAGGCGTTCGAGAACGCCGTCCGGGTGAACGCCGCGATCGGCGGTTCCACAAACGCTGTCGTACACCTGCTCGCGATCGCGGGCCGCCTCGGCGTCCCCCTGTCGCTGGAGGACTTCGACATCCTCACCGCCGACGTGCCCATGCTCGTCAACCTCATGCCGTCGGGGAAGTACCTGATGGAGGACTTCGCCTACGCGGGCGGTCTTCCGGCGGTGATGAAGGAACTCGCCCCGCTGCTGCACATGGACCACGTCACGGTCAGCGGCAGGAGCGTGGCGGACAACGTCGACGGCGCCCAGTGCTGGAACCGGGACGTCATCGGCACCATGGAGGAGCCGTTCCAGCCCGCCGGCTCGGGCACCGTGGTGCTGCGCGGGTCGCTCGCGCCGTCCGGGGCGGTGTTGAAGGTCTCCGCTGCCTCCGCCCACCTCCTCGCGCACACCGGCCCGGCGCTCGTCTTCGACCGCATCGAGGACTACGTCGTCGCCGCCGACGACCCGGACCTCGACGTCACCCCCGAAACGGTGATCGTCGTGCGCAACGCCGGACCACGGGGCTACCCCGGCTTCCCGGAGGTGGGCAACGTGCCCATGCCACAGCGGCTGCTCGCCGACGGCATCACGGACATGGTGCGGATCTCCGACGCTCGGATGAGCGGCACCGGCTACGGCACCTGCATCCTGCACGTGGCGCCGGAGGCTTCCGTGGGCGGCCCGCTCGCGCTGGTCCGCACCGGTGACCTGGTCACCGTCGATGTCCCGACGCGCCGCCTGGATCTCCTGGTCGACGACGCGGAACTCGCCCAACGCCGCGCCGCCTGGCAGCCTCCGAAGCCGGTGGCCGACCGTGGTTGGGTACGGCTGTACAGCGAGCACGTCCTGCAGGCCGACAGCGGCGCGGACCTCGACTTCCTCGTCGGTGGCAGCGGCAGCGCGGTGCCCCGTCACTCACACTGACGGTCACGTTCGGACGACGCCCACGAGGAACTGATCCCATGGAAGAACGGACGGCCCGCCAGTGCGAGTTCACGCAAAGGTCGCTGTGACAGCGGCCGACCGGCCACCGGTCATGGCCGACGTCGCTCGCCTGGCGGGCGTGTCACACCAGACGGTGTCCCGGGTCATCAACGGGGCGCCCAGCATCAGGCGCGAGACGCGGGAGCGGGTCCTCGAGGCCATCCGACGACTCGACTACCGCCCCAACACGGCCGCCCGCGCGTTGGTCCGCGGGCGGTCCGGGATGATCGGCATCATCGGCACGGCCAGGACGCTGTTCGGTCCGACGAGCATCCATCGCAGCGTCGAGGACGCCGCCCGCGCGGCCGGCTACTTCGCCACGTCGGTGAGCCTCTCCGAGGTGACGGTACGGGCGCTCAGCGACGCCACCGAACACCTCATGCGCGTCGGCGTGGAGGGCGTCGTGATGATCGCCGGTAACGACGAGGCTCTCGAGGTGGTGCGGATGACGCGCTCGGGTGTCCCCTTCGTCGTCGTGGAGGGCGACCTGTCCAGGGCCAGCGTGACCGTCGGCGTCGACCAGGTGCTCGGCGCCCGGATGGCCACCGAGCACCTCCTCGACCTCGGACATCGGGAGATCGTGCATGTGAGCGGCCCGCTCAACTGGGCGGAGGCCCGTGCTCGTCTGGAGGGTTGGCGTCAGGCGATGAGTGCGGCGGGCCTACGCCCGCCGGAGCCGGTCGAGGGCGACTGGAGGGCGCACAGCGGCTACGTCGCCGGGCTGCGGGTCGGTGCGATGCACAGGGCCACAGCGGTGTTCGCCGCCAACGACCAGATGGCCATCGGCGTGCTGCGCGCGCTGCACGAACGCGGGCGGCGGGTGCCACAGGACGTCTCGGTCGTCGGATTCGACGACGTCCCCGAGGCGCCCTACCTCATTCCGCCGTTGACGACGATCCAGCAGGATTTCGACGCGGTCGGTCGACGGGCCATCACGGCCGTCACCCAGGCCATCGACGACACGGTGCCGCAGCGCCTGCCACTTGTCATCCCCAAGCTCGTGGTGCGGCAGAGCACGGCGCCGCCGACGTCAACCAGCGACGTCTTCTCCGGCGCCGGCTGATCCCGCACCCGCCGGGCGAATGGCCTATAAGTCCTTTCACCGAAATTCGACTAGCTGTCAGGTTCTGTCCGATGCGTGCTTCTCTTCGCTCGCAACGCTCAGGACATGACTGTTTCCACTCCTGGCCTGTCCGGATTACGCCGCGCCGGTGCGCTAGCTGCCGCCACGCTGGCCGCGGTGGCGCTCGGTGTCGTTCCGGGTGCCCGCGCCGACGCCGCCAGTGGCACCCTGCCGATCGGCGACGCCGACCTGACGGAGATCACCACCAGCCGGGTCCTGGCCGACGGCGTGACACTGACGCACATCGTGCGCGGAACCGAGCCCGCGCAGCCCGACCAGATCAACACCACCAGCCGCGGCCCGTGGGTGGTCAACGTGCTCACCATCGACCCGCGTCGGGCCCGCGGGCACCTGAAGGCGACGTACGGCACGAACCTCGGCCAGGTCGAGAAGACCACCGATCTCGTTCGCGACTCCGGTGCCCTGGCGGGCGTCAACGCCTCGTTCTTCACCTTCACCGCCAGCCCGCTCTACCCCGGTGACCCGGTGGGCCTGGGCCTGTACGGCGGGAAACTGCTCAGTGAGCCCACCATCGAGCCCGGCGAGGTCAACTTCGTCGTCGACGCCAACAACAATCGCGCACTCACCGGCAAGCTCACCTGGTCGGGCAGCGCACGGAACCGGCGGACCCATACCGTCCTGCCGCTGGAGTTCATCAACCACCCACCGGTCGTCCCGGCCGGCTGTACCGCAGTGGTCGACCAGAGCGTGTGCACCGAGCCGGGCGACGTTGTCCAGTTCACCCCCGAGTTCGACTCGGCCACTCCGGCGGGCGTCGGCGTGGAGGTCGTCCTCAATCGCCTCGGCTGCGTGGTGCGGACCGCGACGACCCGCGGCACCACCCTCGCCGTGGGCCAGACCTCGCTGCAGGCCACCGGACGGGACGCCGGCGCTCTGCTCGCGGTGGCCGGCCGGGGATGCCTGGACCTGACCTCGACGTTGACCGACCAGCGGGGGCGCAAGCTCGGTCTGCGGCCCGGACTGTTCGGCGTGAACGGCCGGTACCCGTTGACGGCGAACGGCCGGATCGTCGTGCCCGACGGCGGCTCCGACAGCTTCTTCGCCCGCAACCCTCGGACCATCGCCGGCACCACTCGGGACGGGAAGGTCGTGCTCGCGACCATCGACGGTCGCCAGACCACAAGCGTCGGCACCACCCTGGACGAGACTGCCGCCGTCGCCCAGGCACTCGGCATGTCCGACGCGGTCAACCTCGACGGCGGCGGCTCCACCGCCATGGCCGCTCAGGGCGCGCTCGTCAACCACCCCAGCGGGGCCGAGCGGGCTGTCGGCGACGCGCTCGTCTACGTCGAAGGCCGCTACCACGGCGGGAACTGACAGCGCTGGCAAGCGGGTGCCCCAGCGCGTGGCTGGGGCACCCGCGACGTCGGCCGTGCCTGAGTCCGAGCAGGGTTCTCAGAGGGTGAACACGAGGGTGGAGATGCTGCGTGCGCCGACGTTGATGGTGGCCTGACCGCCGTTCACGCTTGTCGGCTGGCTTGCCGCGTTGGCGTTCTGCGAAGTGAGGTAGTGCTCGGCCCGGCTGACGTTCTGCGGGGCCTGGATCACGGCGTTGTTGACCGCGCTGTTCGAGCGATTGAGGATCACCAGGGTGATCTTCCCGTCCCCCTGGTAGGCGGTCACCTCCAGCGGTGAGGCCTTCGAGCTCTTGGTCAGGGCGACCCGCTGATAACCGGGGCGGACGTACTTCGCGTACTGCGAGAAGGCGTACCCGCGCTTGAGCGGGGCGCCTGCCACGGTGCCGAACGCCGACTCGCCGTCACCGATGAAGGAGTAGTAACGCTTGCCGTACCACCAGATGTAGGCGTTCCAGTTGGCCTCCATCGACTTGTGCACGGTGCGCATGATGTCGTCGAGGGTCTCGTTCCAGACCGCCGCGTTTGCGGGGTTGCCCCAGATGTTGGAGCCGCCGCCGTCGGCGGCGTGCAGGTTCCATTCAGTCATCCACACCGGCTTGTTGTACTGCTGGGCAAGGGAGTACGGGCGCAGCCGGCCCGACTCCTCGGTGCCGTACAGGTGCCCGCCGATGTAGCCGATGTTGTTGCGGGCGGTCGAGTCGTTGAGGGTCGGATCGGTGAAGTTGTAGTTGAGGTTCACCGCCTCGGCGACCATCAGCTTGGTGTTCTGCACCTTGGTGCCCTGGTCGCGGACGAAGGTGCGTAGCTCGGTGCCGCTCCAGTCCATCGAGTCGTAGTCCGGGTGCCAGTCGGGCTCGTTCTGCACCGAGGTGACGTCGATGGGTACGCCCTGGCCACGCATGTACTGCACGTAGCTGTTCAGGTGGTTGGCGTAGTCGTCGTAGTAGTCGGTCTTCAGCTTGCCGCCGTTGACCCGGCTGTTGTTGGTCTTCCACGCCGCCGGCGCGGTCCACGGCGAGGCGAGGATCTTCACGTTAGACCCGTACGACTTCGCCGTCTTCAGCGAGTTCACGTGCGTCGCCCACTCGCTGGACTCCGGCGAGAGGCCGGTCCGCACGATGGACAGCCCCAACTGGTTGGCACCCATCCCGACCAGCGTCTGGGTGTCCGTCGTCGACCAGGCGCTACCCCAGATGGACTGCGCTGCCCCGAACCCGTCGACGGTCTGGTATTTGGTCGCGCTGTTCACCGTGATGTCCGCCGGCCCGGTCGATGGCGGGTCCGTTGGCGGGTCGGTTGGCGGATCCGTCGGCTCGGTGCCACCGGTGCAGCTCACCCCGTTCAGAACGAAGGTGGTCGGAGCGGGGTTGCTGCCGGTCCACGAGCCGTTGAAACCGAACGAGACCGTCCCGTTGGTCGGGATGGCCCCGTTGTAGCTGACGTTCTTGGCGGTGACGGCGGTGCCGCTCTGGGTCAGCGTGGTGTTCCAGGCCTGCGTGACGGTCTGTCCGGCGCTGTAGTTCCAAGCCAATGTCCAACTCGTCACCGCGTCACCGAGATTGGTGATGGTGACGCTGGCGCCGAAGCCTCCCTGCCACTGCGACGACACGCTGTAGTTCACCCCGCAGCCGGCGGCCGCGGCCCCCGCCGGCATCGCCATGGCGACCGCCGCAGATGCCAGCAGGACGGTGCCGGCCGACACCAGGGCGGTGTTCGTCACTCTTCTTCGTCTCATGAAACTCCTCCTGAACTGGTGGTGGTGGTGTCCACGGCTCGGGAGGGCTCGTCTGCGGCGAGTTTCAGTGATGGTGTGGGAGGTGGATAAATTGGGAGCGCTCCCAGGTGCCCGGTTCCAGAAAGCTAATTCGTATAACGAATCCTGTCAATGCGTTCGGCCCGTAGCCAGTGCTGCCGTCACCGGCCGCAGGTGCCGCACTGTCGGCGAGTGCGCAGGTGGTAGTCGGTGGACCCGACGAGCAGACCCAACCCCATGACGAGGTACGCCGACATCGCCACCCACAGGAACGCGTCGGAGAACTCGCTGTGCGAGCCCGACGACACCTGCACCATCCCCATGCCGAAGTAGGCCACGATGCCCGCGCCGAGTCCGAAGCCGGGCACCAGCAGCAGCGGACGAGGAATCATGCGGCCGGCGAGCAGCGGCACCCACCCCGGCCAGACCACACCCCAGTGGTGCACCAGCGCCAACGGCAACAGCACTCCGGCCAGCACCAGGCCGATCTCCAACCCGAGCAGGGTGGCGCTCTGGTCGACGCGGTCGAACCCCACCACGAACTGGGCCGCGAAGCGGGTCACGAGACCGCCCACCGCTGCCCACGCGGCCCAGCGTGCCCACCGCGCGGGCGCCGCGCGTCGCGCACCCGGTCGGACCGTCCGGCAGCAGTCCGGGCAGTCGCCGCGGGTGCGCCGCTGATAGCGGGCGGTGGCCAGAGCGAGCAGGACCGCTCCGGTGACACAACCGAGCCGGCTCGCGAACGCCAGTGGGTCGAAGAACGGGCCGACGGTGAGCAGCAGGAAACCCACCAGCTCCGGCAGCAGGATCGCCGCCGCCGCGACGAGGGCCCCGGCGACCGTCCAGGCGATCCCCGCGAGCGCCGGCCGCCAGGTCGCCACCCGGTCCAGGGCAACCGCCAGCACGCCGCTGGCCGCGCACAACGCCACCGACCACCAGCCGGTGAAGCCGAGCAGGTCCAGCCCGAGCCGCCCGAACTGCGGAGCCTCGCCGACCGTCCACGCCAGACGCACGCCCCCGTATGCCACGGCCCAGCCGAGCACTGCGTACGTCAGGCCGTGGACGGTCCCACCGACGATCGGTGTCGATGTCGTCATGCACCGATCCTGCCGGCGCCCCCGCGGTGGGCGGACCCCGCTGACAGGGGACGTCACTCCCTCGCGGGAGGGACGTGACCGGTGTGGTGCGGATCCTCGGCCTTCTATACCGTGGCACGGTCACGGGCGGTCACTTCCTCGACTGGGCCGTCCCGCGACGACGTCGCGTACGCGTTCGACATGGGGGGTCCGTTGTGACCATGGAATCGCCGACGACCGGCCAACCCGAGGCCGGCGTGCAGCAGAAGATCGACACGTCGGTGCCGCATTCGGCGCGGATCTGGAACTACTGGCTCGGTGGCAAGGACAACTTCGCTGTCGACCGCGAGGCCGGGGACCAGTACCGGCAGGTCTTCCCCGGCGTCGTCGACGTGGCCCGGGCCTCCCGGCAGTTCCTGGTCCGCTCGATCATGTTCCTCGCTGCCGAGGCGGGCATCCGGCAGTTCCTCGACGTCGGCACCGGGCTGCCGACCGCCAACAACACCCACGAGGTGGCGCAGCGGATCGCGCCGGACGCCCGGATCGTCTACGTCGACAGCGACCCGCTGGTGCTGGTGCACGCTCGGGCGTTGCTGGTCGGCACTGCCGAGGGCAGGACCGCCTACATCGACGGCGATCTGCACGACCCGGCTGCGGTGATCGCCGAGGCCGGCAAGACGCTCGACTTCGCGCAGCCGATCGGTCTCATCCTCAGTGGCGTCATGGGCCACGTGCCCGACTACGAGACGGCCCGTTCGATCACGCGGCAGCTGGTGGCGGCGCTGCCGAACGGCAGTTACCTCGCACTGAACGACGGCACGAGCCTGATCAGCGCCGAGATTCAGCAGGCACAGGACGACTACAACGACAGCGGGGCTACTCCGTACACTCTGCGCTCGCCCGACGAGATCGCCGGCTTCTTCGACGGCCTGGAGCTGGTCGAGCCCGGGGTTGTGCCGTGCCCGCAGTGGCGACCCGACGGGGCGGTCGACACGCCTGTCGACATCGACGCCTTCGGCGGGGTGGGCCGCAAGCGCTGACGCTGTCAGTCGGACGGCGGAAGGACGCTCTGCACCGCCACGCAGGGGTCTGTGGCGGGGGCGGCGGCGTGGATCGCCTCGGCGGCGCGGTCGGCGAGGTCGCGAAAGACCTCGCGCTGCTCCTCGGGTAGCCCGCCCAGCACGTGGTCCTCGGCGTGGGCGACCCGCCGCTCGGCCTCGGCGAGTGTCTGACGTCCGCGTTCGGTGGCCACGATCCGTCGGGCGCGCCGGTCCTGGGGATCACGCTGACGCTCGATGAGGCCGGCGTTCTCCAGGTCGTCGATGACGTACGTCAGAACGCTGCGGTCGATGGCCAGGCGGGCGGCCAGGGCACCCTGCGTGGGCACCTCCTCATGCACGACGACGGCCAGGATGTGGTAGCCCCGACTGCCGTGCGGCAGGTCCCGCAGTAGCTCCTCGACGTGCTCGTGCCAGCGGCGCAGCACCATGCCCAGAGACCAGCCGAAGTTCGAGCCGCGCTTGCGGTCGGCCGGCAGCTCGCAGGGATCGGTCACGGACATGTCCCGATGCTAGTGGCCGGCGCGTTGATCATCATCCGACATCGCGGCAGCCCAGGAATGATTGGCGGCGAAGATAGGTTGTCCAACAAACGATAGGCACAGAACATGATAGGTTGATCAAACGATTGCGTGGATGGTGAAGCAATGTTGGACTACGGGCACGAACTCCGGTTTGGGTCGTTCCTGACACCCAGCGTGCACGACCCGGATCAGGTGGTGGCGCTCGCCGAGCTGACCGAGGCGGCGGGGCTGGACCTGGTCACCTTCCAGGACCACCCGTACAACCCGGAGTTCCTCGACACCTGGACCCTGCTGAGTTGGGTCGCCGCCCGCACACAGCGACTCCGGATCTCCGGGAACGTCCTCAGCCTGCCGCTGCGACCGCCGGCCGTGCTGGCCCGGGCCGCCGCGAGCCTGGACCGGTTGTCGCACGGCCGGTTCGAACTCGGCCTCGGCGCTGGCGCGTTCTGGGACGGGATCGAGGGCATGGGGGCGCGTCGGCTGACCGCTGGGCAGGGAGTCGCGGCCCTGCGGGAGGCTATCGACGTCCTGCGCGGCGTCTGGGACGACACCGCCGACGGACCGCTGCGGCTGGACGGGGAGTACTACCCCGTACCCGGCATGCAGCGCGGCCCGAAGCCGGCACATGACATCGACATCTGGCTCGGCGCGTACCAGCCGAAGATGCTGGCCCTGACCGGCCAGAAGGCCAACGGCTGGCTGCCGACGCTGGAATACCTGCGATCTCCGGACCGGGTGACCGCCAACCGGCTCATCGACGAGGCGGCCATCGCCGCGGGCCGCGAGCCCCGGGAGATCCGACGGCTGCTCAACCTGTTCACTGTCGACGTCTCGTCGCGTAGCCGCGGCTTCCTCCAGGGGCCTGCCGAGCAGTGGGTCGACCAGCTCCTTCCGCTGGTCCTCGAGGAGGGGTTCAGCACCTTCCTGATCGGGCGCGACGACCCACGCCTCATCCAGACCCTCGGGCAGGAGATCGCCCCCGCGCTGCGGGAGGCGGTCGCCAAGGAGCGCACCGGGGGTGAGGTCGGCACCGGGCCGGTCCGCACGAGCGTCGCGCTGGCCGAGCGGCAGCCGGGCCTCGACTACGACGCGCTGCCCACGTCGCTGGCCACCAGGTCCGTCGAGCCCGGTGATCCGGAGTACGAGCGCGTGCGCCACACCTACAGCTGGCACGGATCGCCGGCAGTGGTGATCCGTCCGCAGAACGCCGCCGAGGTGGTCGACGCCGTGTCGTACGCCCGGACGCAGAACGTCCCGCTGTCGGTGCGCAGCGGCGGGCACGGCATCAGCGGCCGGTCGACGAACAACGGGGGAGTGGTCATCGACATGTCGAGGATGAACAAGGTCGAGCTGCTGGACCGGACGACCCGCCGGGTACGGCTGGAGCCGGGGGCCCGGTGGGGTGCCGTGGCCCAGGCGCTCGCCCCGTACGGCCTGGCCATGAGCTCGGGTGATTACGGGGACGTGGGCGTCGGTGGTCTCGCCACCACCGCCGGCATCGGATATCTGGCGCGCAAGCACGGCCTGACCATCGACCACGTCGTCGCCGCCGAGATCGTCACCGCGGATGGCCGCCTGCTCCGCGTCGACGACGAGCACCACCCCGACCTGTTCTGGGCCATCCGGGGCGCCGGTGGGAACTTCGGTGTGGTCACCGCATTAGAGCTGGAGGCGTACGAGGTCGACAACGTCGTCTACGCCCAGCTCGTCGCGGACGCGACCGACACCGCCCAACTACTGAGCCGGTGGGGCCAGCTCGTCGAGGATGCGCCACGGGAGCTGACGAGCTTCCTCTCCCTCTTTCCCGCTCGCCGTGGCAGCCCACCGGCCGCCCAGGTCACGCTCGTCTACGCCGGCGACGACGTCGAGGCGGCGCAGTCCGCCCTGAGCCCGTTCCTGGAGATCGGGCCGATCCTCGATCAGCAGGCGCAGCTCGTGCCGTACCCGGCGATCGTCGTGCCGGCCGGCAATCAGCATCGGGGGCAGGGGCTGCGCGACACCCGCAGCGGCCTGTTGCACCACGTCACGCCGCATGCCGCCGATCTGATGGAGAACATGATCCATTCTGGCGACGTGATGATCATGCAGTTGCGGTCCGTCGGCGGGGCGGTCAACGACGTCGCCCGCGACGCGACCGCGTACCCGCACCGGGAGCAGAACTTCTCGGTGCTCGCCGCCACGGTCCCGGACCGCAGACCACACCTCGACAAGCTCTGGGCCGAGCTGTACGTGCACCTCGACGGCCTGTATCTCAGCTTCGAGAGCGACACCGATCCGGCTCGACTGCTGGATGCCTGGCCCGAGCCCACCCTTGGCCGACTGCGCGCCATCAAGGCCACGTACGACCCGGACAACGTCTTCAACCGGAACTTCCCGATCCCGCCGGCAGAGCCGGTCGTCTAGAGGGCGCCGGACAGGTAGTCGCGGCGACGCTGCGGTTCGAACTTCTCGATCGCGTACCGCAGCATGACCCGTGGCATGACCCGATAGCGGCGGGCGAGGAACTCCTCCTCCGCCGCCCTGTCCCGGTTGCCCACCTCGCGCAGCATCCAGCCCACCGCCTTCCGGACGAGGTCGTGCGGGTCGTGCAGGAGACGGTCGCCGAGTCGGAAGGTCCACTCGAAGTCCCCGGCCTTGACGAAGGCGAAGGTCGCCATGACGGCGATGCGCCGATCCCACACGAGACTCGACTCGGCCAACCGATCGAGGACACTCCGGTCCTTGTCCATCAGCCAGGGGCCGACGATGTACGGCGCGGACGAGTCCACAAGGTCCCAGTTGTTGATGCGGCTGGTGTTGGCCAGGACGGTGTCGAAGATATGAGCCCGTTCCGGCTCGTCGCCCTTGGTGAACTTTCGTACCAGAATGAGCAGCGAGGTCAGCCTCTCCTCGTGCGCGCCGTCGGTGAGCAGCCTCGTCGTCTCGGCGAGCGAGAGGTCGCGCCAGTACCGGGCGGCCACCTTGCGCTGGTCGGGCACGGAGACACCGAGAGCCATGTCGCCCTCGCCGTACCCGCCGGGAACCATCTGCAGGAACCGGCCCGACGCCTCGGCTCGACGTGGATCGGCGAGGCTGGCGAGGTCCCGACGCACGTCAACGCTGGTGGCCATGACGGTCCACGCTACCGATGGTCGAGCAGGGTGTCTTCGTCCGTTCCGGGCTAGTCCCGAGCGGGTGCGGTGCTCGGCTTGCGATTCATATCCTCACCACGCCGGTGATCCTCCATGTGCGCCTTGAGCGCGGCCTGCCAGGCGGCTTGCCCCGCCTCATCGGCCGGACCACCGGACCAGCGGTGCGACCAATCGGAATGGTGTAACCCCTGATCACCGCGGTGGATAGAGCCCACGGTGTACGGTCAGCGCGTCCAGCCGACGAACCGCTCCCACAACTCACCTGCTGTCGAGCCCGACAGTTCAGCGTTTGCCACCGGATACAAGGCACCGCAGTACATGGCCAAGCCGATCCGGTCTCGGCCGTATGCCTCGGCGAGACGCACCCGCGCGGGGTCGCACGGCCAAGCCTGCTCGCAAGTGTCGCAGTCCCACTGAGGCCGGCGTGGCGTGTGCTGACCGCCGAGCCGACGGTCGAGGGCAGCGACTGCCTGCCGACCTCGGTCGCGTTCGGCATCCAGTGCCGCCCGAATGGTGGTCGGGAGCGGAAGCATCATCGGTGGGGCACCCTCCGTCAGTGGCTGAGGGGCGCCCGGTCAGGTCCGGCACGGACGCCCCCGCCCTTCGGCGGAACGGCGGTAGTGGTCGTACACATCGCACGGGTTCGGATGTTCACCACCGCCGTCCCGTGGCTGGGACGTTACGGGTGATCAGCGGTGGTCAGACGGGTGTAGCTGTCCGCCGACTGTCCGTACCTGTCCGCGGACACCCGCCCCGTTAGCCTGTGCCGGTGAGCGACTACGTGCAGGTGTCAACAGCCACGCCGACCCGCGATGCGGCGATGACGCTGGCCGGAGGGGCAACAGCGGCCCGCCTGGCGGCGGGCGCGCAGGTGGCCGGGCCGGTGGCGTCCGTGTTCTGGCACCTCGGCGAGCAGGGCACAAGCGAAGAGTGGCAGCTGCTGCTGTACACCACGACCGACCGGTACCCGCAATTGGAGGCGTATCTGATCGACGCCCACCCGTGGGACAACCCGCAGGTCGCCGCCGTGCCAATCGTTCGCGGCTCGACCGCCTACCTGGCGTGGATCACACGGACAGTCGAGGGCGAGTAGACATCTCGGCGGCCAAGGATCGAAGCTCAGCCACGCATTGCATCCCGGCATGGGGCTCAATCCGGTTGAGGAATGAGTTCAGGCGTTGCGCTGGGCGCACCGACCCAACCCCACCTGCGAGCCGGACTGCGGCAGCAGCGGTGGCGCACGCGTGCTCAACCTCGTTGGCGTCGAGGTAGGCGTCTGCCAGCCACGACAGGTAGAGGGCTTTGTCGCGGGAGTAAGTGTCATCGAACCGGGCGAGGGCGTGTTCCAGCACGGGGATGGCGCGCATCGGCCGGCGCAGGACTGTCCAACACCGCCCGGTCATGATCTCGCCTTCCGCCTGGTCTACCCAGTACACCCAGTCGGGTTCGGGTCGGTCGTCGTGCTCGCTGAGACACGTGGTGCCAAGCGCGAGCTGCTGGTCCGCCGCAGCTGCGTTGCCCCCGACGGCGTACGCCCAGGCGGCCCGCAGGTGCAGCAACGCCCTAACAGTTGGGGTGGCGGCTGCGGCGGCCTCGCACCCGGCCGTGGCGGTATCGGAGGCGGGCTGGCCGAGGGCCAGCTGTTGGTAGGCGAGGAACGCGTACGCGTTACCGGCGAGGGCGTACTCGTTTGCGTCGCGGGCGGCGGAGAGACTAGTCCGGTACAACCGTTCTGCGTCGGCGTGCCGGCCGGCGTCGAATGCCGCCCATCCGGCGAGCTGAGTTTGCTCGGCGAGGACGGTCAGGAGTTGCCGGCCGACGGGTTCGCTGTAAGAGCCGTCGTGGATGAGCCGGGTGGTGGCGTCGGCTTCGGCGGTGTAGAGGTGGTGGGTGTCGGCACCGCCGAGGAAGTTGTCGAGGCGGCGAAGTCGGGCCGTGCGCTCGGCGAGCCGTCTGGCAGTGCCGGTTCCGACGTGCCGGCCGTGGCCGAGCAGTGTGTGCGGTAGGGCGGCGGCGAGTCCGGCGGCGGCCACGAATTCGCGGCGGCGGATGGTGGGCTGAGCGGCGAGGGAGACGAGTTCACCGGCGGCGTTGAGCGCGTCGTCGATGCGCTGCGCGACTTGGGCGGTGGGCGTTTTCATGCCGGTCTCCAACTCGTGCAGGTACGTCTTACCGTGGTAGGTGATCTTGGCGAGGTTGCGCAGGGAGATGTGCTGCGCGTCGCGAAGTTGTCGCATCCGCTCGGCGAACGACGGGTCAGTCACGGCGTGCCTGCCTTCGGGATAGAGGACCCGTTTGGCGGCCTGCTGGCTACCCAGGCGGACCTCCACCTGGCACGCTACTCCGGGCAGTTATGACCGTCACGCTTCGCGAGAAGCCGGCATGGCTGGCATTTGGCCGTGGCGCTGCCTGTGGCGTTGTGCAGCTGCGTACCGAACTGTGGGGTGATTAGCTGCACGGATGATCACACCCGTTCCCCTCGGTACGTGGCCGACGCCGTTGGAGGCCGCGCCCCGGCTTGCCGCCCGGCTGGGGCTGGCCGAGCTCTGGTTCAAGCGTGACGACCTCAACGGCCTCGGGGGAGGCGGCAACAAGATCCGCAAGCTCCAGTACACCTGCGCGCAGGCGATCGCCGACGGCGCCACCACGCTGATCACCTCCGGGGCGCCGCAGAGCAACCACGCACGGCTCACCGCTGCCGCGGCCGCGAGGCTTGGCCTCTCCTGCGTGCTGGTGCTCGCCGGCCCGCCCCCGGAGAGCAGGCGAGGCAACCTGCTGCTCGACGGGCTCGCCGGCACGGAGATCGTCTGGGCCGGAGACGGTCCGCTCGCCGAGGTGGTGGCGGTCGAGGCGGAGCGACGATCGGCGTACATCATCCCGTTCGGCGGCACCTCACCCGCGTCGATCCAGGGTTATGTGGACTGTGGTCGGGAGCTGCGGGCCCAGCTGCCGACCGTCGACGGGGTCGAGGTGGTGGCGGCGCTCGGCTCCGGCGGGACGATGGCCGGTCTGGTGCGGGAGTTGGGTGCGCAGCGGGTGATCGGCGTGGATGTCGGCGCCGTGCCGGACCCCCGGGCGACCGTCGCCGGGCTGCTCGTCGGCGAGGTCGAGCCGGACGCGCTGCGGATCGACGGTACCCAGGTGGGTGCCGGGTACCGCACGCTGACCGACGCCGTGCGGGCGGCGCTGGAGGTGACCGCGCGAACGGAGGGGGTCTTCCTGGACCCGACGTACACCGGTCGGGCGATGGCGGCGCTGTTGGCCGGCAGCTTCCCGCGCGGCGACCGGGTCGTCTTCCTGCACAGCGGGGGACTGCCGGGCCTCTTCGGCCACCCCGCGTTGTAGGGGCGCCAGCCGGCACGCACCGCGGTGCCCTCCGATGGAATCGCTCCGGAGGGCACCGCGCCGAGCTGTCGACGGATCAGACGCTGGCGAAGTGCTCACGGTGATCGCGGGCGAACTCGGCGAAGGTCCGCGGCTGCCGGCCGACGATCCGCTCGACATGGTCGTTGGTGAAGTCGCCCCACCCGGAGCCGTAGGCGACCCGGTACTCGGCGAGGACCTCGGCCGACCACTCGTCGAGGCCGGCCTGGAGCAGACCGTCGCGTGCCTGTTCCGGGCTCTGCGGCACGTAGCGCACCGGCTGGCCGAGCGCGCTGGCGATCTCGTCGGCCGCCTGGTCCAGGGTGATGCTCTCCGGGCCGGTGGGCGTGTAGATCTTGCCCTCGTGCTGCTGTGGCGCGGCGAGGATCGCTGCCCCGGCGGCGGCGATGTCCCGGGCGTCGATCAGGCCGACCTTCGCGGCACCGAAGAGGCCGTAGAGGTGCTCACCGGCCTTGGCGCCGAGCAGGTTCTGCATAAAGTGGCTCGGTCGCAGGATCGTCCAGGGGATGCCCGACGCCTGTAGCTCGGCGTCGGAGAGCGCGTGCAGTCGGCCGTTGCGGGTGGGCGCGTCGTGCGCGGCCCCGATCGCGGAGAGCCGGACGATGTGCCGCACGCCGGCCTGCCGGGCCGCCCACACCGCGTTCATGCTCTGGCTCGGTGCCAGCGGGCCCATCGGCATCAGCAGCCAGAGTGTTGTCACGCCCTCGAACGCCGGGATCAGGGTGGTGGGTCGGTCCAGGTCACCGACGACGTACTCGACCCCGTCGAGCCCCGGCGTGCGCGACGCGTCCCGCACGAGGGCGCGGAGCGGCTGCTTGCCGGCCAGCTCCCGCAGCACCTCCCGCGACACAGTGCCGTTTGCCCCGGTTATCAGAATGGTCATGGTCATCCTCTCGGTCAGGCGGACCGAGGTCGGACCACCGGTCGCCGGCACCGACGATATAGTCCATAAGTTGTACAGTCCAATGATTGGACCAAATTATGAAGCGCAGCACACTGAAGGAACAGGACCCCGACCTCGGGATCCTGGCCGTGCAGCTCTCCGCGCGCGTCCAGCGGGAGATCTTCCGACGCTCCGCCGAGCAGGGGTTTGACGACGTGCGGCCCCGGCACGGCGCGGTCCTCGCGTACCTGGACACCGAGGGCACCCGCCCCGGCGAGCTGGCCCGGCTGGCCGGGCGCAACAAGCAGACGATGGGCGCGATCCTCGACGAGTTGGAGCGACTGGGATACGTCAGGCGTGCGCCCGACCCGGCCGACCGTCGGGCAAAGTTGATCGTGCCGACGGAGCGGGGTCTCAGCTTGATGGCGGCATCCGACGGCTTCGTACACCTGATCGAGCAGCAACTCGCCGACACGCTCGGCCCCGACCGGTACCGCGACTTCAGGGACGCGCTGGCCCGTGGCGTGGCGAGCCTCCCGGCGACCGGCCAGGAGGCCGAGGGCTGAGCTGGCATGTGCCGGAGCCGGGCTGATGCCGGGAAGCCGGCGCCGCGCACTGGCGCAAGCAGTAGCGTGACGATCAGGAAGGGAGGCGGCGATGAGCCCGAAGGTGGCCCAGGGCGACGCGAGTGCGACGTCGCGCATCGAGAGCCTCGACGTCAAGCTTGAGGTGATCGTCATCCCGGTCTCGGATGTCGACCTGTCGAAGACGTTCTACCAACGGCTGGGATGGCGGCTCGACCAGACCCCGCCCGGCATCGTCCAGCTGACGCCGCACGGCTCCGCGTGCTCCGTACAGTTCGGCCCTGGGCTCACGTCGGCAGCGCCCGGCTCGGCCATGGCGTACCTGATCGTGTCCGACATCGAGGCGGCCCGGGACACCCTCGTCGCCGCCGGTGTCGAGGTCGGCGACGTCTTCCATGTCAGCCCGGACGGCCCGGTCGACGGGCCGGACCCGGAGCGGCGCAGCTACGTCTCCCGCGCCACGTTGCGCGACCCGGACGGCAACACCTGGCTGATGCAGGAGATCACGGACAGGCTTCCCGGGCGCATCGAGGGTGGCTTGACGTCGTTCGGCTCCGTGAGCGACCTGGCGAGCGCGCTGCGGCGCGCGGCCGACGCACACGGTGAGCACGAGAAACGTACGGGGGAGCACGACGACAACTGGCCCGACTGGTACGCGGCGTACATGGTGAGCGAGCAGTCGGGGGCGAAGCCGCCCAAGTGAGCCCCGCCCACGGGGTCAGACCCTTACCGATCGGCGTGCTGCCGGTGAGTCATCGTGATGACTCGCTGTACGTGGTGCTCGGCCGCGTGCTGGTCGCCGAGCCGCATGAGCGCGCGGGCGAGCATCCGGCCTGACGCAGCACCCTCGCGTCGAGGCCCAGTTTCCGCGCGAGGTGGTGCCGGGTCCGCCCGGCGGTCGCGATGTCGTTCATGACCGCTCGATTCCGGACGCCTGGGGGTAGCAGGCGCCGTTGACAGTGACCCGCAACATGTACACGCTGGTCCCGGCGGTGATGAAGAGACAGTTGCGCTTCGGACCCCCGAAGGTGAGGTTGGCGACCGATTCGGGCAACAGGAGCTTGCCGATGAGGGTGCCGTCCGTGTCGAAACAGTGCACGCCGTCCCACGCGGCGGCCCAGACCCGGCCAGCCTCATCCAACCGGACGCCGTCGAAACGTCCGTTGTCGCATTCGGCGAAGATCCTTCCGCCTGTCAGGGCGCCCCCGGCGGCGACGTCGAAGACGCGGATGTGGCTGGGTTCCTGCCGAGTGTCCGCAATGTACAGCTGCTGCTCGTCTTGGGAGAAGGCTAGGCCGTTGGGGCGGCAGAAGTCGTCGGCGACCACCCGTAGGTCACCGGTGGCTGGGTCGAGACGGAAGACGTAGCAGGCGCCACCGAACTCGCTGTCGGCCTTGTTGCCCTCGTAGTCGCTGGAGATCCCGTAGCTCGGGTCGGTGAACCAGATCGTGCCGTCGGCGCGCACGACCACATCATTTGGGCTGTTGAACCGCTTGCCCTGGTACCGCTCGGCCAGCACAGTGACGGCACCGTCGTGTTCGGTGCGGGTGACGCGCCGATTGCCCTGCTCGCAGGTGACGAGCCGGCCCTGCCGGTCGATGGTGTTGCCGTTGGCGTAACCGGAGGAGTGGCGGAAGATGCCGACGGCGCCGGTGGTCTCGTCCCAGCGCAGAAGCCGGTCATTGGGGATGTCGCTCCACACCAGGTAGCGCCCGGCCGGGTAGTAGGCCGGGCCTTCGGTCTTGCGTGAGCCGGTGTGTAGGCGTTCGAGGACGAAGTCGCCGTTGATGCACTGGAAGCGTTCGTCGAGCACCTGGAACTGGGCGGGGATGGTCTCAGTCATCGCGGGCTCCTTGTCGTGATCTGATCACCATTCGTCAAGATGCTAACATTTCCGAATCTGATATGGTCAACAGCAGCTTTGCCTAACTCACGTTCTGAAGATGGGGGCTGCGGTGGACGAAATAGACCTGGCGCTGCTGGCGGCGTTGCAGGCCGACGCCACGCAGGCGTATGCGGATCTCGGCAAGAGGGTGGGGTTGTCGGCGGGGTCTGCCCACGAGCGAGTGCGCAAGCTGCGCGAACGGGGGGTCATCCGGCGTACCACCATCGATGTCGACCCAGCCGCCGTCAACTGCGGTGTGCTCGCATTCGTCATGCTTCAGGCCAATGCGTGGATGGGCAATCCGCCGACCCGCGACGCGCTCGCGGCTATCCCCGAGATCCAGGAGGCCCACATCATCGCCGGGTCGGCGTCGCTCCTGGTAAAGGTCCGCACCTCGACCCCCGAGCAGCTACAGGCTGTGCTGCGGCAAGCCTTCGACATCGACGGCGTCACCGGTACCGAGACCATCGTCGTGCTAGAGACCTTCTTCGAACGGCCACTGAACGTTACCGATCCGAACTTGGCCGGGTAGACAAACGGCACTACTCCGCCGCGCGGACATCGATCCGCCTGGTGTTCGCAATATGGCTGGACAAACATTCTTCGGCATGCTCGAAATCGGGTGTCAATAGCATTCAATTCCATCAGTCACCGACTCAACCTGCGGAGGGTATTCGATGGGCAAGTTGCAGTACCAGTGCAGTATGTCGCTCGACGGCTTCATCGCCGGTCCGGACGGAGACATGTCCTGGCTCGCAGACGACTCCGCATCCGAGGACGCCGAAACGGATACGTCCTCGTCCGAGTCGTCCCAGACCAACGAACTTGTGAAACAGGTCGGCGCGGTGCTGAGCGGAAATCGCACTTACCGCGGTGACGACCCCAATGCCGGAACCGAAAAAGAGGGCGGCTACGAAGGGCAGTACACCGGCCCGACCTTCGTGGTCACCCATCACGTACCGAAAGACTCCGAACCCGACGTGACCTTCGTTGACAATCTCGAGAAGGCCATCTCCCTGGCCAAGGAGGCCGCCGGAGACAAACTGGTCAGCGTGCTCGGTGCCAACGTGGCCAAGCAATGCATCGAACTCGGTGTGCTCGACGAAATCCTCGTCTACATCACCCCCGTGCTCCTCGGAGACGGCGTTCGGCTCTTCGACCATCCCGGTGGCTCACTCGTCAAGCTCGAAATCCTGGAAGCGGGCAAGTTGATCGTCCACGGCAAGGTCGTCTACTGACACGAGGCCAGTGGCGCAGGGCGGGGTGTGGGCGACGTCGTTCACCCACACCCCCGCTCTCGAGACCCGAAAGTAGATTCTATTGCGGAACTCACTTCGGGTAATTGTCGGCGGTCTTCAGGTGATGTCGCGGCGAAGCGGGAAGGCGACGGCCAGCGTGGCGGCCAGGAGTGCGTAGCCGGCTAGGACGAGTGCGCCGACCGGGGTGGAAAGGAGTTGCCCGCTTGGCTGTCCTGTTTGCTGGGCCATCGCGTCGGTGAGGTAGCCGAAGTTGGTAAGGGACGCGGTCGCTCCACCTGGGAGAATGGGATACACCGTGCTGACGCCGGGGATGGCGAGGATGGCGAGTTCGATGAAGTAGAGGTAACCGACGACGACGGCGAGTGCGGCGACCTGGTTGCGCAGCAGCGCCCCGATGCCTACTCCCAGCACGGTGTAGATAGCCATGGTCACGACGAGGCGCAGGAGTAGTTCGACAACGGTCGCGGTGCCGAGGCCGATTGGTATGCCTTGGAGGGCAGCGATGCCGTAGAGAGCGAGGCCGGCCGAGATCGCGACGGTGAGTCCGTAGCCCGTGCCCCCGAGGGCGAAGGCGATGAGCTTCGCGGTGAGGATCCGCCATCGTCGCGGCGCGAACAGGAAAGTGGTGCTGATCGTACGGTGTCGATATTCCGAGGTCATGGCGATGGTGCCGAGCACCGCGGGCACCAGCACGGTGACGGTCACGATGCCCAGTACGCTGCGGACGCCGTCCGGGGTCTCCAATCCTGGCATTGGGGGCTGGGCGTTGTGCGGGCCGATGAGAACAATGAGGCCGACCAGCCCGCCGCCGCAGGCCAGCGCGGCAACCAGTGCCCAGAGCCAGAGCCGGGTGGATTGCAGCCGGCGGATCTCGGCCGCGACGAGCGCAATCATGAGAGGGCTCTTTCGGTGTGGGCGGTCAACGTCAGGAAGATTTGTTCCAGACCGGATCGCTCGGGGGTGAGCTCGTGCACGGCCAGGCCATGGGCCGCCGCGAGTTCGGCGATCGCGACGGTGGAGAACCCGGTCACCCGAAGCAGATCCACGCCTTTCCGCTCGATCACCCCGCCGGTGAGGGCGGTCCGCGCGCCTAGGGCGTGTGCGAGCCGCTCGGCCTCGGGCGATCTGACGAGCACGGCGGCGCCGGCCGCGATGGACAGCTCCGCGACGGATGCGGGGGTGACCAGCTGGCCGTCACGAATGACCACGACGTCGGCGGCGATCTGTTCGATCTCGCTGAGGACGTGGCTGGAGACCAGGATGGTGCGGCCCTCGGCGGCGAGCCCCTGCAGCAGGTCTCGTAACCATGCCATCCCCTGGGGATCCAGGCCGTTGCCCGGCTCGTCGAGCAGCAGCACGCGGGGGTCGCCGAGCAGCGCCGTGGCCAGGCTGAGACGTTGTCTCATCCCGGTGGAGTACTCGCCGGCGGGCCGGTCGGCGAACGCGGTCAGCCGCAACTGGTCGAGAACCGCGTCGACCCGGTGGAGTGGCAGGCGGCTCATCGTCGCGTAGATGCGCAGATGATCGCGACCGCTGCACGCCGGGTGGGCGCCGCTGGCGCCGTCGAGCACCGCGCCCACGGTGACCGGCGGCTG
Source organism: Micromonospora ureilytica (assembly GCF_015751765.1). Lineage (NCBI taxonomy): Bacteria > Bacillati > Actinomycetota > Actinomycetes > Micromonosporales > Micromonosporaceae > Micromonospora > Micromonospora ureilytica. The sequence continues at coordinate 1,406,520 of NZ_JADOTX010000001.1, forward strand.
CGGCAGGTCACAGTACCGGGTCCCCCCGATGGTCGCGACTCCCGCTGTGGGTTCGACCAGTCCGAGGATCATCCGCATCGTCGTGGTCTTGCCGGCGCCGTTCGGGCCGAGGAAGCCTGTCACCACCCCCGGTGCCACGGAGAACGTGAGATCACTAACCGCGGTTACGGAACCGAAGCGCTTGGTCAACTGTCGCACGTCGATCCGCAGACCGTCCCCGATCACGAGTCGGCCCTCGCGCCGATCTCTTCAGCCACCTTGTCCGCGCTCTTCGTGCTGATCAGCAGTTCTTCGAAGCGTCCGCCCGAGACCTTCCGGTCGAGCGTGACCCGTAGCGCGCCGACGTTGCGCCGGACGGAGACGAGTTGGAGGCTTCCGGTGCCCAGCCCCCAGACACCGACTTTCACCACACCGCTGATCAGGAAGCCCATCCTGCCGCCGCGAACGTGTCCCAGTGGTTTGTCGATGCCCTCGATCCGCCGGACGGCGGCCAGCGGGACGACCAGGCTCGCCCGCCAGACCGCCGGCCGCTCCCATCCGCTGAACCGCACGTGGAGTTCGTTGCCGATGACCTTCATCGTCGCCATGGATCTCCCACCCCTCATCGCTGTGCCATCTGTTCTAGTAAGTGTATATCAGATACCATAGCCAGGTGCTGCTGACTCTTGACCTCGACAGCGAGGTGCCGATCTACCAGCAGATTCGCGACCGGATTGTCGAGGCGATCGCGGACGACGCCCTCACCGAGGGCAGCGCCTTGCCCTCAACCCGGCAGCTCGGCGCAGATCTGGGAATCAACTTCCACACGGTGAGCAAGGCCTACGACCTTCTCCGGGCGCAAGGGATCATCCGCGTCAACCGCAAGAGCGGTGCGGTCGTCCGCCGGGACGTCCGATCCGGACCTCCCGAGCCCGGCTTTGCCGACGAGTGGCAGCAGCGGCTACGCACGCTGCTCGCCGAGGCCCTCGTCCTCGGACTGGACGCCGACGAGGTGATCCGCAGCAGCAACGCGGTCCTCTCCTCGTTCGGCACGAAGGAGGCGACTTCGTCATGACATACCCGACGTTGCTCATCCTGGCCCTGAGCGCGCTAACCACGGCCGCGTTCTGGGCGGCACCGGCGCTCGCTCGGCCCACCTTGCCGTTCGGGGTCCGAATACCAAAGGCACGCGCCGCCGAACCGGTGATCGTGCATGCACGCCGCCGCTACAACCGCGACGTCTTGCTGCTCGGCACAGCGACCTTCGGTGCCCTCCTCGTCGCCGAGCTGGGTCTCGACCGGCATCCCAGACCGGAACTGGTGCTTCCTGTCTCGCTCGCGTGCTACTGCGCGCTGGGCTACCGCGCGCACCGATCGGTCACCGCAGGCAAGCGCGACGGAGACTGGTACGCCGATACCCGTCCGGGAATTACCGCCGACACGTCCCTGCGTACCAACCCGGTACGTCCACCGTGGATACTCCTCACGCCGGCCGTGGCGCTTCTCGGGGTGACCGCCGCTATCGGCGCGTGGCGCTATCGTTATCTGCCCCCGACTCTGCCCACGCCCAACGGGCTGACGGTCGACGCCGGCCGCCGCAGCGCAACAACCGTCAGCTTCGCGTTCGCCACCGTCACCGCGCAGCTGTTGATCATCCTGCTGATCGTGATCCTCACCCTTGCCATCCCACGCGCCCGACCTGAACTCGACGCCGAGCAACCGGTCAGCTCAGCCACCAGGTACCGGGCCTACCTCACCGGCACCCTTCGACTACTGATCATCTCGGCCGGCTGCGCCAACGCGAGCCTGCTCGTGGCTGCCCTGCAGGTCTGGGAGATCCTCGAACCCACACTCGAAGTGACACTCGTCAGCTACCTTCCGCTCGCCGCGGCTATGGCGGCATGGGCGGCCTTCGCCGTCCGCGCCGGCGACGCGGGCCATCGACTGCCCGTCGCCGACGAGCATGACGATGAATCCCGATACGTTCAGCGCGACGACGACGCCTACTGGCACATAGCCGGAATGATCTACCTCAACCGGCGCGACCCCGCCATCCTCGTCCACCGGCGAGCGGGAATGCACTGGACGCTGAACTTCGGTAACCCCCTGAGTTGGGCACTGGTCGCGGTCATCGCCCTCGTCGCACTCCTCGCCAGGCTTGACATCATCGACCTCCCTATCAGCGGGGGCTGACGATGCGCGCCCAGGTCAGCGCAGTCCGCGGATGAGGTTGTCGACAAGGGTGCGGGCGAACTCCTCGGTGAGCGGCAGGTCGGCGATGAGGAGCCGGTGGTAGCAGGCGCCCCACAGTTGGTCGACGACGGATTCGCTGTCGATGTCGGCGCGTAGCTGGCCCCGGGCCATGGCCCGGGTGAGGGTTTCGACGGCGAGGGCCCGACGGGGGCCGGAGTAGCGCTCGCGGTAGGCGGCGGCGAGTTCCGGGTCGGTCTGCGCCTGCCCGATGAGTTGGCTGATGACCCGCCCGGCGGTGGTGTCGCGCACGAGGTGGACGAAGGCGACGAGTTGGTTGGTCAGGTCGGCGACGATGTCGGCGGTGTCGGCGAAGGCCAGGGTGGGCGCGACGACCGTGAAGTAGCCGTCCAGGGCGAGCGCCCCCTTGGAGGGCCACCATTTGTAGATGGTCATCCGGCTGGCTCCGGCGTGGGTCGCGACCTTCTCGATGGTGAAGCCGGCCATGCCCTCGGCCAGCAGGAGTTCACCGGCGGCCGTGAGGATCTCGGCGCGTACCTGATCGGCGGGGCGACGGCCGCGACCACGCCGTGGCGGCGTCTGGGCATCCGGCGTGAGCTCGGCCACTGGTCCTCCCGATTATATGGACACACTGTCTACTTGCTGGTTATATGGACACAGCGTACACAGCGGTGCCCCCCGGATCACGACGCACCGCGACGACGACCGAAGGAGACGAGCGACATGACGGGTCTACGACGGCGACGCTTGGGTACCTCCGGGCCGGAGGTATCGATCATCGGGCTCGGCGCGATGGGCATGTCCGACCTGTACGGGCCGGCCGACGAGGCGGAGAGCATCGCCACGCTGCACGCGGCCATCGACGCTGGTGTGAACCTGATCGACACCGCGGACTTCTACGGGTCGGGTCACAACGAGCTGCTGATCGGCCGGGCGCTGCGGGAGCGTCGCCGGGACGAGGTGGTGCTCAGCGTGAAGTTCGGCGCACGCCGGACACCGGACGGCGGCTTCCAGGCCGCACCGTACGACGTGTCGGCGGCGGCGGTGAAGGACCGGCTGGCGTACTCGCTGCGCCGGTTGGGCACCGACCACATCGACATCTACCGGCCGTCGCGCCTGAACCCGCAGGTGCCGATCGAGGAGACCGTCGGCGCGCTGCTCGAGATGCAGCAGGCCGGTTACATCCGGCACATCGGGCTCTCCGAGGTGGGCGCGGACAGCATCCGCCGGGCCGCGGCGGTGGCGCCGATCAGCGACGTCCAGATCGAGTACTCGCTGCTCTCCCGTGGACCCGAGGCCACGATTCTGCCGACGCTGCGTGAGCTGGGCATCGGGCTGACCGCCTACGGGGTGCTGTCCCGAGGTCTGCTGAGCGGCCACTGGTCGGCGGACCGTGAGCTGCCCGGCACGGACTTCCGAGCGAGAAGCCCACGGTTCCAGAGCGAGCACCTCGCCGCCAACCTGCGGCTCGTGGACGCGCTCGGCCGGGTCGCGCAGCGGCTGGGGGCGACCACGAGCCAGGTGGCGATCGCCTGGGTGGCGGCACAGGGCGAACAGATCGTGCCGTTGGTCGGGGCGCGGCGGCGGGACCGGCTGACCGAGTCGCTGGCCGCTGTCGACCTGGTGCTCGACCAGGACGCGTTGGACGAGATCGAACGCGCCGTGCCGGCCGGTGCCGCCTCCGGCCAGCGGTACGCGACCCCGATGATGGCGTTGCTCGACAGCGAGAGGTGACCCTTAGGCGGTTGCCCGCCAGACCCAGTTGCGGCGTTCGTAGAGCGGCACCAGCCCGGCACGGCGCATGTTGTTCAGCGACGGGTTCTGTTGACCGGGCGCCGGCTTGCCGGTCTCGGCGAACAGCCACCGGCATCCCGCCTCGGCGGCGGCTCGGGCGCGGGCGGCGATCAGCGCCGACTGCGCCCCGAGGCCGCGGTGAGCGGAGGCCGTGGCGGCGGCGTTGAGCGACGCGGCCTCGCGGTGCAGGAACAGGTTGCCGCCCGCCACCAACTCGCCGTCGTTCCAGGCCGCGTACGGTCGCCACGCCGGCTGGCCGACCGTCGCGGCCAGCATCTCGGTGAGCCCACCGCTCGGCATGCCGAACCCGGCGAGCAGCACGTCGGCCCAGCGCCGCGCCTCGTCGGCCGGCACCGGGCCGACGCGCAGGCGGGTCTGCGCCCCGGCGACGTCGCCGGGGCGTCCGGCGAGCTTGACCCAGGTGCTCCCCGGCTCGAGCCCGCGCGCGGCGGCGACCTCGTCGAAGCCCGCGGGCAGCACCGACGGAACGAGCTGGAGGACGGCCTGGTCGACGCCCTGCTCCCGGTAGAAGTCGAGGACGCGATCCAGGATCTGCACGGTGAACGGCTCGGTGGTGCCGAAGCCGAGGGCCTTGCTCCAGTACCCGCCGGAGGGATCGTTGCGCATGGCGAGGGCGACACCGCCGCCGATGCGGGTGGTCGCGATCCCGAGATCGGTGTACGTGGGCCCGGGCGCCTGCGACTCGTAGGAGTGCATGAATTCGCACTCCACGGCTTCGGCGAGCGGGGTCAGGTCGGCTGGTGCGGTCATCGGTTGATTATCGTCTGGTCCGTTCCCAGGCCCGCGCCAACTGCATCCGGTTGTTGATGCCCAGCTTGTGATATATGGAGCGGAGTTGGGTGTCCACGGTGTGGAAGGAGACGAAGAGGCTCCTGGCCGCCTCCTTCTTCGTCGCGCCGGCGGCGAGCATTTCGGCCACCCGCTCCTCGGCGGGGGTGAGCGCGCCGATGCCCCCGCCTGGCGGCCCGTCGATCGACTGCCGGTGGCGCGGGGTGGCGGAGAGGTCGGCGCAGCGCCGGTCGGCAGTTGCCTGGTCGCCCGGGGCGCCGATCCGGGCGTAGAGGGCAGCCGCCTCGTACGCGGCATCGCGCGCCTCCCCGGATCGCAGTCGAGGGTTGTTGGCGAGGTCGAGCAACGCGTCGGCCAGCGCCGGCCGAGCGGCGGTGGTGCGCAGCTTGTCGACTGCCGACCGGAGCGCGTCCGGGTCGCCGTCACGCAACCCCCGGCTCTGGTCCGCCAGCGCCTGCCACAGCGGCACCGGCGTACGGGTGGACACCAGCTCGACCAGTTCGGTGACCCGGCGGGCGGCCTGGGTGTCGCCGGCGGCCACCGCCGCGCGGACCAGTCGGGGGCCGACGTGCGGCACCGGCAGGAGCGGCCGGACCGACCGGTGCAGGTCGGCGACGATCCTGGTGAGGAGGCCGGCGGGCGCACTGAGGGCGGGGTCGCGAACCGCCACGCAGAACGCCAGGCTCCACATCGTCCGGTCGGGCCACCGTTCCTCGGCGAGGCAGGTGCGGAGGATGGCGCGTGCGTCGTCGTGTTCGCCACGGCGGTAGCGGACCTCGCCGATCACCGCGACCAACAGGGCACGCACCCCGCCACTGAGGTCCGCCGAGCCGGAGCTGAGCGCCGTGACGGCCAGTGCGGCCGCCTCGGGCAGCTCTCCCACGGCCACCATGCGCAGGCAGTCCAGCGCGATCAGCCGGGTGCGCGAGACATCGGCCTCGTCGGGCGCCCGGCGGGTGGCGGTCCGCGCGTCCTGATGCCGGCCCAGGCCGAGCTGCACGAGGATCCGTTCGGCCCGGATGGACGAGGCGTCGGCTCGTGCCGCCCAGGAGTCCGGGTCCAGGGCCGCCAGCACGGCCTGGGCGCCCGGCAGATCGCCGTACGCCAGCGAGCGGGCGGCCCGACCGAGGGCGAGGTGGCGAGCGGACGACTGGTCACCCGACGCGGCGTGCGCGGTGCCCGCCTCGCGGAGCAGGGCATCGGTGTCCGGATGTCCCGTGCGGGCCGCGATCGTGGCGACCAGGGCGAGCAGGGTGCTGCGGCTGCGGGCGTCCAGTCGAAGGTTCAGCGCCTCCCGGAGACCGGCGAGAGCGATGGTCGGCTGCTCCAGTGCCACGGTCTGCGCCAGGCGGCCGAGCAGGTGAGCGCGGTGGCGCTCACCGCTGCGACTCGTCGCGATCTCCGCCGCCAGGACGTGGAGGGCCTCCATCCCGCGCCCGGCGAGCCGGAGCTGATCCGCCGTGGCGAACAGCCGGTGCCGTCGTTGCTCGGCGTCGGCGGCGATGTCGTCGGCCGGAAGCGTTCCGGCGGTGAAGGGTGATTCGGACAATGGCGTTCTCCCCGGTTGTTACCAGGCGCGTCAAAATGCCGTCCTACGACCGAGCCTAGCCACGGTGGCAGGTGCCGGCGACCAGATCGACGAACCGGCGCGGTTGCGCCGAATGGCCCTCGCCGTCCGGGATTTGACGTGCGGTAATGGCGCGATCACGTGATGCGACGGTCGGTATTCGGCGCCGATCATCGAACCATGGCCCAGCTCACCGAACTTCCCGGCCTGCATCGGCTCCGGATCGTACTGCTGATGTTCGTCCTCTATGCCGGCACCGGGGCGGGTGGTCACGCTCCGGCGTGGACCCGCCTGGTGCTGATGGCGACCGCGGCGGTGATCCCGGTCGCGATCGCGGTCCAGTACGGCTGGCCCGGAGTGCGTGCCCTGCTGGGGACCTCGTCCCGGCTGCGGGGCGGAGCCGTTGCCGCGTCCCGTCCGATCCAACCCGATTGAGGAGACAGCGATCATGGCGAACAGCGATCCCGAGCCGCGACGCGGCGACCAGGGCGCCGCGCCCTTCGCGGGCCGTAACGTCGAGCTTGAGCGGCAGAACCCGGACCTCCTGGTGCCGCCGACGACCGACAGCCGGCTGGTACCCAACCTCAAGTTCTCGTTCTCGCAGGCGCACACCCGGGTGGAGAAGGGCGGCTGGACCCGGGAGGTCACCAACCGCGACCTCCCGATCGCCAGTCAGTTGTCCGGCGTCCAGTTCGGTCTCGAGCCGGGCGCGTACCGGGAGATCCACTGGCACCAGCAGTCGGAGTGGGCGTACATGCTCAGCGGCAGTTGCCGGATCAGCGCCGTCGACCACGAGGGACGCAACTTCATCGAGGACGTGAAGGCAGGCGATCTGTGGTTCTTTCCGCAGGGTGTGCCACACAACATCCAGGCGTTGGAGAACGGCGCGCAGTTCCTGCTGGTCTTCGACGACGGCGCGTTCTCGGAGAACAACACGTTCCTGCTCAGCGACTTCTTCGCACACACGCCCCGGCACGTCCTGGCCAAGAACTTCGGTTGGACGCTGGACCAGATGGAGAACCTGCCGGAGCGGGAGAAGTACATCTTCCAGGGCGACGTCCCACCGCCCCTGCAACAGGACCGGGTGGTCAGCCCGACCGGTGACATCCCACGAAGCTTCAAGCACCGGATGCTCGCGCAGACCCCGCAGCGCTTCCGTGGTGGAACGGTCCGGATCACCGACTCGACCAACTTCGCCGCCTCCGTGACCACCGCCGCGGCCCTCGTCGAGGTCGAGCCGGGAGGGATGCGCGAGTTGCACTGGCACCCCACCACCGACGAGTGGCAGTACTACATCTCCGGCACCGGGCGGATGGGCGTCTTCGCGTCGCAGGCCGCCGCCCGGACGTTCGACTTCCAGGCCGGTGACGTGGGCTACGTGCCCTTCGCGTACGGCCACTACATCGAGAACACCGGCGACGAGCCGCTGGTGTTCCTGGAGATGTTCCGCCATCCCCGGTTCGAGGACATCTCGGTCATGCAGTGGATGGCCAACACGCCCCACGAGATCATCGCCGACACGATCAACGTGCAGAAGTCGATCGTCGACAGCCTGCCGAACACCAAACAGGTAGTGATCTGAGGCAGGCGTCCGGCCGTCCGTCGTGGAACGGACGGCCGGACCTGTGGATCAGCTCCCGGCGGGTGCCGGGGAGGTGGGAGCCGCGGCAGGTCGTCGGCGTCGAGACACCGCCCCCACCACGACGTCGATGACGAGGAAGGCGAGCAGTGTGAGCCCGAAGAGGGGCAGCGCCCAGCCGATCGCCGCGGTCACCGGTACGCCGATCAGCAGCGCCCAGAGCGGCAGGCCGCGTACGCCGCCGCGGGCCGGCGGGGTCCCGGCGAGGGCGCGGCGGTCGACGCGGGTGGGTCGACGCTGCCACCACATCCGGTAGCCCCAGAAGATGACGCAGAGCAGCCCGAGGGCGAGCGCGGCGAGCAGGATCTGGTTGACCAGGCCGAACAGGATCCCCATGTGGGCCTGGATGCCGAGGCCGCTCAGTTGCGCCAGCAGCGGCCAGTCGGCGAAGTCGCTGCGGGCGGTCACCGTGTTGGAGGACGGGTCGACGGCGATGCGGTCCTTGGCGACCGGCCAGGTGTTGTCGACCTGCGTGACGGTCCAGGCCGAGCCGGGCTCCGGCGCGGGAGTGATCTCGACCGGACCGGCGAGGCCCGCGTCGCGAGCGACCGTCAGGACCCGATCGAAGGCCGCCGACTCGACGACCCCGCCCGCCCCGGCGGCCCCGTGCTCGTGGCCCCCGCCGGTCTCGGCAGGGGCGGTGGGGCCGATGGTGAGGCTGGTGGAGATCTCCGGAGTGCGGGCGCTCAGCGCGTCGAGACCGGCGGCGAAGTTCGCACCGGCGTAGCGGGACCAGGTCAACCCGGTGACCGAGAGGAACAGGAGCCCGACGGTGAGCCAGATGCCGGTGGTGGCGTGCCACCCTCGGGTGCGGCGGACACCCTTGCCGGTGGACAGGTCCGGCACCAGCAGATGCCGGGCGGCGGCTCGGGCGGCGCCGCGCCGACGCCACCAGAGGATGACTCCGCCGAGCGCCATCACCCACAGCCAGCTCGCGGCCAGCTCGGAGTAGTTCTCGCCCACCGGGCCCAGATGCAGGTGGCGGTGCAGGTCGTCCAACCAGGTGGTGGCCGGCGTGGACCCGAACCAGGTGGTGAGCTGCCCCTGCGACTCGGCGGTGTACGGGTTGATGTAGACGGTGTGCTGGTTCTCGCCGAGCTCGGGTAGGGAGAAGACCACCTTGGTGGTCCGGTCGCCGTCGCCGGGTTGCACTGTGGTGATGCTGCCGTCCGGGTGCGCGTTGCGCGCGGCCCCGATCTGCTCGGCCAGCGGCAGCTGACGGTCACCCACCTGGGCGACGGTCAGCTGGTCGCCGTAGAGGATCGTGTCGAGCTGCGGGGTGGTGGTGAAGGCCAGGCCGGTCAGTGCGGCGACCACCAGGAACGGGGCGACGAGGATGCCGGCGTAGAAGTGCAGCCGCAGCAGCAGCGCGCCGAACGGTGTCGTACGCCGGGCGGGTCGGGCCGGTTTCTCGGCGGTCGTGGAAGGTTCCGGCGTCGGCGTGCCGGACAACTCGGTAAGAGACATGGTGATCCGATCGGAAGAGTCGGGAAGCACCCGAAGGCGTTTCCCGTACTGGTCTGGTCGCCCGGTTACGTGCCGCGTCGGCTCTGACTGATAGTCGGGGGAGAGACGCCCGTGGTTCCCGAAGTCAGGACTGGTCCGGCCGGACCGTGCGGCGCGGATCGCCGTCGGTCCGTCCGGCGGCGGCGAGGAACGCGTTGTAGCGGGCCAGGTCGTCCTCCGCGCCGGTGGCGTCGGCGCGGTCGGCAGCCCGGTCGAGGCGGCCCTGTTCCCGCTGGTCGGCGCGAATCCACTGGCGAATCAGGACGATCATGACGACGACGGCGGGCAACTCGCCGAACGCCCAGGCGATGCCGGCGCCGAGCTGCTGATCGGCCAGCAGCGACGACGCCCAGGTGGGGTGCACAGCGATGTACCAGTCGGGCGCGATGACGGTGGTCGTCTGCATGAGGACCAGGCCGAAGAAGCCGTGCGCCATCATCGACGCCAGGTGGATGATCACCAGCAGGGGATGGGGGAGGCGCCGGCGGCCCGGGTCGACACCGATGAGCACCCAGAACAGCAGATAGCCCGCGACCACGAAGTGGGTGAGCATCGCGAGGTGACCGAGGTGGGAGCGCATCAGCACGCCGAGCAGGTCGCTGAAGTACAGGCCGAACAGGCTGGCGGTGTAGATGCCCAGCGCGACGAGCGGGTGCGTGAGCACCCTGGTGGCGCGGCTGTGCACCGCGATCAGCAACCACTCCCGGGCGCCGCGTACCTGCGGGTCGGATGGTCGACGCAGGGCGCGTAGGGCGAGGGTGACCGGTGCGCCGCCGACCAGCAGGATCGGCACCAGCATCGACAACACCATGTGCTGGGCCATGTGCGCGCTGAACAGCACGTACGCGTAGCGGGCCACGCCGAGGTTGGTGACCGCCGCCAACAGGAGCAACCCGGCCAGCCAACTCGCCGTCCGGGCGACCGGCCAGCGGTGCCCGCGCGCGTGCATCCGGCGCACCCCGGCCAGGTACCCGCCGACACCGAGCGCGCAGAGGGTCAGGAAGAACATGTCCGGCAGCGGCTGACCGAGCAGATTGGGTGCGGTGGGTGCGGTGGGCATCGGGAAGCCGAGCAACTCGGTGATCGGGTCGGCGTCGACGCCGGATTCGGCGACGGGGGTGGGGCTGCGCGAGAGCGCCACCGCCAACCCCACGGTGGCCGCGAAGACGATCAGTTCACCGGCGGCCAGTCGGCCGAACGCCCACCGCCTTCCGGCGCGCAACGCCGGCAGGGTGCGGGAGCGGTGTGCCGCGCCGAGCACGCCGAGGATCAGCAGGGCAGCGAGCTTGCCGAGGACCAACCAGCCGTAGCGGGACTGCCAGAGCTGGTCGACAGCACCGAGGCGGACGGCGGCGTTGGCCAGCCCGCTGACCGCCACCGCGACGAAGCAGCCCAGCGCGAGGCGACTGTACCGAGCGGCGGCGTCGGGCAGTAGCCGACTGCGCCGTACCAGCAGCAGGGCGACGAGAGCACCGACCCACACCGCCGCGGCCAGGATGTGCAGGGCCAGGCTGGTGACGGCGATCTGGTGGTTACCGGCACCGGCGGAGTGCCCGGTGAAGGCCGGAGGCAGCACCGCCACCAGGGCCAGGACCGCGACGGTCGCGGCGAGCCCCCGGGACACTCCGAATCGGGCCAGCAGTGCCACGGTCAGGGCCAGTCCGGCCTGCAGGGTGACCGACTGACCCTGCGAGATGGTGGTGGCGAAACTGAGGACCGTCGCGGGTTCGAGCGTCTCCAGCGGTTGGCCGAGCAGGTCCGAAACCGTCAACACCATCAGCGCCAGTGCCGTGACTGCCCACGCCAGCGCCGTGAGGCTCGCTCGCCGCAGGAGCAGGTAGCCGTGCGGCGAGACGCTGCGTCCATCACCGGGCAGCAGGAAGGCGGCGGTCACCAGCATGCCGACGGTGACGGTGGCGAGACCGTCGGACAGCAGCCGGAACACGGGTAGTGCCCGGGCCGTGATCGGGCCCGCGTCGGGGAGACCCGGGATCGCGGCCGTGAGCGCACCCCCGACCCGGAGGCCGAGCACCAACAGGGTGATCCCCGCAGCGACGACGGCGACCGTGACCACCCAGCCGGATCCGTCAGGCCCCTTCGGTCGGACGGCGGACGGGGCTGGGCCGGTCAGGGCTGGATCGGCCGGGGTTTCCGAGGCGGTGGCGAACTGCAGTGGTTCTGTGTGGGACACGTGTTGACCTTGACTGGTGAGGTGATGGTGCGACCCGACCGCACGGGACGGGTCGGATCAGCGTCGGGCCGCCCGCCGCCACAGGAGCCCCGCCGTGGCCAGGACGAGGAGCACCAGCGCGGCACCCGCGACGAGTACACCGGCGTTCGGACCCCCGTCGGGCTCCACTGCGGCGGCGGCGGACGGGGTGGACGCTGACGCGCTGACGTTGGCGACCGGCGCGGCGCTGGACGTGGGATCGGCCACCGTGAACGGGTACGACCCCTGAACCGGGTGACCGTCGGCGGAGACGACCCGGTAGGCGACCGTGTATGTCCCGTTGGGCAGTGTGTCGGTCACCTGGACCGTGCTCTTCGCTCCGGTGACCACCGGTTCGCCGGTGGGCAGCTTCCGCTTGGCGGCGTCGCTGAGCACGATCGTGGTGAACGTGGGGTCGAGCCGCTGCATGAATTCGAGCGTGACCTCGGTCGGTGCGCTCGGCACTGTCGCGTCCCGAGCGGGCGTGGCCGTCTTGAGCGAGTTGTGCGCCCAGGCCGGGCTGGCCGGGATGAGCAGCGCCACGAGGACGGCGAGCGCCGCCGCGCCGAGCCGGACGGCGATAGGGCGGGACGGCGGTACGGTCATGACGAAGCTCCGGTTGGTGTGGTCATCCGAGCACCTGCTCGCCGACCCATCCTCCCGGTTGGCAACCGGGCGGGATGGCGAAGACGGCGGACCCGATCGGGGTGGTCCATTCGTTGAGCAGGTCCCGGTCGGCCAGCCGGCGTTGGATGGGCAGGTACTGCCGGGCGATGTCGGCCTGGTACGAGGTGAAGATCAGACCGCTGTCGGCGTGACCCTCGGCCGTCGGCACACCGTCGTAGTTGTAGGGCCGGCGCAGGATCTTCAACCGGTCGTCGGTGACGTGGGCGCGGGTCATGTGCGAGAAGTCGGGGATGACGGTGAGGCCGTCCGGGCCGGTGGCGGCGAAGTCGGGTTCGTCGTGTTCGGCGCTGCCGGTGAGCGGGGCGCCCGTGTCGAGGCGTCGGCCGACGGCTAGTTCGCGGTCGGTTCGGCCGAGCAGGTCCCAGGTTTCCATGTTCATGCTGATCCGCCGGAGCACCAGTGTGGTGCTGTCACGCAGCCACGCCGGGCCGTCCGGCACCCAGAGGGCGGTGTCCATGGGCGTGCCCGGTCGGGGGTTGGCGGTGCCGTCGAGCTGACCGAACAGGTTGCGTTGGGTGTGGCCGCCCGGTTCGACGCCGGGGCTGCGCCGGAAGCCCTGTTGGACCCACCGCACGGTGGCGAACGGTCGGCTGTCCTTGACCAGGACTCGTTGGGTGTGGGCGACGGTGATCGCGTCGTCCGCGCAGATCTGGAGCAGCAGGTCACCGCCGGACCAGGCCGGCTGGAGCCGGTCGATGCGGAACGCGGGTAGGTCGGTCACCGACGCCGGCTGCCGATCGTCGACGCCGGCCGCCCGGTACAGGCCGGGCCCGAAGCCGAAGGTGACTGTCAGCCGTGCCGGCAGCAGCCCGAGTTCGGCCTCGGTGTCGGCCAGAGCGGGTCGGCCCTGGGTGAGCCGGGAGGCGTCGTCGGTGAGCAACCGCAACATCCGACCCAGCGCGGTCCGGTCGGTGCCGGGCCGCAGGGTGAGCGCCACGAACGACGCGTGCGCCTGCGGTTCGGCGGCCACCCCGGCCTGCCGGGCGCCGTGGAACGGCTCGACCAGGCCGCCGACGCTCGCCACCGGCGTCACGTCGGTGCCGACCGCGTCGGGTCGCCCGGACCCGTCGGCACGCGTCGTGGCGATCGCGGCACCGCCGGCCACGGCACCGCCGACGGCGAGAGCCCCGCCGGTGAGCAGACCGCGCCTGCTCACCGGCCGGGCAGTTGGCGTGTCGGTCACGACTTCGGGCTCATGCTCATCTCCGGCGTGGCGCTCATGCCGGTCATCGGCTCGCCGTGCCCGGGGGCGTAGCTCTCCTGCGCGCCGGTGAACGGCTTGGCCACGGCGCGGAACTGCTGGGTCTTGCCGTCGGCGAAGGTCAGGGTGAAGGTCACCTCGTCGCCGGCCTGAACGGGCTTGGTGAGGTTCATCAGCATGAGGTGGTCGCCGCCGGGCTCCAACGCGTGCGAGCTCTTGGCCTTGATCACGATGCCGCCCTGCTTCGCCCGCATGACCATCTTGCCGTCCTTCATGGCCATCTCGTGCAGCTCCATCGGCGACAGGGAGGTCGTGGCGCTTGTCACCGTGACATCGGCGTCGCCGTCGTTGACCAGGGTCCCGAAGGCGGCCGTCATGCCCTTGTCGGCCGCCTTCACCCACGGGTCACGAATGCCGAGCACACCAGCGTCCGGGTTGGCCGAGGTCGACGCGGACGGGCCCGCCTGCGCTTTCGACGGAGAGTCGGACGAGCCGCAACCGGCGGCGCCCACCGTCAGAATGGCGGCGGCGAGGACGGCGGCCGAACGGCGGCCGGGAGCGAATGGGCTGGTGGTGCGCATGTGTTCTTCCTCCGATGGTTGCTGCTGGGAGGTTGGTCGGTCGCAGCAGGGAGAAAGTTCCGGACTCAGGGCACGTTGATCGTGAACTCGGCGGTGTGCACCTTGCCGGCGATCTGGAAGTCGAAGAAGGCCCGGTACCGGCCCGAACTCGGTGTGGTCAGCCAGAACTTGACAGTCCCGTCGACCAGCTCCTGCTCGGGGTGGACGTGCACGTAGCCGAGGTCGCCCTCACGAACGACGACCAGGTGCCCGTACGCGCCCAGGTACCGCTCCAACTGCGCCGGTACGGTCGGGTCGGCGCTGACCTGGAAGTGGATCGGCGCCGTCACCCCCACCGTCGGGGTGCCGGTCATCGACACCGCGTACGGACCAGCCGTGGCCTGTGCCGCCGCTGGCGGCAGCGCGGTCGGGTTGTGCGCGCCGGGCACTGTGTGGTCGACGCCCAACACGAGGGGGATCTGCGTGCCGTTGGCCGCGGTGACGGAGAAGTCGGCGTAGACGCGGTAGCCGCCGGGGCGGGCCAGCGTCAGGGGGACGCTCCAAGTGCCGTCGGGCGCCATCGTCGGGTGCAGGTGCTGGTAGCCGGACAGGTCGCGGCCGACCACGATCATGTGCAACGGCTTGTCGTGGACGACAGCGAAGGTCGTTGCCGGCTGCCGGTCGGTCCCGACGATGCGGAACCGGTAGTCGGCGCGTACACCAGGGGGTTGGGACCGCTCCAGCGGTTGCAGGGTGTACCCACCGGCGCTGACCGTCGTCCCGGTCGCCAGCGTCGCGCCCGTCGCGTCGTCACCCCGATGCGTGTGCGGCCCCGTACCGGCCGGGTGTTGGTGCCCGTCGGTCGCAGAGCCCACCTGGTCCGAGGCGGGCGGTCCACCGGCTGCCGGTCGCGCGTTGCCGGTCGCCGGACTCTCGTCGGCGGTGCCGATGCGGGCCAACCCGAACCCGGCCAACAGAGCGATCACCAGGCCACCGACGAACAGCGCCAGGTGGGTGTTGCTCAACCGGGACCCAGGCGTCGCGGCGGCGAGGTCCGTGTCGGGCTGCGGTCCGGGGTCGACCGTCGGCTCGCCGTCCGTGCTGGCGAGGGCCTCGGTCACCTGATCGGTAGGCGTCGGATCGACAGCAACGCCCGTACGGGCCGTGACGACCGTGTTGCCCTTGCGCGCCGCCGGCACGGTGGCGGGCCGCCGCCTGTCGCTCGCGGTACGCGCGACGACGCCGACCTTGCCCCCGACGGTCTTGCCAGCGCCGGCCTTGCCGCCGACGGCCTTGTCCCGGGCAGCCTTGTCCCCGGCAGCCTTGCCGCCGACGGTCTTGCCAGTGCCGGTCCTGTTCGTGGCACGGGCGCCGCCGCCGCGTCGGCCGGAGGCCGCCGCCGAGGTACGGCCCCGACCGGTGGGTGTGCCGGCGGATCGGCGACGCCAGACGACGAACCCGGCCACCGCCCCGGCCACCGCGACAGCCGCCGCCCAGCCGGCCCAGGCCAGTGCCCCTGGACCGCTCTTCTCGGTCGACCCGGTCGACGGGGCCGCTGCGGCCGGCGGGCTCGACGGATCGTCCGCTGTGGTCGGCACCGCCGAGGCCTGCCCGGACGTGTTGTGCTGCTCGCTGGCGGCCACCAGCGCCGGGTCCGGTTGGGTCGACGGCGGGCTCCACCCCTTCGGCGCTGCCGTCACCCGCCCGTCGTAGCGGAAGGTCAGGGTGCCCCGCACGGTGTCGCCGTCCGAGGCGACCGACAGGTAGCTCACCGAGTACTGGCCCTTGGCGGGCAGGTGGGCGACCGACACCACCGCGGGGAACCCCGTCGTGTACTCCCGTGGCTCGAACTGCCCGTTGACCAGGAAGTACTCCCGTACCGGCTTCTCCAGCGGCTTCGGCTCCCCCTGCGACCAGCCGTTGTCGACACGGGTGCCGCCCGGGGCGGTGATCGTGAAGAACGCGTTGGCGGCGGCCTTCTCGGTGAAGAACAGCTGCACCGACGTCAACGGCTCGCGCACGGTGGCGCCGCTCGCCGGTGTGGACATGGCGAGCGTCCCGTGAGCTGCGGCGGGTTGGGCGGACGCGAGGAGGGCGACCGCCGAGGCGAGGAGGAACGCGAGGAGGCCCGAGACCACCCGCCCGCAAGTCTGGGGGAGACGACGCATCTGGATATCCTCACCCTCGCGAGACTTTTTTCAATAGGTGAGGATCTTCTTCCTCAGATGACAAAAGTTGACGATCAGGCCATCCGTCGCCGCGGCAGGACGCCCCGGATGGACAGATCCCCTGGCCAGCTATGCTGCCGACGGCGCTGGTTCGCCCCGTCGTGACCGGCGGGGCGTCGTAAGAGGGAACCCGGTGGAAATCCGGGGCTGCCCCGCAGCGGTGAGTGGGAACGACCGCCGTCATCAGCACTGGGCCATGTGGCCTGGGAAGCGACGGCCAGTAGGGGACCGGCACCACCGGTCAGGCCCGCGAGTCCGAAGACCTGCCGGCGCCGCGTACACAACCGTGTGCGCTGCCGTCGGCCTCGCGGGTGGGCTGAGCGGGTGACGGGCCGTGCGTGTGGTGCGCGGCCAGGTCCTCGTCAGCGTGTGTCCGCGACCCGGCGGTGTGGTTTCCCGAGGGACGGACTACCGCTGTGCACGACACCACCACGATCGCCGGCCGAGCGCCGTCGGCGTCGCACCTGACCCTTTCGCAGATCATGGACCAGCACCACACCAACCTGATGGGTACGGTGCACGGCGGCCGGATCCTCAACCTCATCGACTCCGTCGCCGGTGTGGTCGCCGCAAGGCACTCCGACGGGCCGGCGGTGACCGCCGCCATCGACGAGACGGCGTTTCTCCGCGCGGTGCGGGTCGGCGACGTCGTGCACGTCGACGCCCGGATCACCTGGGCCGGCCGCAGCTCGATGGAGGTCGCGGTCAAGGTGACCGCCGACCGGTGGGACCGGGCGGTGCCGCCCACCGACGTGGCCACCGCCCACCTGGTCATGGTCGCCATCGACGACGACGGCCAGCCTCGTACCGTGCCGCCGCTGCTACCGGAGACCGACGGGGACCGGCGACGCTACCGGGAGGCGGAGATCCGCCGGGAGCACCGGCTGGCGCTGCGGCGCGCGCTGCTCGACGGCGCCGACGACGGCTGACCCGTGCGCGGTCCGCCCGTTGCGGCGCTGGCGCGGTCCGAGGAACCCGCCCCGCCGCCTATCCGGTCGGATAGCGTCCACGTGAAACCTCGATCACGGAGAGTGTGGATGGCTATGCGCGCTGCGGTGCTGCGGGAGTTCGACGCTCCGCTGACGGTCGAGGAGATCGATCAACCCACTCCCAAGCGCGGGCAGGTGCTGGTGCGGATCGTCGCCAGCGGTGTCAACCCGCTCGACACGAAGATCCAGGCAGGAAAGGCCGCGCACGCGCGTGTCGAGCTGCCTGCGGTGCTCGGCCTGGACCTTGCCGGCGTCGTCGCGGCGATCGGCACGGAGGTGACCAGCTTCGCGCCGGGAGACGAGGTGTACGGGCTCTGCGGGGGCGTCGGCGACCTCCAGGGTTCACTGGCCGAGTACGCCGCCGTGGACGCTCGACTGCTGGCCCGCAAGCCGAAGGCACTCTCGATGCGGGAGGCCGCCGCGTTGCCCCTGGCGGCGGTCACCTCCTGGGAGGGGCTGGTCGACCGGGCCGGAGTCCACGCCGGGCAGAAGGTGCTGGTGCACGGCGGTGCCGGCGGGGTTGGCTACGTGGGCGTGCAGCTTGCCCAGGCGCGCGGCGCCGATGCGTACGCCACGGGCGGGCCGGCGAGCATGCGGGTGATCGAGAGCCTGGGCGCCGTGCCGATCGACTACACCACGAGCAAGGTCGAAGAGTACGTCGACAGGCACACCGGCGGCGAGGGGTTCGACATCGTCGTGGACACCGTCGGTGGCGCGACGCTCGACGCGTCGTTCGCGGCGGTACGCACCTATCACGGGCACGTCGTCAGCGCACTGGGTTGGGGGTCGCACTCGCTCGCCCCGCTGTCGTTCCGAGGCGCGACCTACTCCGGGGTGTTCACCCTGTTGCCGATGCTCACCGGGCGCGGCCGCGAACACCACGGCGACATCCTGCGCGAGATCGCGGCGCTGGCCGATGCCGGTGCCCTGCGCCCGCGACTGGATCCGCGCGAGTTCACGCTCGACACGGTCATGGACGCCCACCGGCTGGTCGCGGACGGCACCGCCGAGGGCAAGGTCATCGTGGACGTCGCCGGTTGAGCAGAGCCGTTCGTGAAGGCGAAGTGGTCAGGTGGCGTTGTTCCCAGGGTGGCTGATGCCGGCTGGCGTCTCGGGTTGCCTCACGCTGCGCCTGCACGTGCCGTAGATCGATGTGGAGCGTTGCGGGTGAGCTTGCTGGAGTCCGCCGTAGTTCCGTCATCTGAGACACCGATCCCACTCGCGGCGCCATGAGCAGCGCATCCTCTGTGGTGACCTCTTCGGTGGACCCGAAGGCGTCAGCGCTGGCACCCCGCGGAGGCGGTAGGGCGGAGTCGGCTCATGTCGAAGAGAGTGCGTCTGCGTATCGACGTTGAGGCGCGGTTAACCGATGTCCCAGGACGAGCGCGTCCAGGAAATCGTCGAAGGCGCGATCGGCTCGTGGCGTGTCGCCGGTGGCCTCGACGTCCATGATGAGGCCGCGGATGACGGCCAGCACCAGGGTGGCGAGTTCGGGGCGGCCGACGGTACGCATGCCGTCCTCGAGAGGCTGCAGCCAGTCGGTGGTGGCCTCGCGCCGGAAATTCGGCCACAACTGCTGTTCAGCGTCCTGGCGGAGCTTGCCGAACATGCTGAGGTAGGGGCGGCCCTCGGGGCCGGTGATGGCCTGCCACGCGCGCCGCAGCGTGCTCAGGTAAGGCTCGCCCGGCTTGGGGGACAACAGGTCGCCGTAGAACTCGCGTTGAAGCTGCCGCGCCCGGCGCAGGGTCTCGCGCAGCAGCGCGTCGCGCGTCCCGAAGTGGTAGATCAGCATGCGGGTCGAGCAGCCCGTCGCCTTCACCAACGGTTCGAGACGGTCGGGCAGGCCGTGGGCGAGCGCGTGATCGACGCAGGCGTCGAGGATGCGGTCGCGGATCTCGGGTTGTTTGTGACGTCCCACCGCCACACTTTTTCACGTAACTGGCGGTACGTCTAACGTTGATCCCAGCGGAGAAGGAGTCAGAGATGCGAGTGGTATTCGTGCACGGTGCGTGTGTCCGGGACGGCGTCTGGTGGTGGCACCCGACCGCCGAAGCACTGCGCGAGCGGGGCATCAGCAGCGTCGCGCCGGCGTTGCCGAGCTGCGGTGAGGGCGACCGGCCCGCCGGTTCGAACGGTCCCGGCCTGCCGGAGGACGTCGCGGCGGTGCGGGCGGTGCTGGCCGCGGGCGATGAGCCGACGGTGGTCGTGGGACACAGCTATGGCGGGATCGTCGCGGCCGAGGCCGCAGTGGGCGTCGCATCGGTGCGGCACATGGTCTTTGTGTCGAGCTATCTGCCCGAGCCGGGCGAGTCGCTGTCGACCTTTGGCGCTCCGGAACCGCCGCCGTTTCTCGACTTCGACCCTGAGGGCGGCACGTTCGGCGCGGTACCGCAGTTGTTCGCCGAGACCCTCATGCAGGACTGCCCGCCGGACATCGTCCGCGAGGGTGCGGCTCGCCTGATCCGGCAGACGATTGCCGTCACCCAGCAGCCGGTGCGGCAGGTGGCGTGGCGCGACCTGCCGACAACGTATGTGGTGTGCGCCGACGATCGCGGCACCCCAGCATCGGCGCAGCGTGAGTTCTCCCGCCGCGCCGGCAAGGTCGTCGAACTGCCGACGGGCCACCATCCGTTCCTGTCCGACCCGCAGGCCGTCGCCGACATCCTGACCGGGCTCTCATGACCAGGCCGCCGGAGCTGGTGCGGCGCATGTACGCCGCCTACAACCGCCGGGACGCCGACGGCCTGCTCGCCCTGCTGACCAACGACGTCGACTGGCCGGACGGCGATGTCAGGCTGCACGGCAAGGATGCGCTCCGCCGCTACTGGCTTGAGCAGTGGACCCGGGTCCACACCCACGACGAGCCCAGCGAGCCGGTCGAGCTGGGTGATGGGCGTATCGCGGTTCGTGTCGACCAGACGGTCCGCACGCCGGAAGGGTCGCCGTTGTCGACGGCGCGCTTCGTCCACCTCTTCCAGATCCGCGATGGACTGACCGCCCGAATGGACATCGAAACAGCTTAGTACTCCAACGTCACTTGGCCTGTCTGCGCTGGTAGTGGGATCGGCGGGCGCGGGCTTGGGATGTTCGTCGCCAGCGGGACCAGTGCAGGGTGTGCTCTGGCGAGAGCGATGTGGCGAGGACGAAGGCGTTGAGGAGTCGGCGGCTCTCGGCGACGGTCAGCGCGAACCCGACCTGGTCGGGGACGCCGGCGGCGGTGAGACGCTCAGGCCGGTCGCACCAGGTCGACCACAGGAGCGCGTGCAGACTGGCGGCATCTTGTTGCCCCGATCATGGCCGCATGCATCGATCGGCGGTCGAAGCACGTACGTCAGGCGATGATCGGCGGAAGCTGCCATGGGGGACGCCGGCCGGGCCGCTCAGCTCCGCCAGGAGGGCGTCCACCGCGGGCCGCTGCGGCGTGCCGCCGAGGGCGCGGGTGACCGCGAAGATGCGTCGCTCGGTGACCGGCTCGACCAGTGGCTCCACGTGCACCCCGGGTGGCACGTGGCGCAGCGCCAGCTCCGGCACCAGCGCAGCGCCCAGCCCGGCCGCGACGAGGTCCAGCGTGAGCGCGAAGTCGACGGCACGGTGCCGGATGTCCGGCTCGAAGCCCGCGAGCCGGCAAGCGTGCAACGTGGACCGCAGGCACGGCGTGTGTTCGGCGCTGGCGATCCATGGCAGGTCACGTAGCTCGCTCAGCCGTCCGGTGCGACGGCGCCAATCGACTGGAGTGATCAGGTGCATCGGGTCGGTGGTGACCGGATGCCGGTCCAGGTCGTCGACCAGCGGCACGGGCACGTGGTCGTACTCCTGCAGCACCACCACGTCGAGGGAGCCGGAGCGCAGGTCGAGGCGGCTCTGCTGGTCTTCGGCCTCGATCACCCGCACGTCCAGCTCTGGGTGCTTCGCCCGCGCGCGGGCGGCGGCGGGTGCCACTAGCGCGCCGGCCGCGGACGCGAACGCACCGACCCGCACCGTGCCGCTGACCCCGTGGCGGAGCGCGGCGAGCCCGGCCACCGCCTGCTCCACCGCGTCCAGCACGTCCTTCGCGTGGCTGGCCAGGACCTGGCCGGCCGGGGTGAGGACGATCCCGCGCCCGGCCCGCTCGACCAGCTCGTGCCCGGCCTCACGGGACAGCTGGACGAGCTGCTGTGAGACCGCCGACGGAGTCACGTGCAGCGCCGCGGCGGCGGCGGTGACGCTGCCGCGCAGCGCGACCTCGTGCAGCACGCGGAGCCGACGTGCGTCAAGATTCATGTAGCCACGCTACAGCGGCAGTGAAGAACATTGAACTGGTCCTTAAGCATTTCCTCCGGCAGCGTAGCCGGCGTGAAAACATCGCACCGACTTCTCGCCGTGCTCGTCGCCGCCATTTGGGGCGTCAACTTCGTCGTCATCGAGCTCGGCCTGCGCGACCTGCCGCCGCTCGTGCTGACCGCGCTGCGTTTCGTCGCGGCGGCGGTGCCGGTGGTCTTCCTGGTGCCACGCCCCAGCGCCCGCCTCCGCTACGTGATCGCCTACGGGCTGGTGCTCGGCGTCCTGAAGTTCGGCGCACTGTTCACTGCGCTCGCAGCCGGCATGTCCGCCGGTCTGGCCTCGCTGGTGCTGCAGGCGCAGGCGCTGATGTCGGTGCTGCTGGCGGCGGCAGTGCTCGGCGAGCGGCCGGCGCGGGCGCAGGTGGCCGGCGTACTGGTCGGATCGGTCGGGATCGGGGTGCTGGCAATCGGCAGCGGCGGCCACGCCACGGTGATCGGCTTCGCGCTGACGCTGTTCGCGGCGGCCAGCTGGGCCACGGCAAACCTGGTCATGCGGGCTAGCGGCGAGACGCGACCGCTCTCGCTGCTGGTCTGGTCGAGCCTGGTACCACCGTTACCGCTGCTCGGCCTGGCCGGCGTGCTCGACGGCGGACAGGCGGTGCTGGATGCGATCACCGGCCTGTCGTGGCGCGGGCTGCTCGCCGTGGCGTACATCGCGTACGTGTCGACCCTAGTCGGCTTCGGGATCTGGAACCGGCTGATCGCACAGTACTCGGTCGCACGGGTGGCGCCGTTCAGCCTCCTGGTGCCGGTCTTCGGGCTCAGCGCGGCGTGGCTGCTGCTGGATGAGCCCGTCGGCGTGACGGAGCTGGCCGCAGCCGCCATCGTCGTCGCCGGGCTGGCGCTGGTTGTGCGGCGCTCCACAGCGGACCCCAACAACGCCACGGCCGTGAGCGAGGATTGCAACTCCTCCGTGGTGCGCCGCTCGTAGGGTGACGGCTGTGCCTGCGACTGGTGATGCTGCCCTACTACGGCCCGCTCATTGAGGCCCAGGCCGAGAACGGCTCCGCGGGTGAGACAACGGACGTGGAGCGATCGAGCTGAGGACCACCGCGGGAGCGATCAGTTCGGCGTGTCGCATGAACCGCAGCAGCACTCACCTAGCAGCGCGGGCGGCATGCCAGGTGAGTGCCGGCCCCACCCCTAGACCGATCCTCCAAGGACGGTCTAGGGGTGGTGCGGGGGCCTCCGGGTGCCGGCATCGGGCCGGCGCGAAAATCGATGAGCGCGAACCTCGTCGGAGCCGCGAGCCTGACCGATCGTTCAGCACCCGGGACGACCTCAAGGCCGAGGCACGACGGGTCCCACCCGTTCCCGGGTTGGCTACCTTCACGGCCCGCAAGGGTTCGACCATCCGGCAGGCCCGGGGAGCAATCCGTCGACACCATCGTGATCGGTGTGGATGCGCTGCCGGGCTACTGCAACCTGGCCGCCTCCATGCCGGCGCCGCGAGAGTCAATGGGGACAGCGTCCTCCAAGTGGTGCCCAAGCCCTGAGCGTCTCAGCTCGCGTCAGATGGAGAACGAGGTCAACTCCCGGTTGGCGCTCCTACGTCGCGGCGTCGCCCGGCGCCCGCCGCCGAGTTGCTCGCCGCCTTCGGGGCCGGGGTGGAAATCGGCGGTGGCGCGACGGCCTTCAACGGCCCTGGGATACCCAACTCCTCCACCACCCGGATTCTCCTCGCCGGTATCTCTTCCTTGGTCTGGAAGTTGTTCGGGTCGCCGCTGTGGTCGTGTCGCCACGCGTCGTTGCCGTCGAGGGCGCTTTTCGGCATGTCGAAGGCGAGGACGATCCCGCCCTCGTCGGCGACGTCGCGCAGGGTTGGCTCGCCGCGTCTTTTCCCCATGGCCCATTCGGTGTGCTGCCGGGCGTAGGACAGTGCCAGGTTGAAGTCGAGGGTGACGGTGTTCCAGCCCTTGTCCTTGCTCTCGCTGACGACGTCGTGTTTCTCCCAGCGCTTACAACCGATGTCGCTGCCGGCTTTGCCCGGCATCAGCCCCGTGGCCTGGATGCCGTCGCCGTAATAGTTGCACCGGTTGGTGCCGTGGTAGAACCGGTAGACGTCCGCGGACGGCGGCTTAGGAGGCGGATTGGCCAACACCCACAGCTGTTGTTGAACCTCGTTGTGCCTCAGAAGCGCCTCCTCGGTGGATGTGTCCACGCCGAGGTGCTCGAATGCTGTGGCCAATCGGTACAGAATCAGCTTGTCCGCGACGGCGGCGAGCTCCGGCGCGGCGTACTTCGGGGACAGGACGATGGTGTTGGTGCCCGGCACGTGGTCGCTGCCGACGGGCGTGTGGAGAAGACCCACCGTCAGTGGCATGGCGTATCTGGCTTCGATAACTCTCACGACATCGGCGACCACCTGCTCGGCCGCGAGCCAGTGCGCCAGACGCGCGGACAGTGTCTGATCCGGGACCGGTGCTGATAGTTGCGCCCGTGCAGGGTCAGCGGTGGCGTCCCGTGGCGGGCGGGTCGACTCGTCGGGATGGACAGGCCCCGTGGGGGCACCGGATTGGACGGGCACCAGTGGGGGCCGAGGAGTCTGCTCGGTGGGTAAGTGATTCGGCTGCATTCCGTGAAGTTACGCATAGCCACCGCCGCGAGTAATCGTGTAGTCATCAAACGGACCCGGGGATGCCTTGGTTCTGCGGTCTTGGCAGCTCCATGACCGACCGCTGCCATCGTGATAGTGATTTGGAGCGATGAGTACCTCCGAAATGGGGCTAGACCAGCGACAGGCGGACACGACGCGTCGGTGCTCGAGCCCAACCGCTTCCGCGATGACCCCACCCACGTCGATGGATTCGCGGAAGAACGCGATCGTCGCAGACGCGTCGCGGATGGCCGTGACGGTCGGCTCGGTCACGCGGCGAGGCCCAGCTGCTCGCGGGCGTCCGCCGGGTGCCGGCGTCGTCCAGGCGGCGCAGGGCACGCCTTGCTTTGGGGCGGTAACCATCGTGAACTATCTACGGACCGTCAATGCCGCAACCGGCTGGCAGGCCCGAACGCCCGCAATTCAGGGGAGCAGGTTGGGAGCAATGCCCTGCACTGAACGGCGTTGAACTGCGTCCGACGGCATTGAACGGCACTCAGCTGCATCCACCCCTAGCTTCGGTTTCTCGTTCTCGCAGTCAGAGTCGGTGCAGCGTCCTGCTTCCCGCGAAGTGCTCCGCGTTTCCGCGACGTAGTCGACAATGCTCTATGTCTACTGGTGGGGGAGTGTGCGCAGGTCAAGGAGGTAAGGACTCGTTGGTTGGCCTGACCTTGCAACTGGGAGCAGGTTGGGTGCAGGGTGGCGAAGTGGTCACCGCGACCGAAGTGCTCACGAGGCCGGGCGGAGACGAGGGCTCTGACCTGCGGTGATGCGGTCGAGCGGTGCCGCGTGACCTCCCAGTGGAGCCCGAGGTGGTCAGGCGTTGCTGCTCCAGGGATGGCTGGCGCCGGCCGGCGTCTCGGTTCGCCTAAGGCCACGTCTGTAGGCGGGCTGCAGATCGATGTGGAGCGTTGCGGGTGCGCTTGCTGGAGTCCGCCACAGTTTCGTCATTCGAGATACCGATCACACGTGCAACGTCCTGAGCAGGCCATTCAGGCTGGAGACCTCTTCGGCGATCCGAAGGCGTCAGCTTGGCACCCCCAGAGGCAGTAGGGCGGCGTCCGCTCATGCCGAGGTGAGGATGTTTGCGCGGAGCGTTCGTCGCGCGTCGTGCTGGGTTGACGGTCGTGTGGGGCATGGTGGCCCGGACGGGGCGCCATGCCCCACGATGAACGGTCTACCGGAAGTCGGTCGCGTGGTCGGTGGCCCATTGCGCGAATGTCCGCGCGGGTCGGCCGGTCAGGCGCGGGACGATGTCTGCCCACTCCTGGTTCGTCGGGGCGGGGGCATGCGCGGATTCCGCCCACATGGCGAAGATCCAGTCGACGAACGCCTCCGGATAGCCGTTGCTGATCCACTCGGCTCGGGCCTGGGCCGAATCGAGTTCGTCGAATCGCACCGTGGCACCGATCGCAGTGCCGATCGCGTCGACCTGCGAGACGGTGGTGAGCGCCTCGGGGCCGGCAAAGGTGTAGGTCCGGCCGGCGTGGCCGTCCTCGACGAGCACCCTCGCGGCGACCGCGGCGATGTCCGCCTCATGGGTGGGTTGGGTGACCGCAGCCCCGTACGGGCGGCGAACCACCCGACCTTTCTTGATGGCCGGGGCCCAGTCCAGCCAGTTCGCGGCGAACTCCCCGGGCCGGACGTGCGTCCACTCCAGACCGGAATCCTCGACCGCACGCTCGACCGCCAGGTACCCGTCCTCACTGTCATCGGTGTCGGCCAGCGCCCCGGACAGCACGACGATGCGCCGCACGCCGGCCCGCTTCGCATCAGCGACAACGTCACGCGCCATCCGTCCGACCGAGAACAGGTACATCCTCTCGACGCCGTTCAACGACGGCTCCAGGGACGGCGGGTCCGTCAGGTCGCCGCCGACGACCTCCACCCCGTCCGGAAGATTCGCCGCCGACGGCGTCCGCGTCAGTGCGCGGACCCGGTGGCCGGTCCTCACCAGTTCGGCGACGACGTGTCGGCCCACCATGCCGGTGGCACCCGTGACCAGAATCGTCATCGTGTCTCCTCCGGCCGGAAGTCGGCGGCATGGTCGTTGGCCCAACGGGCGAACGTGCGCGGTGGTCGCTCCGTCACCCGCAGATAGGTGTCCGTCGGCGGCAACGCTCCCGTCCCGTCGACCGCGTCGGCGAGCAGCGCAATCATCCAGTCGACGGTCTCCTCATCGAAGCCGTCGCGCAGCCATTGCCTGCGCGCCTCGGCCGGATCGAGCTCCTCGAATCGCACCTGCACGCCGATGGAGGCGCCGATCGCGGTGACCTGCTCCGCCTGCGAGACCTTCACCGGGCCGGTGACGGTGTACGCGGCACCGACATGGTCGTCGGTCAGCAGCGCCGCGACCGCCACATCGGCGACGTCGGCCTCGTGGACCACCGGATAGCCAGCGGACGCGTACGGCCCGCGCACCACCCGTCCGGACCGGATCTGGTCGGCCCACTGCAGAGCGTTGGCGGCCAACAGGCCCGGCCGCACATGGGTCCATTCTGCGCCGGAGGCCTCCACCAGCAGTTCCAACCCGCGGTGCGCTTCCCGCTCTTCGGTCAGGTGCCGCCCGAGGGCGCCGTCGCCTCCGGTTCCGGGTGCGAACCCGGCCGCCGCTGCGGAGTGCACGACGAACCGGGTGACGCCGGCCTTGACCGCCTCATCGACGAACCCATGGTCGGGCGCGGTGTACACGAAGGGGAACAGGTACACCGACTGCACTCCGTCCAGCGCCGCTCGCCAGGTCTCGGGACGTTCGAAGTCTCCCTGGACCACCTCGGCCCCATCCGGCAGCCGACCCGGGTGCGGCTGGCGGGTCATCGCCCGCACCGGTTGCCCGGCCTGGACCAGTTGGGCCACCACCTGGCGACCCACGTTTCCGGTCGCTCCGGTTACTAGGATTGTCACGTTGCTCCTTCTCGAATACCTGGAGTGGGCAATAGACCGCCGCCGCGAATCCACGGCCAATGGCGCGGCGGCGGTCACCACGCAGGCTAGGCGGAGATTTCAAAAGTCGCACATCGTACATGTGTACGACATGCGCGGCCACCGCAGTCCGGTTGCGTCGGTGTTCCGGATAGCGCGGGTAACCCCTACGCACGGCGTTGCTCAGCCGGTGCCCTGCGCGCCGCCAGGGTCGACGCCGCCCGGCTGCTTCACCTCGAGGCCCGGGGATGGGGGGCACGTCAGTCCATGGAACGGCAGTAGCGCCCCCAGCCGTCGGCGCGGGTTCTGCCTGCGCTGTGTGTGGCAACCGCCCCCGCGCCTTCCTGGCGGGGTTGACCTCTTCGGCGAGTCCGAAGGCGTCAGCGTCGGCGCCCTGCGAAGGCGGTAGGGCGGCGTCCGCACATGCCGAGAGAAGTGCGCGCCTTCAGGCTCGTGATCGAGGCGCACCGCGATGCTGCCGAGCGGGCCTCAGTGCGGTGGGACTCTGCAGGGCATACGCGTCCGGACATCTGTGACGGCTGGATGGACAGTTGTGGGCCTGGTCAGAGGGGTTCCCACAGGTGACGGCGTTTCCACCTCCCATCGCCGGCTCGGAATTCCTGCATGAGCCGTAGGGCTGCCTCACGGTCGGTGGTCTGGCAGCGGAAGTGTCGGTCGTTGGAACCTTCCTGATATTCCAGTGCGTATGTCCCGGCGGGTACTCCGGCAGCGTCGCCGTAGCCCACCTGGACGAACCATCCGTCGGCGCGTTCGAGGATCACGTAGCTGTTGTTCTTGCCGACTTTGCCGATGATCCATTCCAGTCGCCGCGCGTCGGGGTCGGGGATCGTCGGCAAGCTCTCCGACGAGAGCGTAAAGAGCGCTGCGTGGCCCGGCGCGTTCGGGTTTATGACGTGGTAGCCCGGTTCGTAACAGATCAGGCCGTGTTTGGCGGCGAGCGTCAGGACGGCGGCACCGACCTCGTCCGCTCGCGACCAGATGCACGAGAGGTTCAGAATCGCGTCGGAACGCTCGGGAGTCATGCTCCACACTCCGAGCCGGTCGATGTCATCATCGCCGAGACTTTCCAGCGGTGGGAAGCGGTCGAGCAGTGCGTCATAGAACCGCCCTACGGCGGGATGCGCGGCGAACACTTCTTGTGCGCCGTCGCCCCAGCGCTCCAGCTTTACTCGCGCCTCGGCCGCAGTGACTGGTTGGTCCTCGTGCCAGACGTACAGGTCAAAACTCACCGCAACCCCAAGTGCCTCAGCCAGACCGGCGACGACAGCCTAGGTCCCGCGACCGTGCCCGAGAACCCGTGCACGGTCTGCCGCGGACCGTGATCGCAACGGACAGCGTGGCCAGCAGTACCGACACCTCCTTGAGTTCGACGAGATGTCGCGATCCGTTGTTGGTGCGGCTTCAGCGGTGCGGCGATGGCATCCATCGGGTGAGTTATACCGACGAGTTTCCTCCTCGGCGGAGGCCCTCACCATCTGGTCAGCGTTGGCCATCAGTTGATGTCAGAGCGCTGCGCGAACGGGTCAGACTGTGTGCGCAGCGGGCGGAAGAACGCTCGCAGCTCCTCGGCGAGCAGCCGCGGCTCCTCGATAGCCGGGAAATGTCCGCCGCGCGGCAGCTCGGTCCAGCGTTCGACCTGGTAGAAACGCTCGGCCAGCTCACGCGGCGGGTTTGGCAGCGGTACGAACTCGTTGGGGAAGAGCGCGAAGCCGGCCGGCACCGGGATTCGCTCGGTCACCGGCGTGGGTTGCCGGCGATGCTCGTAGTACATCCGGATCGACGGCGTAACGGTGCCCGTGGCCCAGTAGAGCGTGAGCGTCGCGAGGAGGTGCGCACGGCCGATCCGTGCGTCGACGTCGCCGTGACTGTCCGACCAGTCGCGGTACTTCTCGACGATCCAGCCGGCCAGCCCGGCGGGGGAGTCGGTCAACCCGTACCCCAAGGTTTGGGGTTTCGTCGCGTGTTGATGTGCATAAGCACCCTCGGCGGCTTGCCAATCGTCCATCCATGCGAGGTACCGCTGCTCCGCGTCGCTCCACGGCGGCTGCGGCCGCGGCATCGCCGTGGCGCTCAGGAGGATGCCGGTGACACTCCTCGGATGCAGCTTGGCGAGCTGCGTGGTGACGCCCGCGCCGAGGTCGCTGCCGTGGGCGGCGAACGTGCGGTAGCCGAGGCCCTCGGTCATCAGCCGATGCCAGCGGTCCGCGACGACGGCGTTGACCACGCCCGGGGATACCGGCCAGTCGGAGAACCCGAACCCGGGCAGCGACGGCACCACCACGTCGAAAGCGTCGGCCGGGTCGTCGGGCTCGGTGAGTAGCGGGATGAGGTCGCGGTATTCCAGGAAACTGCCGGGCCAGCCGTGGGTGAGCACGATAGGTAGCGGGTCTGGCCCCCGGCCGCGGGCGTGGATGAAATGCGTACCCTCGAACCGGTAGTGCGGCAGCTCGTTGAGCGTCTTCTCGAAGGCCGGCCAATCGAAATCCTGCCACTGGCTCAGCAGCTCGCGCAGGTAACCCGGCTCGGTGCCGGACTCCCACCCCGGCTCCAGCGGTGCCTGCGGCCAGCGCGTGCGGCCGATGCGCTCACGCAGGTCAACAAGCACTTCGGGCTCGACGGAGATGCGATACGGCTCGATCGTCGACACCTGCGAACGATAGCCGATGCACGGCAGGCGGCCGGGTGGCATCGCCGCGAGAGTCACCTCGCCATCGGTTTGCGCACGACGAGCAGATAAAGCCTGGTCGACGACGACGCGGGCAGCCTCAGCGAGACTCAGCACCGGCGGGCCGAAAACATAGCCGCCTTCGTCAGCGACTTCGGCGGCCCTGACTGGAGCCGCGGTGGCGTCGGTACGGATCCCGTGAGCTGAGACCCAGATCCCACTGGCGAACCTCTGAGCAGGGCTTCCTGAATGGTGACCTCTTCGGCGGGTCCGAAGGCGTCAGCGTTGGCGCCTCGCGGCGGCAGCAGAACGGTGTCCGCATGCCGATGAACGGATGTCTATGCCTGCGCGCTCTCCGGCGGTTCGACGCGCTGCTGTGCTGGATGGCGACGCTGGCCGTCGGGTAGATCGGCCTGCTGATGGTCTGATCGAAATGACTCAACGGGACCGGTGCGTCGGCTATGCGGTATCGCCTGGATGGGAACGGATGTCAGGCGGATCAGGGTGATGCTGTAGGCGATGATCCACACGACCCAGATCAGCCAGCCGGCAAGGCCGAGGAGACTGACCGTACCGGGGTCGTCGATGACCAGGGGGCTCAGCACGGCCGAGCCGAACTGGAGTGCGGCGGCAAGCAAACCGATCCCGCTGTGCCAGCGGCGGATCAGGCCGGCGCGTCGGCCGCTGATGGACAGGCCGGTCATGGCCAGTGCCAGGAAGGTGCCGTTGAAGACGAACAGCGCGTTGTGTAGTGCCCAGAGGCCGGCGATCGTGCTGCTGTCCTGCGCGGTCGTTGACGCGAGCGCGAGCCGGGTGGCCATCACGCCGGTGAAGGTGATGTTCTGCATGATCACCCCGGCGAATCCGACCAGGGACCAGGCTGTGCCGTGCTCGCGGTCGGTTCGCCACAGCACGGAGACCGCGCCGGCGCCGAACAGGGTTGCCAGCACCCAGGCGATCGGGGCGAGTGCTGAGGCAAGGCCGACGGTGTCCTGTTGGGTGGTGAAGAACTGGACAACGTCGTTGGTTTCTGCGCCGGTGTGGGGCAGGCCGGCTGGTACCAGGAAGGCGTTGGTGGAGGCGATCAGGATGGCGAAGCCGAGTCCGGCGAGTCCGGCGATCCGCGAGAACGTCCAGGTGTTTCCGACACCGAGTTTACGCAGCATATATTCAATATAAGGCCCGGAAACCGAAAGAGGCAAACCATGACCGACGAGACAGGCAGGCGGAGGTACGAATCACTGCGACGGGCGGCGCAAGCGGCAGAGACCAGGGGTGAGATCGCCAGCGCCGCTCGTCGACTGTTCCTCTCACGCGGCTGGGCGGCGACCACGGTACGTGACGTGGCACGGGAGGCGGGGGTTTCGGTGCCGACCGTCTACGCGGTGTACGGGAACAAGACCGGTCTGATCCAGGCCCTGGCCGACGCAGCAGACATCGCCGCAGATCCATCGCAGTCGCTCGCCGAACTGGAAGGGGCCAAGAACGATCCGGTGCGGCAACTCGCGGCGATGGCCGGCTACGACCGGCGCCTCTTCGAGCGCGCCGGTGACCTCATCGCGCTCGTACGCGAGGCGGGCCGCACCGAGCCCGCGCTGGCGACCGCCTACCGCGACGGCCGTCAGCAGGGGGACGAGACCAGGATCCAGGTGTTCTCGTCGTGGCCGGGCGGCGTTCTCCGGCAAGGATTGGGCATTCCGTCGGCCGTCGACATCTACGCGGCGATCTGCAACATCGACGTCTACACCACACTGACCGGCGAACGCGGCTGGCAACCCGATCAAGTCGAACGCTGGTGGGCCGAGGCCCTGGCCCGCGAACTCCTGACCTGACGTGTCATGAGGCGCCTCATGACGGGCCGTCCTGGTACGGAAGATTACGAGGTAGACGACGACCACGAAGACCACGCCACCTCGTCCCACGGGCACCGCATCAAAAGCCAGGCGGGTACTGGCCGCGACTGACCGTCGGCAAGCCGGTCGCACTTGGTCCGGTATCCGCTTCTGCAATCCCCCACACCACAACGGATCCCGTCAACTCACTTCACTCGGCCAACGGCTAACCCGGCACTCTCTCAGCCGACCGTGGCGACTGAGAGGGCGACGAGCAGGAAGGCCGCGAGATAGGCCCACGAACGGTATCCCTGAAACCACTCCCAGCGGTTACGGCGCTCTTGCCAGCGCTCCGGAGGGAAATCCTTGTCCCAGCGCAGTGTGGACAGGTTGATCGGCACGTTCACGACCACGGTCGTGACGATGCCCGTGGCCCAGGTCGCGGCCGCGACCCAACGCAACACCTCGGGCAACCCCGCCCCATCAGGGCGGGCCGCGTAGCTGATAGCCAGCACGAGCGAAGCCGTCATCAGCACCGGCATCACAATCCCGAAGGTACGCAGCAGACCCTGTTCGACCAGGATGTGGTCACGCGGCGCCAGACGCTTGACCACCGGATGCACAAAAGCATAGGAGCCGAACTCGGCGCACGCCGTGAACCCCAGCACCGCGACGGTGGCGAACATCAGCACGTCCATACCCGGGTCCTCCCATCGTGCCGGACTGCACAGTGTCGCGCCCCATCGGCGAGCTGTGCCGCAGCATCCGCGACGTGACACTGCACATGAGAAAGCACGGCTGGAGCCGATCGCCGCGATCGCCGGTGCTCCCGCCGAGGCGGCCGATCGGCAGCTCATCGCGAAGGTTATTGATTGATTGATAACATGTCAACCATGGGCCAGAAACGAATCTCCTCGTCCCAGCGACGCGCTTCCGTGCTCGCTGCGGCGATCCGGATCTTCGGCAGCAAGGGCTTCGCCGCAACCACCACGGCAGACATCGCCCGCGAGGCGGCCGTGAGCCAGCCCTACGTGGTGTCTTTGTTCGGCAGCAAAGACGCGCTCATCCGAGCCGCGATCGAGCACGCGCTCGACAGAGTGGTCGAGGTGTTCGAGCAGACGATCGACGACGACGCACCTGGCGACCTCGCACCGCGTATCGGTGTCGCCTACCTTCAACTGTTCAAGGAGCAGGGATTGCAACTCTGCCTCGCGCACGCCTTCACCGCCGGCACCGATCCGGAGATCGGGCCACTCGCCAGAGATGGCTTCCTCCGCGTCTACCGAGTGCTCGTCAACCGCGGCGATCTCACACCCGAACAAGCCAGTCAGATCCTCGCCGCCGGCATGATGGCCAACGTCATCCTCGGCTTACGTCTGGCCGACGACTATGACCGTGAACCCGTAATACGCGAACTCCTCTCGGCGACCTACCCGAGCAATGTCGAGCTCCTCAGGACCGTCACCGGTGCCTACGATGGCGTCGCCCCTCTACAAGGCGGGGCCGGCGTTTGAGCGTCCTCACCCGGCCTGCCAAACCACGTATCCTCTTCGCCGAACGGGTGCTTCCCGACAACAGATGATTTGAGTCTCGACAACCCCAATCATCCCTGCCGGCAAGCCATCCGTTCCTCTCGTCAGGCGATGTTGCTTTCTCTACCTGCGGATCCGGGCCTGACGCGTCGTGCGGGGAGCAGCGCATCCGGCCATCCCGGCGTCCGGCTCTCACGCTGATCGAGTATCCGGATCTCCCGCAGACAGTGTCGGCGTCCACCACCAAAGAGGGGCTTCGATGGCGGACGTGGACGTGGCGTCAGGCGACGACGATGAGTGTTTTGCCGAGCAGCTTGCCGTTGCTTGCATCCTGGTGGATGGTCGGCAGCTCCTCCAGCGGTCGGCGGTCGGCGATGTGCAGCTTGAGTACGCCGTTGTCGATGCGGGAGACGAGGTCGGCTAGGTGGGAGGCGTCGGGGCCGACCCACACGCCGGCTGTGCGTACCGAGCGTGCCTCGTCGGCCGGCACCGGGCCGGCGGAGCTGACGACGATGCCGCCGTCGGCTACGTAGGGGGTCAGCTTCGCGAGGTTTTCGGGAGCCAGGCGTACGTGGTTCACCACCACGTCGAAGGGGCCACCGACAGGGGCCGGGCCTGCGTCGAGGTCCAGCGGGTCGACGACCTTCTCCGCACCGTAGCCGTTCAGACGGTCGGCATGCTGGGGGCCGTCGACGGCGGTCACCTTCGCGCCGGCTTCGACGGCGAGCTGAACCACGATGCTTCCCACCGCGCCGCCTGCCCCGATGACGAGAACGGTCTGGCCGGTCTTGATCCCGGCGAGCTCGACGGCTGCTTGGCGTGCGGCCAGCCCGGTCAGGGGTAGTGAGGCGGCGTCGGTCAGAGGGATGCTGCGGGGCGCGGCGGTCACCAGGTCGGCGGCCACGACCGCGTACTCGGCGGCTCCGCCGTGCTCGTGCAGCGGGAACATGGCGATGATCGGGTCGCCGACCTGCAGTCCGCTGACTCCGTCGCCGAGCTCGGCAACGGTGCCCGCGACGTCGAGGCCGGGGGTGATCGGCAGCGGGGTGGGGATCATCTCAGCGAGGACACCCAGCCGGATGTGGTCGTCGACGGGGTTGAACGAGGTGGCCACCACCTTCACCAGCACTTGGCCGGCGCCGGGGACCGGACGCTCCACCTCCTCTTGGCGCAGGACCTCGGTGCTGCCGAACTCGTGGTAGCGAATAGCCTTCACTGCACTCTCCTCATGGTTCCGGGCTGTCGGATCCGTGGCGAACGGGGGAATCTCCGGACGCCGCGCCGCCGCCGCACTTGCCTGGGCAACTGTGAGCGAGTGTGCTTGACTTGCCTAGGCAAGTCAAGGTGCGTGGCATCACAGAGGCCGGCCGGGTCCGTGCCTGCCTCTGAGCAGCGAAGGGCATCTGGGTGCCAGGGTTGCCCAGTCAAGTAAGCTGCGCGTATGACCGGCACCCCCCGATGGCTCGACGACGAGCAGCAGAAGCTGTGGCAGGACTTGCGCACCGTGGTCATCGGGCTGCCCACGCTGCTGGACCGCCAGTTGGAGCGGGACGAGGGCATCTCGAACTTCGAGTACAGCGTGATGGCTCGGCTGTCCATGACCGAGACGCACACGATGCGGCTCAGCGACCTGGCCGCGCAGTGCGACAGCACGCAACCACGGCTGTCCAAGCTGATGGTCCGTTTCGAGCAGCAGGGGTGGGTCACCCGGTGCCCTGACCCAAACAACGGCCGGTACACCCTCGCGACCCTGACTGACGCCGGACTGCATAAAGTCGAGGACAGCGCCCCAGCTCACGTCGAGCGGGTCAGGCAACTGGTGTTCGACCCACTCAGCGCTGCACAGCAACGCCACCTCGGCGCCGCGCTCTCCCGCATCGCCGCTCTGGTACGCGAGCAACTCGACGGCCGGTGAACGACGCCCACCGAACGGAGCTCGACACCTCAGCCGGGTCCCCAGGGTTCCGTCTAAGCAACGGTGATATAAGCGGTCGGCATGGCGGAACGGTACGACCCTCGGCATCCTCATCTGGCCGATGAGCGGATGTAGCCCGCCGCGGCGTTCCAGCTCATCGACCCGCCGCCCCATGGTGTCGATCAGTTGGCGGTTGAGGGTGTGCACGGCCTCAAGGTATGCGGTGGTCGGGACGCTGTGCTGAGGCTTGGCGCCAAGGAACCCGGCCTGGATGGGCTACCGCTGTAGGTGCAGCCGACGATTGCGGCGATACGGTGTGCACGGTTGAGGGGAGGCAGACCATGGCGCCTCGTTGGCGCGTCGCGGTCCTCGGGCTTGCAGCCCTGGGCACGGTCGCGGTAGTCACCGTCTTTCCGGCTTGGCTGCTGACCGTCGACGTCGGCGCTGCAAGGGTCGACGTCATGTCGCCGGTCGACCGCGCATCGAGTGTCAACGCGATCCGCGGACAGATTCTGCAGGCGTTGGGCGCTGTTGCCGTGCTGTCCGGCGCGGTCCTGGCGTGGCGCCAACTGCAGCATTCGGCGGCCGCCACTCGTGAGCAGTTGACAGTGCAGCGCGAGGGGCAGTTAACCGACCGATACACCAGGGCTGTCGAGCAGCTCGCCAACGTTGACACGACCGTGCGGATCGGCGGCATCTACGCGCTCGACCGTATCGCTCGCGAGTCGATCGACGACCGTCCGAACATTGTGAACGTCCTCGCCGCCTACCTTCGGTCGATGTCGCCGTGGCCGCCAGGCGACGAACAGGTACCGGCCGAGGACGTTCCGCTGCGGGTCCGCCGACCGGATGCCCAGACCGCGCTGACGGTGCTCTGTCGCTGGAACTCCGCCGCTGTCAGTCCAATCGAATGGCTGACCGCCGACCTCAGCGGAACCGACCTGCGCAACGGGAATATGTCCGGTGGTGTCTTGTGGCATATCCGGTTCACAGGTTCGAACCTGACCGGCGCCAACCTGCGCGATGCGGACCTGCGGGGCTCCGACTTTACCCGCGCGTTGCTAGACGGCGCTGATCTCACCGGGGCTAAGCGGGACGAGACGACCTGGTGGCCCGACGGAATACCCGAACCCTAGTCAGGGCAGCGCCCTGCGGGTCAAGGTGCCCGTGTCATGTCACGGCGCCGGGCGTCGAGAAATCGACGACCGCGACCAGAATCAGGTGCGCTGTCATGCCGCTGACAAGGCCGGCGACCGTGGGCGTGCTACCCCGGTCGACCGATGCGACTGCCGGAGTCAGCGCTGTTGCCAACCAACGCACCGACCTGACAGCTCACGATCGGTGGGCGGCCCGGTGCGAACCCAGTTTGGGGGAGCAGGTTGGGAGCAGCGGGCTGTCCTGAACGGCCTTGAACTGCGTCCAACGGCATCGAATGGCGCTCAACCGCACCCACCCCGACCTGCGGCTCCGCGTTGCCGCAGGTCAGAGTCGGCGCGGCGTCCTGTTTCCCGCGGAGTGCTCTGCGGTCTTGCGATGTAGTCGACAGCGCTCGATGTCGCCTGGTAGGTGTCTCGGTTCGCCTAACGCCACGCCTGTAGGTCTGCTGTAGATCGATGTGAAGCATTGCGGGCGAGCCTGCTGGAGTCCGTCACGGTTCCGTCATCTGAGACGCCGATCCCACGGGCAGCGCCCTGACCAGGCCCTTCAGTTTGGAGACCTCTTCGGCGAACCCGAAGGCGCCAGTGGCGGGCGCGCACTCTGCACTCAGGGTCGCTGTGCGGGTGCCGAGCGGGCGATCAATCGTCTCCATCAAACTCGGTTTCGTCGACGAGGCCGCCTAGGAACGTCTCGAAGTCGCGGGCGATGACCGTGATCTGGTAGTTCCACTCCTGGTCGACGTGTACGACTGTCGGCTTGCCAGGGAATCGGTAGTCGAGGGCGATCATGTCGTGGCCCGCTGAGGGGCAGTCTGCGATGTAGAGGCCGATGTCGGGGTAGCCCCACTCCGCTATCCAGAACGCGTTCCCGAGCTCGCCGCACAGGCTGAAGGAAGCAGTCCGACCGATGGCCGCCAGTCTGTACACAGCCACATAGTCTGCGGACCACGAGGTTCGGCTGGGCGAGGGGTGGGCGCCACGGGCCAACACCCCGCCGTTGTGTCGCTGGGCCAGGTCGATGTACGCAGCGGGTAGCTTGCGTCCAAGCTGCGCCTCCACCTCCCGCAGAACCTCGGCTGTGAGCGGGCTTTCCAGCGGACCGGAGGTGTCGAAGACGATCGTGGGACCGAGCACGCGCTGACGGTAGTCGCTCAGCGCCAGTTGCAGAAACAACTTCAGCTCCACAGTCCGATGCGGTCCGCGGTGGCACGCCCGGGGCTGCCTGCTCCGCGGGACTGGCGTGCGCTGGTTGCGGGTCGCTCGCGCATCGCAGCGGCGGACGGGCCACTTATTGGTGACGATTGCGTTGCCCCGGACTTGCAGGCGTCAGCTGCCGCGAAGAATCTGGTCCCGGTACTGCTGGAAGCCGTGCCATCCAGCCGTCTGAGTGGGCTCGCCGGTTAGGAACTCGCCGGTCGAGATGTCGAGAGCGCGACCACCAACCGAGGCGACGATCCGCGCGATAACGGCCAGAACGTCGTCGCCGCCTCCACGCACGTACAACATGATCGAATCAACGGGGTCGTGCGACCCGATGTTGAGCTCGATGTGCCAAGTCGGGCCGACCAAGCGCCCCCACTCAGGATCCGAGAGATCGAGGTCCTGAAGGGTTTCAAGTAGCCACCGCCTGACATCCGGCCCGGTTCCCAACGGCGGCGGATTGAAGTCCTGCGGAAGCTGGTCAACCGACCTGGCGTCGGCTGGGGCGTCGAAGATAAGAACGTCCCAACTCATGGCGTCCTTCCGGCGTGCTCAGCCAACTCGGGCAGTTTACTCGTGGTCGTTGCACCACGATCCCTGCCATCCGCTCGGGCGTGTAAACGGCCGGTGCCCGCTCGGTAAGTGTGCGTTGCCGGTGCGAGTGCCCGGTACGGCTATGTCCAGGGCGGGAGGTGTCGGCCGATGTAGTCGCGGGCGCGGGGTCGCGGGTCATGCCAGTACTGGTTCGGCATGCGGTGGTGGTGCTTCTGGCAGAACTCAGCGAGACCTTCCGTGATCTTGAGGCGCGTGAGCGGTTGGCCTTCGAAGTTCGTGTTGACCGCCAGCAGTTGGAGCTCGGGATTCCAGCCTGAGTGGTCGAACGCCCAAGCGTCCCAGGCCGCGTAGGTGTGGATGACGTGCCGCTGGCCTGGGAGGCGCATCGCGGTTATGTCGATGGACCTGTCTGGATAGAAGTCCCGGCAAGCCCAGGCGAGGATGTGACAGGCGCCGGCAGCGAAGAAGGCCTGGTCTGTCCGGTCCCATGCGACCCGTTGGTCTGATCGCTCGATGGGCGTTCGACGAAACGCTCCCGCTGCTCTGGCTGCCACAGCCCGGACGGTACTGGATGCGCCGACACATCCGATCATGTCCGACGGGGCGTCGCGGTGAGTAACCGGCTGTGACGCCGAAGCCGTCCGGTCGCGCCGAGTTGAGGGTATGCGCGTCAACGTGGTGAATCAGCAACAGCTTTCCGGGCGAGCAGATACCCCTGCGCGGGGCTGTCCGGCCCATCGGCGGGGACGCCGCCCTAGAAACGGTGGTGAAGCCAGCGTCCGTGACGTTTTGTTCCATCTCCTGCGGGGTCTGCCAGTAAAGGTCGAACTCGACACCAAGATTGGCGCTGCGGCCCGCACGTCGGACCTGACTGCTGCCGGCCTTGAACGCGGTCACCAGATAGCCGCCCGGCTTGATGACGCGATACAGCTCGCCAAAGGCCGCTTGTCGCGATCCGCGCGACTGCGGCTTAACTGTTGGGCCCCGGTTGAGCCGTTTCGGGGGCTCGCTGACGATGAGCGGGCTCCTCGGAGCCTGGCCCGGCTCCAACGGTGCTGCCATCCCTGGATTAGTGATGTGCGTACCGGCGCCGCACGCGAAGTCGTCCAGGACCTGGCGGTCAGTCGCGGTCCAGGCGGGAAGCTGCGCTATCCACTCTTCTGCCTGCTCGGCGCTGTGGCCGCTACCGATCAGCCATGGGCGGGCTGTCCGTTGTCCTGCCGGCGGCAGGACTGCCGTGCGTGCCTTGACAGGAAGGCGGAGCAGCAGGACAGTCGACTTATTCATAGACGTCCAGCTATCTACGGCGAGGTGTGCCATGCGGAAGTCGCTGACTGCTGTGGCCGCCATCGCTGTTGCCATGGTCGCGATGATGGCCGCGATCTCACACGCCAGTGCGGCGAACACGGCGGCCGGGTGTCGGGTGAACTACGTCGTCACCAGCCAGTGGACCGGTGGCTTCCACGCCGACATCGCGGTCACCAACTTGGGTGACCTAGTCAACGGGTGGACGCTGCGGTTCGCGTTCCCTGCAGTCGACCAGCGGCTCACGCAAACCTGGAGCGCCACCTGGGCCCAGGCGGGCCAGCAGGTCAGCGCGACCAATCTGGGCTGGAACGCGACCCTGGGCACCATTGGCTCCGCGAACATCGGTTTCGTTGGCGCCTGGTCGGGCAGCAACCCCATACCGGCGTCGTTTACGCTCAACGGCGTCACGTGCACCGGCGGCGTCCTGCCCAGCGTGACGCCGACCCGGACGACCACACCGCCGGTCGCTGACTACCCGGCGATCGTCACCTGGCTCAGCCCGACCGCCGGCGCGGTGTACACCACGCCGGGAACCGTCCCGCTGGCGGCGACCGCGACCGTGGGAGGCGGACACAGCATCACCTCGGTGTCGTTCCGGGTGGACGGCGTCACGGCGGCCCGGGGGGTGAGGACGACCGGTGACCGGTACGAAGCGCTGTGGACACCACCGATCGGGGAGCCCGGCACCAGCACCACCTTCGTGCTGTACGTCTCGGCCGGCACCGACCAGTCGCTGCCTGGCGCTGCGCCGCCGCTGCTGGTCACGGTGGTGACGCCGGCGTCCACCGGCACCAACCAGCCGCCGGCGGCGGCGCTGAGCACCCCCGGCGGGCAGACCTACTTCCTCGAACCGACGACCGTCACGCTGGTCGCCGACGTCGCCGACACCGATCCCGGGGACCTCGTCACCCGGGTGGAGCTTTACCTCGGCGCAACCCGGCTGGCCGTTACGCCGACCAAAAGCGGACAGCGCTACCAGTTCCAGACGGCCCTGTCGGCCGGCACGTCGTCCACCTTCACCGTGCGGGTCCACGATTCCCACGGCGGCCTCGGCATCTCGAACCCGCTGACCTTCACCATCCGTTAGCGCCTCGGCCCGGTGTCCCCACCCCTGGCGTCGCCTAGTCGTGATCCGGCTTCTGCCGCACTCGGCTGGCAAGTGAAGGTCAGCCGGACCGGCACCAGAGGGCCGCATAGACGCAAGGTGGTCGGCAGACGTCGCGTGCGCATCAAGGCCGACGCCATTGCGCAACTGCCGGACCTCGTCAAGGTGGCCCGTCGCTGCTCATCACCAGCGACGGTGCGGGCGCGCCTCCCACGCCCTGACCGACTGCTCGCCGGCCTGAACCAGGGCAAGGGCGTCAGCGCGCAGTGCTCGAAGGGGGTTCGAGATCGACAAATGTAGCCGGTTAAGTGTCCGTCCATTGTCCTGGCCACCGTATGGTTGAGTGCGGTGGTCAGCGCGCCGCAGTTGCGGCGAGCCGTAGGAAGACGCAGTCGATGCCATCTGGACCGGGCCG
Source organism: Micromonospora ureilytica (assembly GCF_015751765.1). Taxonomy (NCBI): domain Bacteria; kingdom Bacillati; phylum Actinomycetota; class Actinomycetes; order Micromonosporales; family Micromonosporaceae; genus Micromonospora; species Micromonospora ureilytica. The sequence goes on from NZ_JADOTX010000001.1 coordinate 1,447,442, forward strand.
GCGGTTGCCGTCGGGCTTCCAGCCGAGTTTGCTGTAGAAGGACTGTGCGCGGGTGTTGCGTTGCCAGACCTCAAGCAGTCCTGTCGGCAGGGCAGAGTCCGTGAGGTAGTCGACGAAGCTGGTGTGCAGGCGGGCGCCGATGCCGTTGCCCCAATGGCTGGGTATTACGTGGATCTGGTAGAGCTGGCCCACCGTGCGGGCGTCTATGGTCGGCGAGTTTGGGCGTCCCATGCTCAGGATGCCGACGACCATGCCGTCTTGAGTGGCGCACTTCACCACCCGGCCCGGTGAGTGGATGGCGCGGGCCCACCCGTCATGGCGTTGCTGCGTCTGCGCCGGGTCGGCGAGGTCGTCGGGGCTGATTCCTCCGGCGATGTAGTAGGCGGTGCGCGCTTGAGTGTGCACCTCGACTATGCCTTCGACATCTACAGGCGTGGCCTGTCGGATCATCACGGGGGTACCCATGCCTTCTGGTCCCATCTGCCAGTCTCGATTTATCCTGCTGGCTTGCGGCCGACAAGGTTGGCCTCAGCCCCTCAGTGAGGGCAAGCCGTATCGTGGGTCAGGAACGAGAAGTGCCCTCTGATCTGGGAAGATCTGGCTTGTCTAAGGCCCGGATCGTCCATCACAGAGAGCACTCACCGGACGCAGGCTACCGCAGCACGTCCGAAGATCCTTGGGGTCACGGGTCGTCGCTCATCACCAGGCCAGGTCTTCCCTACATTGATGCCGGCCGTGCAGTTCCGCCCGCCGGAACAGAAGTTAGCCCCGTCAGCTGAGACACCGATCCCACCCGCGACGCGGTGGCCAGCGCATCCTCGGTGGTGACCTCTTCGGCAGGCACGGAGGCGTCAACGACCCTCGGGTCGGGCTGCTGAGCCGCTGGTTGCGGCCACCAACCCTCTGCTGGCGCTCGGTGATCGGGCAGGCGCAGGCTTTGGTCGCTCGGCGGGTGGTAACTTACCGACCCCTTCATAGACGAGAAACGAGATTCGGCGTGATCGACTCCGAAAACGAGACCGGTTCCTCCGCGGGCTCGAAGCCTCCGCGGCGATGGGTTGGGGTGGCGGCGGCATCCGTCGTGCTGCTGGCCCTGCTGGGCGGTGGAGCCGCTTATTGGCAGTTGGCCGACCGTGGGGATGAGGATCCGGGACTGACGGGGTGCCGGTCAGCGGGGGTGTTGGTTCGGGCAGGGCAAGGGGACGTTGTGCCGGCCGATGAGGTGCAACGGGTGGGTGCGCTGTTCGAACGCTCGGCTCACGATGACTTGAAGTCCGCTGGCGTGTTTGCGGCGGGGATGGTGCAGCGGGTGCAAGACGCTCGCAGCACCGGCCCCGGAGCTGACCTTAACCGTGCCGAGTTGGGTCGAGCTCTTCCCCGCATGGCCTCCGCCTGCGAGAGCTACCAGATCAGGGTCAAGGCATAGTTCAGTCGTCGGCGATTGGTTGACGCCGGATCATCGCTTGGTCGGTCTTCATGGTCCAGCGATGTGACGGGCGCGGGTGCCCGTGCGCTCGCACGTTCTAGTCAGCCGCTGGGTAGCGGTCGCCCCATTTGTCAGCGAAGTCGTCGGACACGGCCCTGGCGGCGGTGGCGTTGACGGCGGTGTAGATCGATCTGATGTCATGCTTCAACTCGCGCTGGTGGACACCGGACAACCCGCCGTGCATTCCCACTACGCCGAAGACCACTGACCGCACCGACAGCGTCCGCACATGCCGCAAGGCCGGGTGAACCCCTTGTGCGGCAGTCGTTCAAAATTACGCCATGGGCGCTTCTGACGTTGTAGCGGTCGATCTCACTGCAGACGAGCGGTTCCTGTTGAGCCGAGGGCTGGGTGAGTGGGGCGGACCCGCGAGCCCAACGGAGGATTTCGCCCGGGCCATGGGGTTCGACAGCAAGGAGGACCTGTGGCGGGGCGAGGGGCGCAGACTGCGAGAGGCGCTGGATTCCGGGGGGCCGCTGACGAGGTCGCAGTGGCGAAAGGCGTTGCTGGCCCTTGAGATCGTCTTCTCGAGCGACGTAATCGGTTCGGGCTGCGACTGGTCAATCACCACTGGCATCTCTGATGAAGAGACGATCAAGCTCCTGCGAGTGGTGCAGCGAAAGTTGGGCCGCGTAATTTGGTCGGCCGCCGACGGCCCGGTGTGAGCCCGGTTGGGGGGAGCAGGTTGGGAGCAGCGGGCTGCCCTGAACGGCCGTGAACTGCGTCCAACGGCATCGAACGGCGCTCAACCGCACCCGCCCCTACCTGCGGTTTCACGTTGCCGCAGGTCAGAGTCGGTGCAGCGTCCTGTTTCACACCGAAGAGGTCCCTGGTTCGATACCAGCATCGCCTACCCTCAGTGAGTGCAGCTCAGAAGCCCGTTTCCGGAATAGTCGGTAACGGGCCTTGCTGCATGTCCGGCTTACATTGGGAGCAGATTGGGAGTAGGCCGGTCGGGTCGGACTCCGGGGTGGTGGAGCGCCGGTCAGTTCAGCTCCAGGCGTACGGGATAGCGACTCAACCACTCGTTGAGCCCCAGCAGCATCTCCACGCCGCGCCGGGCCACCGCCAGGGCGCCGCCCTCGAGCTTGGCACCGGCGAGTGCGCGGGCGCGGTTGTCGTCGAGCAGTGCCCGCACCGGCGCGCCGGGGTCGGTCAGCACGGCCCTGGCCCGGTCGGCCAGCATGCGCTCGTAGGCCGGGTCCTGAGTGCTCGGGTAGGGGCTCTTGCGCCGGGCCACCACCGAGGCGGGCAGCACGTCGGCGGTGGCGGCGCGGAGCAGGCTCTTCTCCCGCCCGTCGAAGGACTTGAGGCTCCACGGGACGTTGTAGACGTACTCGACGAGCCGGTGGTCGCAGAACGGCACCCGCACCTCGAGGCCGTGGGCCATGCTCATCCGGTCCTTGCGGTCGAGAAGCACCTGCACGAACCGGGTGAGGTTGAGGTAGAACATCTCGCGCATCCGGTACTCCTCCGGCGACTCGCCGGGCAGGTGGTCGACCTCGGTCAGCGCCTGCCGGTACGCCGCGTCCTGGTAGCCCGGCAGGTCGAGCTTCAGATCGGGCGCGAACAGGCTCGGCGGCCGGGAGTCACCCGCGGCGGCACGGACCGCGGCCACCCAGGGGAACGTGTCCGCACGGATCACGGCCGGATCGTGGAACCAGGCGTAACCGCCGAAGACCTCGTCCGCGGACTCGCCGGACAACGCCACTGTCGACCGCTCCCGGACGGCGCGGAAGAGCAGGTAGAGCGAGGTGTACATGTCGCCGAGCGCGGGGGGTACGTCGGCCGCGGTGAGCACGCCGGTGCGGTAGAGAGGGTCCATGAGGGCGGGCGAGTCCAGCACGATGTCGGTGTGGTCGGAGCCGACGTGCTGCGCGACCTCGTGCACGAACGGCGCGTCGGGCGTCAGATGCATCCCGGTCTGCTGGAAGTGCTCGGTCTGCCCGGCGAAGTCGACAGCGAACGAGCGCACCGGCCCGGCACCCTGCGCCGCGAGGGCGCGGGCGGCCAGTGCGGTGATCGCCGACGAGTCGAGGCCACCGGAGAGCAGCACGCCGAGCGGCACGTCGGCGATGAGCTGCCGCTGAACGATGTCGTCGAGCAGCTCGCGCACGGTCCGTACGGTGGTGTCCCGATCGTCGGTGTGCTCCCGGGGGGTGAGGGACCAGTAGCGGCGGGCGCGCAGCCCGGACCGGTCCACCCGGACGATCTCGCCGGGGCGCACTTCGCGCAGGTCCCGGTAGATGGCGTGTCCGGGCGTCTTGGTGAAGGCGAGCAGCTCGCGCAGCCCGTCGGTGTCGACGACGGCCGGCACCTGCGGGTGGGCGAGCACGCCTTTGGGCTCGGAGGCGAAGACCACGCCGTCCGGCATCGGCCGGTAATAGAGCGGCTTGATGCCCATGCGGTCACGGACCAGCAGCAACGCCTGCTCGCGCGGGTCCCAGAGGCCGAAGGCGTACATGCCGTTGAGGTGCTCGGCGAAGTTTTCGCCCCACTCCAGGTAGGCGTGCAGGACCACCTCGGTGTCGCTCTCGGTGCGGAACTCGTGGCCCAGCCCGCGCAACTGGGTGCGCAACTCGCGATAGTTGTAGACCTCGCCGCTGTAGGTGATCACGGCGATGGCGGCGCCGTCGTGCTCGACGGTCATCGGCTGCGCCCCGGTCGACAGGTCGATGACGGCGAGCCGCCGGTGCCCGAGGCCGGCATGCTCGTCGAGCCACACGCCCTCGGCGTCCGGCCCGCGCAGACTCATCGTCGCCGTCATCGCCCGCAGCACCGCGCCCTCGCGGCGCAGGTCACGGGCGAAGTCGACCCATCCGACAACTCCACACACAGTATGCCTCCCGTTGATCGATCAATCGTGGTGATGGTTACCGGTGCGAGCGCTCATGGTCTGGTGACCACAGTGCCGAAGGTGGTGGCGAGCCAGGGCTTGCGACCGCCGGCCAGCACTCTGCCGCGGGCGATCTGGCCCCACTGGCCGGTGCGACCGAAGCCGACCTTGAGGAACGCGGCGGGGTCGGCGGAGATCCAGCAGTCCGGCCTGGCCTGTGCGGTCGACCTGCCGGTCACCGCGGTCCCGTGGTCGATCTCCACCAGATAGCGCGGGCCGCCACGCAACCTGATCTCGATGCTCGCGCGGACGTTCGCGGCGCGTTTCCGGTTCAGGTATCGCGGCATCATCGTCAGTACACCGTCGAGCACCAGCAACGCGTCCGACCGGTCGATGCGCCACGGCTGTCCGCTCGCCCGCGCGATGTCCAGCCCGTGCACGACCAGTTCGCCGAGCAGCGCCGAGCTCATCGTCGACCAGCTCAACGCGAGGCCGTTGCTGACGATCAGCGGTTGCGCCGGCGGCTCCACGGCCAGGAATCCCGTCACCGCCGGCAGCAGCCGATCGGCCAGCGAGGCGAGGTCACGATCGGGATCGGTACGCAACTGCGCGGCGTTCGCGTCGGTGTTGCGCCGCGACGGGTGGTCGCCCGCGGCGGGGTTGTTCCGTCCCTGCGCGTACGCGGTGTAGTCGACGAACTCGTTCACCAGGTGCGCCGCGGTCTCGCCGACGGTCCAGCTCAGCCCGGGAACCATGGCGTCCGAAGACTTCGCGGCCCGGATCACCGCTGCCGCGCGAACAGCACCACTGCGGATCGCGCCGGACAATGCCGCTCGTTCGGCATCGGGCACAGCGTTGATCTCCGGCATGAGTCATCCCATCGTTTCGTCGAGCGGACACCGATCGCCTGATCATCGACTGCTGCGGGTCTCACACCGCGACGGCCTCGATCGCGCTCTCGGCCCGCGGATCGTGCCGGGACGCCGGGTGTACGGCCACCACATCGAAGCCGCTGCGGCCGATCAGCTCCCGGTACTCACCGTCGGTCCGGTTGCGCCCCTCCACCATGGCCAGCATGAGCAAATCGAAAATCTTGGCCTGGCTCGGTCCGGGGCCGTCCGGGACCACCTTCTCCAGCACCACCAGGCGCGCTCCGGGTCGCATCGCCTCGCGTACGGTCCGCAGGATGGCGAGGGCCTTGTCGTCGCTCCAGTTGTGCAGGCAGCGCGCCAGCAGGTAGAGATCGCCATCGCCGGGCACCCGGTCGAAGAAGCTGCCTTCCACCAGTGTCACCCGGTCCGCGACACCGGCCTCGGCGAAGCGGGTGCTCGCCTGCCGGATCGCCTCCGGCAGTTCGAGCAGGACGCCGCGGGTCTCCGGCCGGCCGGTGAGGAGGGCGGCGAGCAGCGCGCCGTCGCCGCCACCGACATCGACCATGGTGCCGACCTCGCCGACGTCACACCGCGACAGGGCGGCGGGTACCGTCCGATGGCTGCCAAGGGCGGCGTGGAACGTACGCGCGACCTCGGGGTGAGTGGCGAGGTAGGTGTACATGGGCTGCCCGTACGCCTGGTCGAAGGCCGGGGTGCCGGTCCGGACCGCGTGCGGCAGCTCGGCGAAGGAGCGGAACACCTCCTCGCCCAGCATGATGGCGCTGGCCCGGGCGGATTCGGGCACGTCGCTCCGTAACAGCGAGCCAGCGCCGGTGAGCTCGAACGTCTCGCGTTCCCGCTGGGTGAAGAGTCCGACGGAAGCCAGTGCCCGCAGCAGGCGCAGCAGCGCGTCCGGATCGGCGCCGCACCGCGCGGCCAGGTTCGGCGCGGTCTCCGGACCGTCCGCCAGCAGGTCGGCGATGCCGAGCTTCGCGACCGTGTAGCAGGCCTGGCCCAGCCACGCTCCGGAGAGCAGGCTCTGTACCAGCGCGGCGTCACTCGGTCGTACCCGTGGCGGGGCCGCCGCCACTGTGTGGTCCGGTTGAGCGTGGAAAGTCGACATCATTTCCCCCAGCGGGCAGACGTGGAGTGAGTGGAAGCTCCGCTCACAGGGCCGCTCCGACGGCGGACATGACGGCCACCGTGAGGCGCCGGTGCAGCGAGGCGTTGTCCCGGCGATCGGTGACCACCTCGATCAGCCGGGGACCGGGCTGGTCGAGCACCGCGAGCAGCTCGGCCGTGCCGGCGGCCCGCGTGTACGGCCAGCCAGACGCCGCCGCCACCTGTTCGAAGGAGACGCCGTGCGGCGTACCGAAGAGCATCTCGAAGTCGTCGATCGGCCGCCGCACCGGGAGCAGCGAGAAGATGCCGCCGCCGTTGTTGTTGACCACGACGATGGTGAGGTCCGGCCGCGGTGAGCCGAGGCCGGTGATGAGTCCGTTCTGGTCGTGCAGCAGCGACAGGTCGCCGAGCAGCGCGTAGGCTCGGCCGCCGCCCTGCGCCTGGTGCGCCAGCGCGGCACCGATCGCACTGGACACCGCTCCGTCGATGCCGTTGAGTCCCCGGTTGGCGAGGATCCGGACGTTCTGACGCGGTCGCATGGTCTGTTCCAGATCGCGAATCGGCATGCTGGAGCCGGCGAAGAGCAGCGACCCGTCCGGGATCGCCGCCACCAGGTCGCGGGCGATGCGCGGCTCGCTGAGATCGGTACGGTCCAGCATCACGTCGAGCGCGCCACTGGCGGCCTTGTCGGCGTCCTGCCACCGGCGCAGCCAATCCGGATCCTGGTCACGCAGCCTCGGCGTACCGAGCCGGGACAGCACCTCGGTGGCGCCGCGGGTGGGGTCGGCCCAGTCAGCGGACGGATCGACGACGAGATGGTCGCGGGCCTGACCGAGGTAGTCGAGAACCGCGAGGTGGACGCCGGGCCGCCCCATGGTGATCACCATCTCCGGCTCGGCCCCCTTCCGGAACTCCCGATGACTGAGCAGGTCGCCGTACGTCCGGATGGCGTTGGCACCGTAGCGCGCACCGCTCTGCGGCTCGGCGAGCAACGGCCATCCGGCCTGCTCGGCGAAGGTGACAGCGGCGTGCGGATCGCTCGCGCCGTCGCCGACGACGATCACCCCGTGGGCGGGCACGTCCAGCGTGCGCGGCGCCTCCGGAGCATGCCGGACCCGGGTCCAGGGTTCCCCCGGTGGGCGCGCCGACGCCAGGAGGGCCGCCTCGTCCGGCAGTGGGGCCGGTGCGTCGTACGGCTCGTGGAGGCCGAGGTTGAGATGCACCGGCCCGTGGGCGCAGCTGCCGAGGGCCCGGGACACCGCGGATCGCCAGTACCGCACCGTGGCCGTGGTGGGTGGCTCGGTGTTCAGTTCGGTGTAGTGGGGCGTCGCCCTCCCGTACAGCCGTGCCTGGTCGGTCGCCTGGTTGGCTCCTGTGCCGCGCAGCGCGGGCAGCCGATCGGTGGTGATGACGACCAGCGGCACGCGGCTGTGCCGGGCCTCCAGCACGGCGGGATGCAGGTTGGCTGCCGCCGTCCCCGACGTGCACACCACGGCGGCGGGGCGTCCGCTCGCCCGGGCGAGCCCCAGCGCGAGGAAGGCCGCGGACCGTTCGTCGATGCGTACGTGCAGCCGCATGCCCGGGCACTGGTGGACGGCGTGCGCGAGCACTCCGGAGTGCAAGCCGGGCGAGGCGACCACGTCGGTGACACCGCACCGCGCCAGTTCGTCGGCGACGGTGCTGGTCAGGGGATCCGAGAAGTGCACGATGTCCTTTCCGGAGACGATCAGTCGTCGGCTTCGGGAGCCAGAGCCAGCGACGCCGGTCTCGGCGTCTCGTCCACGAACTCGACCACCGCCTGCACCACCTCACGGGCGATGAGAATGCGCTGGTGGCCCAGCCGGTCGGTGACGAGCAGCCGGGCTGGGCCGGCGTAGTCGGCGATGAGCCGGTTCGCGTGATCCATGCCGACCGTGGTGTCGGAGCCGTCGTGGATCACGAGCATCGGGACGGCGGCCTCGGCTCGCGCGCCGGGCGACCGCTGCCCGCCGCCCTGCCCGGCCGAGAAGACCTCCTGCTGGACGCGCCGGTGCAGGCGGCGCACGACCCGTTCGTTCACCCCCAGCCGCCGGTGGAACTCGTCGACCAGGAACCCGAGGTCCGCGACACCGCTGATGGCCACGAGTCTCCGGGTCCGCACGCCGTTGTGTACGGCGAGCAGAGCGCACTGCACGCCGTACGAATGGGCGACGATCGCCTCGAAGGTTCCGAAGCGCCGCTGCACCTCGTCGATGACGCGGCCGTACTCCGCCACGGTGGTGGCCTCGCCGCCCGAGTGGCCGTGGCCGGGGGCGTCGAAACTCAGCGGGCTGTACCCGTGGGCGAGCAGCTGGGGAACGAAGGAAGCGAACCGTGACGCCCGCGAGCGCCACCCGTGCAGCAGCAGCACCGGCTTCACGCCGTCACCCCAGCGGTACGTGACGACCCGTTTCCCCCTGACCACCACGACGTCCCGGATGGCCGACGCGTGCACCTCCTGTTCGGTGACCCGCAGGTTCGCCCGCTTCCAGGTCTTGCAGAAGGTGACGTACGCGCCGTGGCCGGCGAGCGCCGGCGCTATCCAAGACGCGATGTTGAGGCCCGTCCGGACGGACGAGGCGGTCAGTAGTCTCCTGGCCATCGTGACGGCTCCTTCCGGATGTCGGGCTCGGCGCGGGTCAGCCGTCGGTCACCGCGGTGCGATGACGGCGCGTGCTGGCCTCACCCATGAGCAGGCTCACGTTGTGGCCGCCGAAGGCGAAGGAGTTCGATATCGCGTTGCGCACCCGGCCGGTGCGCGGCTGCTTCCGTACGTGGTCCGCCTCGCACTCGGGGTCGACCTCGTCCAGGTTGTACGTCGGCGGCAGCACGCCCCGGGACACGGCCAGCGCCGTGATCGCGGCCTCCACCGCACCTGATCCGCCGAGCAGGTGACCGGTCACCGACTTGGTGCTGCTGACCGCCGGCGATACCGTGCCGAAGACCGTGCGCAGTGCCTTGACCTCGGCCACGTCACCCAGCTTGGTGCTGGTTCCGTGCGCGTTCACGTAGTCGACCTCGCCGGGTGGGAGGTCGGCGCGACGCAGGGCCGCCGCCATCGCCTTGGCCGCGCAGGCGCCGTCCGGAAGGGGCGTCGTCGGCCGGTACGCGTCGGTCGTGACACCCCAGCCCAGCAGGTCGGCGTATCCGGCCGCGCCCCGGGCGTCCACGTCGCTGGCTCGCTCGACCACCAGGATGCCCGCGCCCTCGGCGAGCACGAAACCGTTGCGGCGCACGTCGAAGGGACGGCTCGCGGCGGTGGGATCCGACCACCGCGTCGCCAGCGCGCCGCCGTGCCGGAAGCTCAGCGAGCCGGTCGGGTTCAGTGGCGCCTCGGACGCTCCGCAGATCACCATGTCGGCGTCCCCGTGTGCGATCAGGCGGAACGCCTCCACTATCGCGTGGGCGCCGGCCGAGCACGCCGTCGACATGGCGGAGCTGAAGCCGTGCGCTCCGTACTGGATGGCGATGCGGGCCGCCGCCATGTTCCCCAGGAAGCCCGGCAGCATGTACGGGCTCACCGCGGTACGGCCGCGGGCGGCGTACGCGTGGCTCTGCTCCTCGAAGATGTCCAGGCCGCCTGCACCGCTGCTGACGACCACGGCCACCCGGTCGGGATCCACGTCGGTGCCGACGGTCAGCCCGGCGTCGGCCATCGCGTCCGCGGCGGCGGCGAGAGCCATCAGCACGAACCGGTCGACGAGCCGACCCTCGGCGGGGGGTAGCACCTCGGACGCGTCGACCGCCGGCGCGAAGCCGGCGTATTCGATGGCCGGGGCGAGCCGATGGTCGGCGGGCACCTGCCGGATACCGGACTTGCCGGCGCAGACGGCATCCCACACCGTATCGACGGCACGCCCGACCGGGGTGAACAAACCGATGCCGGTGATGACGGGACGGGCACTCATCACCGCACCACCGCCGCGGCTGTGCCGAGCAGTTCCCCGCTCAGAAGCCGGTCGCGCAGCAACGCCTTGCGCACCTTGCCGGTGGCACCGAACGGCAGCACACCGTCGCCGGCCGTCAGTACGCCTGCCACGGTCGCCGCCACCGGGGGTTCGAGCGCCGCGGCCACCTTCGCCACCAGGTCCGGCTCCGGCTCGCCGCCGTCATGCAGCGTCAGCAGAATCACCGTACGGACCTCGCCGGGCTCACCGACGGCCACCACCGTGCACTCGAGCACCTCCGGGCAGGCGGCCAGGACGCGCTCCTCGGCGAGGGCGGTGTACACCCAGTTCCCGTCGCCGATGTCGACCGCGTCGACAAGCCGGTCGACGTGGAAGAAGTAGCCCGCCTCGTTCCGGAAGACCAGGTCCCCGGTGAGGAAGTAGCCGTTGCGGCGGGTCCGGTAGGTCAGCTCCGAGTCGTTCCAGTAGCCGAGCGAGAGGGTGGGCGCCTTGATGCCGAGCTGACCGACCTGCCCGGCCGGTAGCTCGCGGGCTTCGTCGTCGTACACCACGGCGTCCGTGTAGACGTGCGGCCGGCCAATGCAACGCCGGTACCGATCGGTGTCCGGGGTGTGCGTGATGAAGAACTGCGAATGACCCATCTCCGAGGAGCCGAGCCCGTCGATGAAGACCGAACCGGCCTTCTGGGTCACGCCCTCGCTCGTCATCACGTACCGCCGGCCGGCGCCGACGAGGTGACGGATGTGCGGCTCGTGCGCGCAGTCCCCGGTGTTCCACCAGGCCTGCACCGAGCTGAGGTCCCGGGTGGCGAGGTCAACGCCGGCCAGATCCGACCACGTCGCCGAGAAGCCGAGCACGCTGATCGGGCGCCACTTTTCGATCACGTCGAGGACGTACGCGCCGTTCTGCCGGGAGCACAACGCCAGCTCCACGTGATTGCACAGCGCCACGCTGAGCGCGATCACCATGGCCGCGTGCCCGGGCGGCAGGATCACCAGCATCCGGTCCAGCGCCGCCGCCTTCGGCAGGGTCAGGCGGTGCCGTACGGCCGCGAAGAGGCTGTGGTGCGAGTGGGCCACAGCCTTGGGCAGACCGGTGGTCCCGGACGAGTGGGTGATGACGACCGGATCGTCGGGGTGGTGCTGGAACGGCGGTGGCGCCAGCCGCGGGTCGCCGGCGCCGAGCGTCGCGACATCGACCATCGACTGGCTGGCGAGCCCTTCGTCGCGCAGTGCTTGCCGGTGCGCCGCGTCGGTGATGACCACGGGCGAGGCCAGCCGCTTTCGGATGTACTCGGCGGCGAGACCACTGCCGAGGTTGCCGTTGATCAGGGCCGGAACGGCGCCGATCCGGGCCAGCGCGAGGAAACACAGCGCCTGGTCGGCCGCGGCGCGGACGTAGACCGCCACCGGATCCCGCGGCCTGATGCCAAGCCGGTGCAGCTCGGCGGCTCGGGCGGTGACCCGATGCTCCAACTCGTTCAGCGACATCGGCTGCCAGGGCGGGTGGTCGTCCACCGGGGTGTCGAAGGTCAGCGCCGGGTCGTCCAGCCCTTCACCACGCGTGATCAGCGTGGTCAGCAGGTTTCCGGTGCCCAGCGCCGGATCCGCGGCGAGCTCGGCCCGCATTCTCTTAACGTCCATGTCTCGGCTCCCTGGGAGATGTCGTGGGGGCGTTCGTCAGCACGGCCGGACGCCTCGCGAGCAGCACGCCGGGGGCGCCTAGTCCGCAGGCGGTCATGACGTCCAGACCGGTGATCGATACCGGACGGCACCGGGGCGGCGCGACCGCTTCCGCCTTCCCTGAGGCCATCTCGATCATCCGTCCAGCGACTGTCGGAGCAGATGGGCAACTTTGTCCACAGTGGACATTTGGAGCAACGTGTCGTCGGGCGGATCGAGCTCGACCCCGTACCGCTGCTCGACCTGATGGATCAGCCAGGCCAACTCGAGCGAGGCGATGGCGTCGGCGTCCTCCTCGTCGGCCGTGCGCTGGTGATATTCGGCGAGGATCTCGATGACGCCCTGCCGGTCCAGAGACACGGCAACGGTCATTTCTGCTCCATGCGCGCGGTGATCTCATCCGCCAGGTCACCCACGGTCATCATGGCCAGCCGCTCGGCCTCGTCCTCGTCGAACCGCACGCCGTAGGCGTCCTCCACCTGAATGGAGACCTCGGCGACCGCCAGGGACTCCAATTCCAGACCGTTGGCGCCCAACGCCGTTTCCCGAGTCACCGAGGAGGTGTCATAGTTCATGCTCTTGAGCGCGTCGACAAGAAACGCGAATACGTCGACAGACATACGAATTCCCTTCGGTCGGCATGGCGCGACGGCGTGATTCGGCGTGCCATTTTCGGTGAACTTTCGGCTACCTCGGAGCGTGCGCTGCCCAAGCCGTCAGCGGACAGCGGCCTCCCGTGCCACGCTGCGCAATGCGGCTGGATCCTGGACGATCTTGCCGGTGGCGGTGCGGGGAAAATCGCCCAGAACATACAGCGGACGGGGCCGCTTGTAAGCGGCCAGACGCTCGCCGAGGTCCGCCTGGATCTCCTCGGCCGTCAGGTCGACCTTCAGGCCACCGATGGAAACCTGCGAGTCCAGCCGGCCGTTCATGGTGAGCAGGCCGGGCGCCGGCTGAACGGCGGGGGCATGCTGGCCGGACAGATCGGTGGCGATCACCCCGCCTCCGTCATCCCGTACATGTTGCCGAAAAGCGTTGCCGGGTAGCGCTCCCGGAACGCATCCCGGAGGCCGCCGCGGAACACCCCGGCCGCCAGCATCGTGGTGATACTCGCCAGCGAAGGTGGCAGGCAGAGTGCCACCGTCCCGCCGGCGCGAAGCCCGGCGCCGTGCAGGTGGGTCTGGCTTTCCGTCACCAGGCTGCGCAGGGTTTCCCGGGTGATCGGCTGGTCGAGGGTCGGGCAGCGCTCGTCGTCGGGGCCGGCCAGGAGGACGTCGTCCACCCACGGGCCGTCCGGCGGGACCGGCCCGTCGGCTAAGAGCGAAACGGTATGCATATATTCCCCGTAATGTGATGACCTGCATGGATGCGACGGGCTTCGTTGCCTCGCACTCGATCGCAGCAGCGTCGAGCGGCGCACCCACATTCGACCGCACTAGATCACATAGACCAATCTGAATCGACCGTAGCAGCGGCCGTCTGCGGGAGTCAACTGTGGACACACGGTGGTCAAGTTCTGGACGCGCGATCGATCGATTAGGAAACATCGCGATAAAAAGGGGGCCTTCGGGGAGCGGGGCACCCGTGTAGCATCCGAGCCCACTCCCAGTGAAATGCAAATCGGCCAGCCAAATGTTCCGATCCCGGGAGTGCGTGACGCCAATGGACCCGCAGGTGGAGGCGCTGCGGCGACAACGCCGCGCCGACCGGGTCCCACCGCTCCACGAGATGAGCCCGCAGGAGGCGCGGATCGCCGACCTGGCCGACATCCGCGCCGACGCCGGCACGCCGGAACCGGTGGCGAGCGTCCTCGACCGCGAGATCCCCGGCCCCGGCGGCCCGCTTCCGATCCGAATCTACCGACCGTTCGGATCAGGCCCTTTCCCCGTGCTCGCGTACTTTTTTACGGCGGCGGCTGGACCCTGGGAAACCTGGACACCTCGGACGCGATTGGCCGTGCGCTCACCAACGGTGTGGGCTGTGTCACTGGTCCTTCGACGGCCCGACCTCTACGCCCGAGACACGCCGCGACCACGGTCGCCCAGGCCCGCAGCCGATGGGTGCCTGTCCGCTTTGAGCGCTGAGCAGCGCCGAGAGTCAGCGTCCCCCGTGGGTATTGCCGCACTCACGAGGACAGGCCCGACCGCGAAGTGTGGGCCCGGCGGCTCAGGCCGGGCTGAACTGGATGAGGACCGACGCGGTCGGCAGCTCGTCCGGAGCGGGTGGTGCCTCGGTGCGCCAGGCCAGCCGTACGTTCCATCGGCGGCCCGGCGGAAGGCGGTAGGCGTCGGCGATGCCGCCGGCCGTGCCGCTGGAGAACCCGAGGATGCCCGACTCGAAGACCACCTCGAGGACGTCGCTGCGGTCCCAGCCGGCCGGATGGAAGTCGGCCGGCCCGTCCCAGGTCTCCAGTCGGGTGTCGCTACCCAGCACCACGGCGTCGTCGATGTTCTCGACCACCACGTAGCCCGGCGTCGAGCTGACCCATTGATCGAGCTCGTGCGGCGGGGGCGGCACGTTGCGCCGGTCGTTGCTGTCGTCGATCATCGCGAACAGTCGATAGTCGACATCGACGTGCAGCTCGGTGTGCTCGACCAGCGCCGCCATGCTGACCCCTCCCCGCTCGGTCGACTACGAGGGTAGCGATCTCCCGCCGACCGCGTGTGTTCGCTTACCTACTCACCCTCGCTTCGACAGGTGTCGTTGGCTGAACTACTCCTGCCACCAGCTATCCAACGGGGGAGTTGCGCTGATGCGACGATGGTTCCTGCCTGTCACAATCCTGATGTCGATGCTCGTGGGCCTGATCCCGGGTTCTCCGGCCCGCGCCGAGCCGAACCCGGACCAGACGACCCGCAAGCTCGTTCCGTACGTCATCTCCGACCCGGATCTCATCGACCATCCCGAGCGGGTGAGCGAGGAGTTCCGCAAGAACCTGAACCTCGATAACCTCGGCGTCAAGCCGGCGACCGCCGATGGGCCCTCGGAGTCGACCAGGGCGCGGCCGCGAGCCGCGGCGGCCGGTCCCGAGAGCTAAGTGGTGGACTCCGGGCGTTTCCCGCGCGGGTCGCTGCCGGACGACGTGTACGACTACGCGACGCGCGAGCAGTGCGAGGAACACAGCGACGAGGCCAAGCGCGAGCAGGGCTGGATCAAGACCCGGTATTCCTACTGTCAGAGCCACATGGTGTACATCGGGGCGATCGAATGCGGGCTGTTCCCGCCGTCGTGCCGGTTGAGCGGTGAGTACCTCTCGCAGAACATGCTGCGCGGCGAGGGCAAGCAGGGCGGCCACGCCTCGCCAAGCATGATCGTCTCAGGCTCATCCGCAACAGGTCAGTAGCCCCCCGAAATCGTCGATTTTGATGGCTCGTTGAGTCAAACGGGGGACGTTTGCCGACTCACCGTCCGTTCATACCGATGACAATGCACCGAGCGCTGTCACAGGTAGAGTTCGTTCTACGTGTCGGATATTCGACTCGGCTCATTCCATCCCACCTGCATCTGATAGACGTACAAGAAGCAAACCATTGTTTCTAGGCCGCAAAAAGGACGACAATGCAGGGTCGGGCTAAGCTAGTAACAATTGATGTCGTGCTAACGATGCTCGCCGGCCTGGCCTGCAACGCCGTAAGCGAGCACATCCCCGCACCCTTCAATAGTCCGCAGGTATTGTGGCCAGTCTTGGCACTATTGGCGACTACGCTAACCGTGTCGGCGGTGTGGATCGCGAGAGTGTCTGAGGCCAGAGCCGTAGCGGAGCCGGGTCGGCAGCGGTTGGAGTTCGCCAAGCAGGTCAAGTATCGTCTCATGGACCAAGGCCTTGATGTGATTTACGAGAAGTCTCCGCGGATGGAACTCAACCTTAGCGTTTCGTCTGACACCTCGCCTTCCTCTTCGTCAATCGTTGATATATTCGCCAATGCGCGTGTGCTTTTGATATACGGCGAAGCTGGCGCAGGCAAGACCGTGGCGTTACTTGAACTCGCAAGAGATCTGCTAGCTAGGTTCGAGTCCGATCCCCGTCAGCCTATTCCAGTGGTGCTCCACCTCGCATCATGGCCCGAAAAACAACCGCCATTCCGAACTTGGCTAGCGAGTGAAGTGTCAAGGTCGTATCTTGTTCCGCTCGTCGTTGCCAAGGCATGGATAGACGAAGACGTCATTCTGCCTCTTTTGGATGGAATTGATTCGGCTCCCGGTCACTGTCGATCTAGGCTGATCCGATCTATAAATGAGTATGTAATAGCCGGACCAAAGCGTCTGGCCTTGACTGGTCGGACAGAGGAGATCAACGAATGCGAGGTCCGACTAGCGGTTATCGAGGAGGTGGAGATCCTCCCCCCGGACGAGCGTCAGGTACGCAATTATTTGAAGTCTCTGAAGATGAAGCGCCAGGATATTGCGCAACTAGTTCCTATATGGAAGAACGAGGCGCTACTGACTACGCCATTGATGCTAAGCATCGCTTCGCAGGTTGGTCTCACAGCCATCAAAGGCGCTTTCAGCCTGGATGGCAAGGCAGCCTGCGCCCGCGCCGCCATCTTCGATGAGTATCTAGACCGGATGTTGCCGCAGGTAAGATTCACGCATGCGAACCAGGAAGGGTCAGAGGGAATAGGCCGGACTGGCCCAAATGATGAGCGCCATCATAACGCGACCTTCGCGCAACTTTCCACCATTGCCCGCTGGATGAAGGACAGCGCCCAGGTTGAGTTTCATATCGACAGGATTCAGCCTTCGATTCTTTCCGCCCCCAGACTCTGGAGCGCAGTCATGGCGGCCTACTGGTTCATGGTTGGGTTCACGCCAATCGCCCTGTCGATAGCGATCGTAACAATCACTGCTCCTGCCAAGGCAACCGCTGATGATCGAGGCTTCATCACATCGATGTCTCTACTGGGTGCCGGATTGGTTGGACTCTTGATGGTCCTGGCGGGCTTGCTGTCGAGGCACGATCGAGTTGTGAGAAGCTCTTATCAAAGTATTCTTAATGGCGCGCCGCGGCGGGGCCTCCATTGGACAATTCTACTGACCGAGTCCACGACTTGGTCCTGGCGAACGGCCCGGCAACGGGCACCACTCTTTGGTTTTATATTACTCGCTCAGACACCAATGTACTTCCTACTCGATCTACATGGACCAGAAGGAGCGGTTTGGGCGGCTTCCCTGCTCGTCTTGTTCTCGGTAGGAGTTGGCAGGACACCGGGTCTTCTTCAGCGCCGACCCAGGTTCAATGAAGGTGTCACTCGAACCATAAAGCGTATTTTTCCATACTCTGCATTGGTGTTCCTGTACGGCTTCTGGGTTTTCTTCAAGTTCGGTGGACTGTGGGCCGGTGCGGCCTTTGGCACGACAATGTTCGTCATGGCAGCAATGCTTGGTGGCTATCCAGTTGTGCAGCATTACCTTCTCCGAATGCTGCTTGCATTGCGCGGCGATATTCAATTTCAAATCCGAGAATCTCTCGAGAGTTGCGTAGAGCGCAACATCTTGAGGCGATGCGCTGGTGGCTACAGGTTCATTCACCCTCTCTTTCAAGAACATTTTGCGTCCCGTCAATTGGGCGAGCGCGATTAGGTAACCGTTTAGACTCGCAGGAAAGTTTGCTCGGCTGTCCACGACGTATCCTGATCTGCTGCGGATAACAAGCGGTCCCGCACGGTGGGGCAGCCACTCCAAATGGCCCGCAGCCGGGACGCCCAGTGCTGACGCTGACAGTGCGGGGCGGATCCCCGTCCCATACCTGATGGGTCCTGATTTGGCCCTGCCGTAGACATGTCCACGACAGAATCTTGCAGGTCATGACACGACGAGGTATCAGCCCTGGATATAAACGGCGAACTGCTGGTCTGGGACACCCAACGCGGGCGGTCCGACCTTTCGCTGTTGCAGCGTCGACTGACAGTCAGTCGCAGGCTGCCAGAGATCGTCCGGAAGTACCCGGCTCATTGGTCGCATTCGAGCTGCTCCGCGATGGACGAGGTGTCGAGCTCATTGCAGACCGGCGATCGGGACATCGCGCTGGGCTGGGTCTCGACCTGGGCGTCGCCGCCCGCAGTGTTGACCGATCTGTCCTGCGGGCTGGTGTTGCCGGTGGGCGGGCCATCGCGGTCGACGATCTGGCGGGTCTGCCCGGATATCGACGCGTGGGCTCTGGACACCGCGATCGCGTGTGGACGGCGGCCCGCCGGTCCGGTCCGGCTGGGGTCACCAGCGACCCCTCACCACCGGTGAGGGGTCGTTGGCCGTGCCCGTTCGCTTAATGCTTGGTCGTGTGGGTCAGCCCAACAGCTTCTTTTTCTGGGCGAGAAACTCCTCTGGCGTCAGGACGCCAGCGTCCCGGAGCTGCGCCAACTTGGCGAGCTCGTCGGCGACCGAAATTCCCGGTTGAGGCGATGCTACTGCCGCCTGAGACGACTTGCCGAAGTCTGGATGGCCGCGGAACCACTGCTCAATCTTCTCGGCCGTTCCGTAGTTCACTGGGACTTCAGCGAGGGTCGTGCCGGAACCTTGGACAGTCAGAACCTGCTGCATCGACGATGCCTTGAGTCGCTTCTTGTCGTCCCGGGTTACCTTGCGAACCGAGAATCCAGAGATGTCGCGCATCATGACTCTGAAGGCGGATAGCAGCTTCCCCGTCGGCCGGTACTCGACGCTGCCATCCGGGTACTCGAGGATGCTGCCGTTACCGAAACCCAATCCGTGTGAAACCGGCTTCTCGGCCATTGAGTGCTGCCTCCATCTGTCGCCGCGAGGAAACTTTATATCAGGCTCCAAGCTGTAGGAGGGATGGCTGCACCGGAGGGCATAGGGGCTGTTGTTTGTGCGGTCTGTCGCCGGGAGAGCCGGTCACCGCCGCGAGCCAGGCTTGAGACGCGACGTCATCACCAACGCAAACGCCCTGTCGGCCCCCCGTTACCCCCGAGAAACCCCGCCTGTGATTGACAACCAGTGACAAGTAGCGATCATCGCTTCATCGTGTCTGTGCAGCTCAATGCCTATTCCTGACGGTTGATGACAAGGTCGGAATGGCTACGTTCGGTAACAAGGGGTTTTGACAAGCAATGACAAGCCTTGAACGAGGCTCGACATGAGGTTCTCTTGGGTTCAAGGCCCTCGCTTCTCCGAGCGCCGGGTGCGGGGCCGGGCGGCCCGGGCTCGTGCTGCCCAGAGCGAGGCGCGGCGAGTGGCCGCGCTTGCGCACGATGGAGTACATCGTTGGGCTGAGGGCCAGTCATGCACCACCCGTTAGTTATGCTCGCCCGCCGACTGAGCCCGCCTTCCGGTCGGTCTCAAACTACCCGTCCGCGCGGTGCCCGCTGTCCGAGTCGGATCTGCCTTGCCGCCCGCAGCATCTACTGATCATCGATGCCCGGTCATACAGGGGTGTCTTGGTAGGAACGTAGGTGAAGTCGGCGACCCGCAACCGGCTTGGCCGGTCGGTGACGAACCGGCGTTGCACCAGGTCCGCCGGCCGCATGGCGTGATCGTCGGCGACGGTGGTGCGTCGGGTCTTGCCCCGCACAACCCGCGCAAGCCGAGCTGCCGCATCAGGCGTTCGACGGTGCGCCGGGCGACCGGGATGCCGTGGCGGTTGCCGCCGGTCAGCGCCGTGGCGAGGGGAATGCCGCCCGCGTCGGTGATGACGTGGTGTTCCGAGCCTGGCTTGCGGCGGTCGACCGGGGCTCGGACCGGTCTTGAGCCGCCGTTGAGCGTCCGGACGTGGGAGCCGTCGATCACCGCCCTAGACATGTCCAACTGCCCGGCGGCCCGGCGTCTGCCCAGCAGCACCTCGTGCAGACGTTGCCACACGCCGGCATCGTTCCAGTCCCGCAACCTGCGCCAGCAGGTCATCCCCGACCCGAAGCCCAACTCTTGGGGCAGGTACTCCCATGGGACCGCGGTGTAGAGCACGAACAGGATCCCGCACAACACCTTGCGATCATCCAGCGGCTTGCGACCGGGGTAGCGGCGCCGACGAGGTGGTCGGGGTGGCAGCAAAGGTCCGATCGCGGCCCACAGTTCGTCCGAGACGATCCACGGCGGCTGCTCACCCCTCCTCACGTTCAGACAGAACGATCCTCACGTCCCGAGGACACGCGCAACATCATCTCGTTAGGAGCTCTTAGTCGGTGGTGTCGTCGCCCCGAACGTAGGCCCCTGCGTCGATACCGCCGTCGGGTCGCAATCCCGATAATCCATTGAAGATAAAGACCGCCTTCGATAGCGTCCCGAACAGCGTACGACGGGGGCTTCGACGGCTGACTGCCGTCGCTGCACGTACGGATCCTAAGAACGGTATGCCCCTTTCGGTCTCGCTCGCAGTGGTTGCTGCACGGAAGGGAGAAGCCAGGCGCGGCATGCCGGCGTAGTCGCCGCATATCGGCGTTCGAAAAGGGATGCACGCCGCTGACGCGACAGTGACGGTGTCGCCTTCGCCCTCATCCCCCTCGGCCAGGTCTCGCGGACGCGCGAGCCAGGCACCTCAGCACACACCGCTGCCACATGTCCGCCGGTACTTTTTCAGGGAGAGTGGTATGCCGCGATTCTTCGCGCCACCGAAAGACAACCTCAGACAAATTTCCAGAAGCCGCCGCAGCGTCTTCGTACGCCGGTTCGCTGTGGTGACAGCGGCCGGCGTGGCGTTCGGCCTGCCGGTGCCAGGTCAGGCGTTCGCCGAGCCCGGCCCGTCATCGACCACCGCGGAACGTTCCGCACCGACGCCGGTACGGAAGAACGGGCACAAGAACAGCGCCATGATCGACGGCGACTCCGGCGTCGTCGACGCGACGGCTGGCGCGGCTGCCGACGGCGGCTCCGTGCCGCCGCGAAAGCAACCGAGCGGAATGCCGTTCACCCAGAAGCAGCTAGGCGACCGTGCCAAGACACGGGCGATTGCCGAGAACCAACGGAGCTTCGTCGAGTCGTCCACCCTGGACCGCCAGCCCAGAGCGACGACGGCCGCCGCACCCGGCAACGACCTGCCGACGAGTCCGCTCGAAGGGGATCAGAATGAGTGTTTGAACGCCGCCGGCGCCGACTCGGACTACGGTCGAGTCCACAACCGGTACCTGTACTGCCTGAAGAGCGACACGAATGTCCACTACTGGGAGGTCGACAACAAGGGCAACCCGGTCGAGGAGGTCGGGACCAGCAAAATCAACTTCCTGGTCATGGCGTACGGGAGCAAGCAGAGTCGCAGCATTCGAGTGTTCCTCAAGACGATCGAGGACTCGGCCGCCTACGACTGGGGTCCGATCGACAACATCACCAAGGCCCCCAAGCAGCACCTCGTCGTGGACGTGCGGTGCATCAACAACGTGTTGGACGACACCCGCTGCGTCCTCGGCGGCTACGCGGTGTCCAAGACGTTCGGCGACTGGGACGACGGTCCCGACTGGGTCTCCTGGGACATCACCTCCACCAAGCCCACGCAGTCCGAGAGCGACGTCGACTACAAATGGCTGCACGAGTGGCAGATCACGTTCCAGGGCGGGGCGGAGGACGAGTACAAGACGATCGCACCAGGCCACACCGCGTCACGATCGATGCGGTGCGACTCGGCGGCGTACTTCAACAGGCCGAAGCAACCCGAGGCGTGCATCTTCAACGACGTCATTCCTCACCTCGAGTACTCCACCCAGGACAAGGGTCCGAAACCCACTGACGGAGTCGCCGAGGTGGCAGTGCACATCCGCGAAGCTCAGGACAACCCCAACGCGACGTACCCGCTCGTCAGCCCCCCGCGCGACAAGAGGATCCCGGGCAAGTTCACGGGCAGCCGCAACGATCCGCCGTTGCACCGTATCCCCAACACGGATCCGAAGTACAAGGAGAACGGCGTCCACAAGAACGCCGCGTGCTACGGGAATGGAACCGAGCGCGACAACTACATCGGGCTCGGCCTGCCCACACCGCCGGACACCAGCTACCAGGACTGTGACGAGTACCCGTTCGCCAGCACGAGCGAAGGCGCCGCGAACACGACCTGGGACTTCTCGGTGAAGGCGGTGAACCTCTCGCAGAACCGCCGTGCGGGTCGTCGTCTGGGTGAATACTTCAGCAGCGACCGCATCCTGCAGTACGACCGCGACGCCTTCTACGTCAACATCACGGACACCCCGGTGTACGACCCGGGCAACGACAATGTCGTCGACGCCGGACCGGACGTATCCGGCACGGAAGGCTCGATGATCCGCCTGGCCGGCGCCGCCGACGCGGCCGAGGAGGGTTCGGTGCGCTGGAGCGTACGGCCGGTGTCCGGCACCGACGCCGGCGCGACCTGCACCTTCCAAGATGCCGAGGCGCCCGACACATACATCACCTGCCAGGACGACGGGGTATTCGAGGCCATCCTCACCTCCGACGACGGAATCGACGCCGCCCGCAGCGACACCGCTCTGGTCACGGTGGGCAACGCCCCGCCGGTGCTACAACTCAGCGGGCCGAGGCCGTGGCAGCTGTTCAGGGTGAACACCCCGGTCGACCTGGCCGCTACCTTCACCGACTCCGGGGCGAACGACACCCATACCTGTGCCATCAACTGGGACGATTCCCGCAGCGACTCGTTCGGGGCGGCCGACAACTGCAACCGATCGCACATCTTCACCCGAGCCGGCATGTTCACCATCGGCGTGACCGTTACCGACGACGACGGCGCGTCCGACTCCGCAACTGTCATGATCATCGTCTATGACCCGCACGCGGGGTTCGTCAACGCCGACGGTTCCGTGGCCGCTCCGGCCGGATCGTTGACGACGACACCCGGCGCCTCCGGGGAAGCCTGGTTCCATCTCGCCGCCAGGTACTACGCGCCGAACGACACTGTGCCCGTGGGTGACGCCCGGACCTGGCTCACCGGGACCGGCTTCCGATTCGACACCTCCGGAGGCGACGGCTTGGACTGGCTGGTGGTCACGCCGGACGGGAAGATGGCGGCGAAGGGCCGGGGTACCGTCGACGGCCAGGCCGGCTACGGCTTCGTCTTCTACGGCTATGACGGATGCGACAACGGCGGCGCTCCGGGCTGCCGACCAGGACCGGACCAGTTCCGCATGGTCGTCTGGACCGGCGGGCCGAACAGCTATCCCACCGACGCCACCACATTCGACACCAGCCGAGGCGCCGATTACGACGTCGACGCGGCCGTACCGAAAACCACGATCTCGGGGCGGGTGAACATCCAAAAATGATCACGGGGGGTGCGGCGGCTGCCGTCGCCGCACCCCGCTTCGGAGGTACATTGACCGGCATGGCAGCGCCACTCGCGGTCCATCGCGCGTCGGTCTGGGTGCAACACGGCCAGGTGCTGGTCAGCGACGCGGAAGACGGCGACCTGGCAGGCCTCGACGACTCGTGGGACGACGCAGTCGAATCCGGGCACTTCGTGGGCGCCGCCGACGGCATCGTGAACATCGTGACTCCCCGCGCGGACAGCAGCGGCACACCATTCACCGTCGAGGAATGGGCCGACGAGCCGCCGGATGACCGACACGACTGGGATCACGAAGTCGACATCGACGTCGACGTGCCGAGTGGGAAGCTGGAGCTCTTCCTCACGACCGGCGAGATAGAAGACGGCACCGTCCGCCTCACCAAGGCCGGCCCGTGCCGGCTGCGGGTGTCCGCCCGTTTCCCCGAGGCCGGCGACGACGCCGCCGACGTGTACCGGCTACGGGTATGGCCGCGCACGGCCGACACGCCGCCGCAGCTCCGGCAGTCCTGGCCGCACTGGCCCAGCGTCCGGTCATGACACCACCGAACACGCCCCACCCGACTCGCCGCCGGCGGCTCGCCTCCTGGGCGGCCATCGTGACCGTCGCGCTCAGCGGCTGCGGGCCGGCCTCCACCGGCAAATCCGCCGGCCACGGCGCACCCGGTTCGTCGCGATCCGGTGTCGCCTGCTTCAGGAACAGCGACGCCGACGCCGACTACTGTGATCGCTTCCTCGCCGACCTCGCCCGGCGCACGCCGCTGGACCCTGCTCAGGCCCGGGCCGCCGAGACCGCCAGACAGTCCGTCGCGCGCGCTCTCTCCGGTGACGTCCTCAATCGCTGCAACGTCAAACACGAACCCTGCGACGCCGTCATGGCCTGGGCCGAGCAACCGGCGACACCGGAACATGTCAGGTCGCTGTTGGCGACGGTCAGCGAGAATCACCCCCAGGTCCGGATGGCCCGCCCCGACGATCCCGCCGTTGCCGACACCGTCGCCTTCGGCGTCCTCGTCGGACAGGTCTGCGTCTACGGATACCAGCGCCTCCACAAGGATCCGGACCAGGTACACGCCGCCGGCCCGCTACCTCAGGGCACCTGCCTCGGACCGTGACCGCACGAACATCACCTTGACAGGGACTGGGGTCTGTGGATCTGTCGGAGACCTCTCTGCTGCCCGCAGGTTGACAAGAGCGGTGCCGTTAGCGAGACAGCCCCAGACCTGCTGGGAAGATCCCCACGCCGACCGCGATGATCGTCGAGGTGGGGAGGTCAGGTCAGTCAGCGCGGATAACGCAGGACAAGCCAGCTCGTCACCATGGTTCCTTCGGCGAGTATCGCCCGCAGCCGCACCGGCCCTGGCGCAGGCAGTGGCAACTCAAACCCGCCCAACTCGGCGAGTGGGGAGTGGCCGAAGACGCCTTGGGGGGTCTCGCCGACCACCTCGAGGAGAGGCTCGTCGGGGGCAGCCGGGTCGGTGCCGTCGATGGTGTAAACCTGTCCGACCAAGCCGGATTCGGTGACTTCGATGTCGATCGCGAGTCGGTCGGTGCGGAACGCCAGGAGGCGCGCGGAACCGACCGCCCGGATCGGACCGGCTGGCTCGGGATCGCAGGCTGAGTCGAACACCAGCTCCGCGAGGATGGCCTGGCTGTGGGTGCGGCCGATGTCGAATGCGGAAAGCGCCTGCTGCCGGAGCAGTTCTGATGACAGCCCGCCGGGAGACAGGGCCGTATGCAGATCGGTGACCAACCAACGGTCGTCATCCCACCGCCGCCCGTTCACCTCGTCACCGTCCGCCCACGCTCGAGTTGCGCGGCCACCGTCGGGCTCGCGCGGAGCTTGTCAAGGCACCGGCGTTGGGTGGGCCCGATGCTGCCGATACGCATGCCGGTCCTTGTCACGATGTCGCGGTAGCTCATCGGCGGCTCGCCGAGCAGCATGCTCAACAGCTCACGGCATCGGTCCGGCAGTTGGGCGAAGCCGGTACGCAGCGCGTGGTACTGCTCCTCGCGCAGCGCGGCCTCCATCGGGTCCAAGGGCTCGGTCTCCCGGCTCATCAGCTCGTCTTCGCTGCCGACGAGGTGCGCGTGCTGGCCCGCGGTGCGTTGCACGCGCAGGCACTCCCGTCGGGTGGTGGTGTCGATCCACTTCGGCAGCGCTGCCGGGTGACGCAGATGCTCCAGCCACTCCACCACGCGCAGCCACACTGTCTGGTTGACCTCGGCGGCGTCCGGGCCGCTCAGCCCGCACTCCTCGATGGTCGCGACGATCATGGGCATCAGGTGGGTCACCAGCGTCTCCCATGCCCGCCGGTCCCCGCCGGCGGCCGCCCGGACGGTGGCGTCCAGATCGACGTGCGTCACCTGTTTACCGCTCACGGCACTATGGCGCCGTATCCGGCGTACGGCTTGGGTCCGACGCACAGCGAGGCGGCGGCGGCCTGCGGGCTGATGCCGAGGTTGGTGACCAGCTTGGCCATCCGGCCGATGGCGTACGGAACCGCGAACGAGGTTCCGTGCCAGGTTGCGAAACCGTCGAAGGACAATGGTTTCTGGTCGGGCGGGGCGAGCAGACCGGTGACGTACGGTCCTTGATGTCCGCCGATGGCACACAGGTCGACCCAGGGTCCGAAGTTGCTGTATTCGGTCGGCACCTGGCCGAGCAGGGCGTCCGTGCGCAGCGCCGCGACCGCGACGACACCCGGTAGCGCCGCCGGCCAGGTGGGCCGGGCCGATCCGGCATTGCCCGCCGCGGCCACCACCACCGGCGCCACGCTCGGCGTGGGAGCGAGGCTGGCGATCGCGTTGGCCAGCGGCAACGAGGGCACGTTGCCCATGGTGTAGCAGCCCAGCGAGAGGTTGACATACGACACGGTCGGGTTCAGCGACGCCAGGGCTGCCGCGACCGAGGCCTCGTCGCCGATCCCGTGGGGTGTGAGCGCGACGGCCGGATCGAACATGATCGACGGAGCCGTCCGGCGCAGGACGCCGGCGATGAAGGTCCCGTGGCCTGCCTGCAACGCCAGCGTGGAGTTCCCCTGGTAAAGCTCATCGATGTCGGCCGGTGCGGCAGCGTAGCTGCCGGCGAACCAGAGCGGGTGCCTCTTGGTCGCGTCGGCCCAGATCCCGGTGTCGCAGATGCCTACGAGCTGGCCGGAGCCCGTAGAGCCCGTCGCCGGTGCGACGGACACCGCGAGCGACGCGGGCGCATCGCCCGGGTTGCCCATGATGTTGGGGTACCCGACAACGACGTGGTGCGGCTGCACCACCGGGACGGACGCGGCCCAGTTCGCCCGATTGCGCAGGTCATCCACGATCGCCTTGATGTCGACATCCACCCTGAACATGACCCGGGCGACACCTGCGAACGGGGCGCCGGTCGCGACGACGTACCCGAGGTTGGTCAGGCGCGCCATGACGCGGCCAAGGTCGGCGGGAGCGACCAGGAGCTGCCGGGGCCGATACCAGAACTCCTGGCCGGGCGTCAGGTGGGCGCGGATGTTCGGGTCGGCGGCCACGACAGACTGGAATGCCTGCTCGTACCATCCGGGAGCGGCGATCGCCCGCCCGGGGCGCAGCAGTGCTCCCAGTGCGGCGGCCCCTCCCGCCGCAAACACGGTCCGCCGACGCAGCCTTCCAGGCTCGATACGCATGGCGCCCTCCCATCCTTGTGGATGCCGATGCATCGTTGCCAAGGCTAGGATGTCTATTCGCGATGGTCATCCATAAAGCCGACCGTATCAAGGCGGGCTCCGCCGCCTCGTCGGCTGCCGGCCGGCAGGAGCTGGCCGACCTCGCCGCGCGTGCGCTGGCGTTACGGCAGCACCAGCCGCGCGAGGCGATCGTCCTGGCCGAAGAGGTCCTTGTCGGCTGCGGGCGTACTGGCTTCGCTCAGGAGCGATCCGTCGCCGAGCGGGCCCTCGGCCTGGCTCACAAGGAGATGAACGACCTCGTGGCGGCAGAGCGGCACCTACGTCGTGCGGTGGCCGCGGGTCGCCGCAGCGGGTCGCCGCAGATCTTGGCCATGGCCCAGATGAGCCTCGGCTATGTGCTCGCAGCCGCGGGGAGAACCGCCGCCGCGTACCACGCCGTCAGTGCCGCGCTGCCGCAGCTCAGCGGCGCCGAGGCCGGGCAGGCGCTGATGCAGCGCGGCGTCGTGCAACATTTCCGCGGCCGGTACGCAGAGGCGGCCGTCGACTACGGCGCAGCCATCGATGTCGCCCGAAGGGAAGGCGATCGGCTGGTGGAGGCCCGGGCCCGCAACAATCGGGCGGTGCTGCCGATCGGCGATCACGTCCTGTCGGGTGAAGCAGATCTGGAACGGGCCGCCGAACTCTTCGGCGAACTCGGCCTGGATCTTGCTGCAGCCGATTGCCGTTGGAACGTCGGGCATCTCGCGGCTCGCTGCGGCGACCTGGCCCGGGCGCTGGAGATCTTCGCCGACACCGAACGCCAGTACCGCCGCCTCGACGTGCCGCGCCCCGGCCTGCTGCTCGACCGGTTCGAGCTGCTTGCCGCCGTACCGCTGATCGGGGAGGCGGCGGCGATGGCGGAGTTCGCCGTGGCGGAACTGCACCACCGAGGGCTTGACTCCGATCTCGCCGAGGCGTTGCTGGCCAGGGCGCGTGCTGAACTGCTCGCCGGTGACCCGCAGCGGGCCGCAGGCTCCGCGGCGGCGGCATACCGGAGGTTCCGGCGACAGCATCGCCCAGTGTGGTACGCATTCGCCCGCCACATCGAGCTGCGTGCCCGGTTCGCACAGGGTACAAGGACCCCGGCCCAACTGCGCGCCCTGAGCGACAGCGCCGCCACGCTGGCCTCGGCCGGCCTGACCGGTCTCGCTCTGACGGCCTGGCACGAGGCGGCGACGGTCGCCTTCGCGGTGAACCGGCCAAGCCAGGCCCGAACACTGCTGGCGCTGGCGGCCAGGCACAGGCGCGGCGGACTGGCGGCAGAACGGGCCCAGGGCTGGCACGCCCAGGCGCGACTGCACCGCCTGGACGGCGACGACCGAGCCGCCATGTCCACGCTTCAACGCGGACTGTCCGTTCTCGACGAATATCGCGTGACCCTGGGCACGTCCGAGCTCCGGGCGCGCAGCAGCGCTCACGGGCAGGAGCTGGCCCGGGAAGGTCTGGAACTCGCCATCGCCACCGGAGCACCCGCACGGGTCCTGGCCTGGGCGGAACGGTGGCGCGCGAGCACCCTGCGGATCCAGCCCGTGAGTCCGTCGACCGACCCGGAGCTGACCGCGGCACTGGCCCGCCTGCGGGTCGCGGCCCGCGACGCCGAGGACGTCGCGCTGGCCGGCGGCTCGCAGCTCGCGGCGATGCTGCGCCAGCAGTCCGCACTCGAGGCCAACGTACGCGACCTGGCCCGACGGAGCCAGGGCGCCGGCACCGGAGACGGGACGCCGGTCTGCGTCCCTGACATCGCGGCGATCACCGCTCAGCTCGGCCCGGCCGTTCTCGTCGAGCTGCTTAGCCACGGCGACCGGATCTGGGCGGTCCTGGTGCGTGACGGGCGGGCCAGCCTGCACGATCTCTGCGCGCTGCCTGCCGTGCTCAAGCACCAGGGACGCATCCGGTTCGCCCTGCGGCGACTGGTCACGCTGGGCGCCTCGGCCGGGGCGTCGGCGGCACTCGAGCACTCCGCCGGCCTGGTCGACGCAGACCTGTTCGGCCCGATCCGGCGCAGGCTCGGCGACCTGCCATTGGTCATCGTGCCCGGCCAGGCGTTGTACGCGCTGCCATGGGCAGCACTGCCGTCCTGCGTGGGGCGTCCGGTCACGATCGCACCATCGGCCGCGACCTGGCTCGCCGCCACCCAACGGTCCGCACCCGGCGGGCGGCCGGTCCTGGTCGCCGGTCCGCGCCTGCCGGATGCGCTCAGTGAGGTCGCGGCACTCGCGGCGCTGTGGCCCGAGGCGACTGCGCTGGTAGGGGAGCAGGCTACGGTGGACACGGTCACCGCAGCCCTGTCCGGTGCGCGCCTGGCTCACATCGCGACGCACGGAACGTTCCGTGCCGACAACCCGCTCTTCTCGACCCTGGAGCTCGCCGACGGCCCGCTGTTCGCGTACGAACTGGAGCGGCTGAGCACGGCTCCGGGATGCGTGATCGCCTCCGCCTGCGAGAGCGGACGGGCCGAAGCCACCCTCGGTGATGAACTCATGGGCTTCGTCTCGGCACTGCTGGCGAGCGGCACCCGCACGCTCGTCGCGGCGCTGCTGCCGGTGCCCGCGGACCGCACCGTGGCACTGATGACCGAGCTGCACCGTCGACTGCGGGCGGGCACACCTGCCGCGCCCGCCCTCGCCGAGGCACAGCAGGTGTTGCGCGCCACCGGTGACCCGGTGGACCTCGCCACGGCTGCCGCTTTCGTGTGCCTTGGCGCCGGATAAGCGCCCTTGCGCGCTCATTGAACGGCAGGCCTACAGGCCGATGATGAGCCCAGAAACCGGTTTGTATCAAACAGCGACGAGTCGCCTCTGAATGGTGCGGACCTCAGCAGATACCTCGCTGCGGTGTGGGATCGTCCACAACAGTTACTGACCGATTCCCATTGAAAAACGTAGGCGCCGCGCTCATTGTGAAGCAAATCGCCGGATCGGAATCGGGGGCTCCACTCGAATTCAGGTCCGGCAACTCGACCCGACAAGGGAGTGGTCTACATGCAACCCAGGAATACCGGGCGGCGCCTAAGGCACCTCATCCTGGCCTTGGCCTTGGCCCTGCCGCTGCTGACCGTCGGCCAGCCGGCGCAGGCGGCTCCGCACGCCGACGGTGACAGCATCCGTCAGGTGGGTACGGCCGTCAGCGCCGAGGCGTGGGCGGCCGGCAGGCAGCGGTACGGCGCGCAGGTGACTGCCGACGCGGCGATCGAGGTGTACTGGACGCCCGAGCGGATGCGCAATGCCAGGCCCGTCGAGGAGTCTCCCTCGTACAAGGCCGCGGCACGGCGTTTTGCCCAGAGTGGAGGGACCTCGTCTGCCGCGCCGACCAGCCGGTCCAGGCCGGTGGATGTGCCTCCGGTGGCGGGCCTGATGGGTACCCCGGGCATGTCCACGCAGGCCATCAACCCGAACCTCGGCTCCAACCACCCGACCGCCCGGTCCAACGGCAAGGTCTTCTTCAACATGGACGGCGGATCGTGGGTCTGCTCCGGCGCGGTCATCAACTCGGTTGGCTTCAACACCGTGTGGACGGCTGGCCACTGCATCCACGGCGGCCCCGGCAGCAGTCTCGCCACCAACTGGTCGTTCGTCCCGGCGTACGACGATGACCTGGCCAACCCTCGGCCGCACGGCACCTGGACGGCCCGCGAGCTGTGGACCTGGAGCAGTTGGATCGACAACTCCAACTGGGAGGCCGACATGGCCGTGGCCATCATGAACACCCGCAACGGCGTCCACATCGTGAACCAGTTCGGGGGCCACGGCTTCCGTACGCACCAGGGCTTCACGGTCGGCATCAACAACTTCGGCTATCCGAGCGGCGCGCCGTTCGACGGCGGCAACCTGTTGAGGTGCAGCGGCAACTCGACCCAGTCCGGGGCGCGGATCCGCATCAACTGCGACCTGACCGCAGGCGCCAGCGGCGGCCCGTGGTTGATCAACTGGGATGGGAACTGGGGCTACCTCAACGGGGTCAACAGCACGCTCAACTCGTACGCGGCACCGACCTTGTGGTGGTCACCGTATTTCGACGACACCGCGTCGGAGTTGTACGACTTCACCGCCACTCACTGACCGATGTCCGGGTGACGGATTTCTCGTCCCGGTAATGCGCCCTTGACCTGAGCGGGCCGGCTCCAATGGCAAGCGATCGAGCGACTGGTCGCCATTGGAGCCGGCCTGCGGCGTGTCGGACGAGCTACTCGCAAAGCGAGGTGCGGTCGTCCTCTGTGGCGGGGAATCGGTGTGATGCAGGGTGATCGCGTAGTCGGTTGACGGCTGCGCTGAGCTGGGGAGTCCTCGCGGCGAGTGGCCTTTGTGGAGGCGAGCAGAGCGGGTGAGACCGCACCGGTGATCATGGAGTTCTCTACGCTTCACGACGCCCCGAGGATCTCACCCGCCGACGCCATCAAGCCCGATCACCGCACCGTCCGTGGTCGCCGGCTACCCCGACGCGTCACCACCCATCGTCACCGAGGGTGAGATGTCAGGACTGCTACGCGTCTTGTCGCGCGTACCGGATCCCCGCGACCCTCGCGGGGTGCGGTACCCGCTGCAGGTCTCCTCGCGGTCGCGGTGTGCGCGGTCCTGGCTGGCGCATCGTCGTTCGCCGCGATCACCGACTGGCTCCAAGATCTGGACGACCAAGCCCGCGACCAACTCGGCTTCGGCGACCAGATGCCCGTGGGCACGACCGTATGGCGCCTGGTGACCCGCCTCGACGACGCGCTGCTGTCCACCGTCCTGGCCGACTGGCTACGAACCCGCGTCCGACCGGTCGAATCCCGACCACACCGGTACCGGACGGTGATCGCCGTGGACGGCAAGGCCCTGCGGGGAGCACGCTGCGGCCAGGGCGGTCGAGTCCGTCTGCTCTCCGCGCTGGATACCAGCACCGGCATCATCCTGGCCCAGGTCACCATCGCCGCGAAGTCCAACGAAATCCCCGCGTTCGCGCCGCTGCTCGACGCGGTCGAGCAGGTGATGGGCAGCCTGACGGGTCTGCTGTTCATCGCCGACGCTCTGCACACCCAGACCGCCCACGCGCAGGAGATCGCCGCCCGGGGCGCCCACCTGATGATCCCGGCGAAAGCTAACCAGCCCATCCTGTACACCCAGCTCAAAGCCCTACCCTGGCCGGACGTGCCTGTCGGGGACCGGCGCCGTGATCGCGGTCATGGCCGCCGTGAGACCCGAACCGTCAAGGCCATCACCCTGCGAACTCCCGGTGGTATCCGACTCCCCCACGCAGAGCAGGCAGTCGGGATCATCCGGACCCGCACCACCGGTGGAAGGACCAGCCGCGAGACCGCGTACTTCACGGTGTCACTGCCCGCCGAACACGCCCAACTCACCGATCTACAGGACTGGGCCCGCCGCGAGAGGTCACTGTCGGCGCCACTCGATGTGGGGGAGCGGGGTGGCGGAACCTGGCGACGTTCTGTCGGCCTGTCCTCGTTTACCCCCGAAAACCCCCGCCTGAGGTTGACAACCAGTGACAAGAAGCGTTCACGACTTGATCGTGTCTGTGCAGCTCAGTGCCTATTTCTGACAGCCAATGACAACGCGCCACCGCGATCATCAAGGCCATCCTCGCCCTATACATCGCAGCCCGACCAGCCCAAACCCAGTCGGGGGCAGCAGCGTAGCTTGGCCAGGATCTTCCCCGCCCTTGAGGGTGGCGACGGCGCGCTCGCCGACAGCGCGGATCTTGGCTTGGTGCCGGTTGACGGTCTTCTGCCGGCGGGACAATCGTGGCCGGTGACGGCGGGGCTTGAACGGCGTGCGGGTGCTGCCGCCGACGCCTTGGTACGCCTTGCCGGCGAAGGTCATCACGTTGGCGCTGGTCAGCGCGTCGTTCAGGCCGTGGGTGCGGGCGGCGGTCAGGTCGTGCACGGCGCCGGGCAGGTCCGGCGAGGCCCAGATGAGGCGTCCCTTGCAGTCCGCGATGACCTGCACGTTGACTCCGTGGCGCTTGTGCTTGCCGGAGTAGTACGGCCTCTGGTCCGCGACTCGGTCGATCGGGATCCGGGTGCCGTCCAGGATCGCGTACGCGATCCTGGCGATGCGCCGCATGGCCGCGTTCAGGTCCTCGGCCTGCGTGGCGAGCAAGTCGATGGCTTCTCGGACGTGCCGCCAGGCCGTGGTGACGCTGACCGCGAAGCCGCAGGCCAGTCGAGCGATGGTGTCACCGTTACGCAGATGGGCCAGGGTGAGCAGGGCCTGCCGGCATCACGACGTCGCCACCGGCCGCGGCGGCGGGTGCGTTCGGCGCGGATGAGGTCGGCCAGGTGGTTCAGAGTGCGGCTGGACAGCGCGACCGCAGACGGGTAGGACAGCACAGCGAGGCTCCCGGTTGGGGCATCGGGTCTTGGTCGACGGCTGTCTTACCGGGAGCCTCGTCCTATGTCGACACACGCTGCCTGCCACCCATCGCGACCAGGCCCATCACGATGAACAGCCCTCAATTCCTGACCCGCGCCATAACATCGCAACGCCGCTATATCGACGCCAAGCTATCGTGGTCTGACCCCTGCAGCGACAGCGCGAAGGTGAGTCATGGACGTAGTCAGCACCACCGAGGTCCCGGTTGAAGACGGGTTCGCCTTCTGGCGCGAGGTAAACTCGAAGCTCTGGGTGCCCTACGATTTACGCTGTGAATCGCAGTGGGAGCCCGGATTTCGGGCTCAGGTCGGAATCAGCGAGTTCGGTCCCGTGCAGGCGACATTAATGACCACGATGCCGCACTCGGTCCACCGTACTCCCAAGCTCATTCGGCAGGCCGATCCCGAGGTGTTCAAGCTGGGTTGCCTTGTGCGCGGTGGCGGCATGATCACGCAAGACGGCCAGCGCACAGATTTCGGCGTGGGGGACCTGATACTGTATGACACCTCCCGGCCCTACGTGGCCGAATTCACCCCGGATGCGCCAGTTAGTCAGCTGCTGCTCCTGCGCTTCCCGCGCTCGTTGCTGCCGTTGCCCCCTCGGGAGTTGCGGCGCCTGAGCGCAGTTCGCATCCCTGGCGCCCAAGGCATCGGCGCGTTATCTTCACAATTCCTGCTGCGCCTTGCCCGGCACATGGACGAACTCAGTCCGTTGGACGCCGCCCGGCTGTCCACCCTCACCATTGACGTGTTGACAGCGGCACTGGCCAACGCGCTGGACGTCCAAAGCGCGGTGCCCTCCCACACCCAACGGCGAGCGTTGATGGCTCAGATTTACGCCTTCGTCCGAGAGAATCTGGGCGATCCGCGCCTGACACCGGACGCGATCGCCGCAGCGCATCACATCTCGTTGCGATACCTGCACAAGCTGTTCCACGAGGAAGGGCGCACGGTCGCCGGCTGGGTCCGCGAGCGTCGCCTGGAGCAGTGCCGACGCGACCTCGCCAACCCCCAACTAGGCGCGCGCCCGATCCACACGATCGCCGCCCAGTGGGGGTTCACCAGCCCGGCGCATTTCAGCCAGGCGTTCCGCAGCGCCTACGGCCTTTCGCCACGCCAGTTCCGCGAGCAGTGCGCGAGAGTACGCGCAGACTAAAGACTTGTGCGCTTACCAGTAACGACAGACCCGGCTGTGGCGTGCACTCTTATCTTAGGAAGTCCGCTCAGTCAGGGTTGAATCTGATTCCGCCTTACGGAAGAAGGTTCACTTGAGCGTGTTACATCGGTCCGTGTTTTCGCGATGGAAGGAGCGCGAGGAAGTACATCGATCACTTCATGCAGCCAGCAGCATCATCTAGGCCGCAGCGGCGGCTGACAGGAGACCATTGTGAAAATGTGGTACAGAACGGCGTTTCGGATCTCGGCAGTGACCGCGATCCTCGGCGCACTCACCCTGTCCGGGACCGTGGCACAGGCAAGTCCGGGCGCCGGCTCCCGCCTGTCCCAACCCGAAACCACCGCGGTTTCGGAGCAGGCCAAGCCCGGCAGCGAGGACGTCGCCGCGCAGGTTTGCGGCTACTACGAAGACGCGGTGACGGCCTGGTACAACCACTGCGGGAACACCCATGTGCTCATCTACGTCGACGCGACGTGGCCCCGCGACGACTGGACCTGGTGCATCGGCCCGGGAACGTGGGACATCGGCGGCGCCAACGCCGTATCCAACGCCTGGTACTCGGGTCAAACTTGTTGAACCGCCAGCCAAGCGCTGCGCGATTCTCCACCTGCGTTCGGTGGTTGCGGATCAGGTCAGCGAGGCAAATGAGGGTGCGGTCGGACAGGGGAATCGCGGCAGGGTAGGACAACAGCGAGGCTTCCGGTTGGGGCATCGGATCTTGGTCGACTGCTGCCTTGCCGGGAGCCTCGCCCTACGTGAAGCTGTCGGCCGATGATCTCGAAGAGATCGAGGCTGCCGTGCCGAAGGGTGCCGTGCGCGGTGACCGTTACCCGGCGGCGTTCATGGCGAGCCTCGGCGTCGGTAACTAGTGCCTCGTCATGCAGCCTTGAACGGGTAGTCCAGCACCTGCATGGCGCTCTGGGGTGGACGTCGAGGTCGGTGAGCAGCCGCGCTGGCGTCCTCGACGAGGGCCAGAGTGGCACCGGGTGCCGACACGTCAACCGGACGTAACCCCGGAGTCTGAGAGACCGCGCGGCCACCCAATGACGCGCTCGACGGTGACGCCTCGAAGGTTGGCGCCGTTCCACCGGGCCCCGGTAACATCCGTTCGTCCGTACTCCGGATCGTGCGTCACGACATAGCTGAACCGCGCGTAGGACAGATCCGTGTCACGCAGGTCGGCATCCCGCAGATCGCAGCCAGAGAAGCTGGCACCGCGGAGGGAGGCGCCCCGGAGGTCGACGCCACGGAAATCACACAACTTGAATGAGTGCTTATCAAGTGTGCGATGCCGAAGATCGCGACCCGCGAACGATTTCTTCGTCGCGCCGGGCAGGATGCTCATCCGCGAACCGTAGCGTGGTCGTCCGTTTCTGAACCACCGGCTTTCTACTCACTGACCCGCGAGGCATTCGGCAGGGTAGGACAGCCGTCCGAGACTTCACACCGAGGAGGTCACTGGTTCGGTACCGGCATCGCCCACTCTCAGTTCGTGCAGGTCAGAAGCCCGTTAGCGGATCAACCGGTAATGGGCTTCTCCGCGTGTACGTCTTAACATCGAGAGCAGCGGTCCGTAGCGCGGGTGCGACGGTCGTCGCGATGACCGGGCGTGCAGTCCTCCGAAGAACTGGCACGGAGAGGGCGGGACAGTGGCGGTAGAGCAGTTCGGTTCACTGGTGGAGGCTGGCGTCACGATGCGGCTCTATGCGGGTGCCAGTGACATTGCCGGCGTCCAGGCCGTCCGTGCCGAGGTGCACCGGGCCGACGGCGATTTCTGGTTGCCCGGTCCCGATACCAGCGTGGACCCCAACGGCGTACACCCGTTCTGTCTGATCGCCCAAGCCGACTCGGGGCGAATTATCGGCTTCACCTGGATGGACTGGTGGTCCGAAGCGGCCGATACCCGGGTCTACCTGCTGAGCGGATGTGTGGAACCAGCGTGGCGCCGACGGGGCATCGGCAGCGCCATGCTGCGCTGGCAGGAGGCACGTGCCATCGAGTTCGACGGCAGCAGGCCGGTCGGCGGCCGGAGCGTCTTCGGCGCGAACGTGGGCGAGCACCAACCGGGCAATCTGGCACTGCTGACAGCTCGCGGCTACCGGGTCGCGTTCACGGCCGTTGACATGGCCCACGACCTGAACGGTCTACCGGACGGCGACATTCGGCTGCCCGAAGGGCTCACCCAACGTCCGGTCGAGGATGCCCACCACCCCCAGATCCACCAGGTGATCGAGGAGTGCTTCGCGGGAGCACGCGACGGCTACCGGCCCAGGACCTACGAGGAGTACCTCCGCGACGTCCAGGACATCGACATCTGGTGCGTCGTGTGGGCGGGGGACGACATCGCGGCGGTCGTGGTGAACGAGTTGCAGGCCGACGGCACCGCCCGGACGCCGTGGGTTGCCGTCGGCACCGCGTGGCGCCGGCGGGGCGTCGGTCTTGCGGTGATGAGGCGCACGCTCCGCATCTTGGCGGAAGCGGGAGTCTCGACGGCCCGACTCAGCACGGTCGCGGAAAATCCGAACAACAGCGTTCGGTTGTACGAGAAGGCGGGATACCGCGTGACCGCTTGGCAACCCCGTTACCGCAAACCAGTCGAGGCGTGCTGAGCTGAGACGGTCGTTGACCACACTGATGGCCGCCGTGGTCTCGCTGTCGGGGAGTGGACGTGGATCGGTCGCGCCTGGTAGGCAGGCGGTTGTGCGGATCATTTCCCTGTTGCCGGCGGCCACGGACATCGTGGCCATGCTTGGCCTGACCGGGCACCTGGTCGGGCGTACCCACGAGTGTGACTGGCCGCCGGGGGCTCTGGCCGACATTCCGACGGTGACCGCGACGTCCCTGCCGGAGACTTTGACGAGCCGGGAGATCTCGGCGGCGATCGCCGGTGACGCGCACCGAGGATCGTCGTTGTACCAGCTCGACGTCGCCCTGCTGGAGGGGTTGAAGCCGGATCTGATTCTGACCCAGGATCTGTGCGACGTGTGTGCGGTCTCCTACCAGCGGGTCAACGACGCGGTTGGTCTGATCGATCTCGACACCACTGTGATGTCCCTGGAGGCGAGGACCATCGACGGGATCCTGGACACGGTCGATGCCGTGGCCGCGCTGACCGGTACCGAAGGCAGGGCGGCGGAGATCCGAGCCGACGCCGAGCGTCGCCTCGCCGCGTTGCCGGGGCCGGTGCCCGGAGCGCCGACTGTGCTGTTCGTCGAGTGGCTCGACCCGTTGATGCCTGGCGGGCACTGGGTTCCGGAGCAGATCACCCATGCGGGCGGGCGGTCGCTGCTGCTCGGGCCGGGCGCGCACAGCACCCCGCACCTGTGGTCGGTGGTCGCGGACCTGGCTCCCGAGGTGGTGGTGTTCGGGCCGTGCGGGTTCACGCCCGAGCGAACCGTCGACGAGCTGTCCGTGGCGACCGCGCAACCCGGTTGGGCGGACCTGCCCGCGGTCCGTCGGGGGCAGGTGTGGGTGGTCGACGGGCCTGCCTACTTCAACCGCCCCGGCCCGAGGGTCGTCGACGGCGCGGAGATCCTCGCCGGCATCCTCGGCGGCCGCCCAGACTCCCGCGCTCGGCGGGTGCCCCTCGACGTCGGCTGACGCTGCCGCGCCGGACCGGCCGGGACGGACATCGGTGGCGCCGCGAAGCCAGGGGCCACGGTGGGGCGGCGCGCCGCCCCACCGTGCGCTCAGGTGAGCGTGCTGCGGACTTCGGCGGCGGCCGCGACGAGGCGGGTCAGGGCCTGTTCGATCTCTGCGTACCCGCGGGTCTTCAGGCCGCAGTCGGGGTTGACCCAGAGCCGGTCGGCGGGCACTGCGGCGACGGCGCGACGCAGGGCGTCGGTGACCTCCGCCTGTTCCGGTACGCGGGGGGAGTGGATGTCGTACACACCGGGCCCGACACCGCGTTGGTAGCCGGTGGTGCGCAGGTCGTCGAGGATCTCCATCTTCGACCGGGACGCCTCGATGCTTGTGACGTCGGCGTCGAGGGCGTCGATCGCGGGCAGGACCTCACCGAACTCGGAGTAGCACAGGTGCGTGTGGATCTGGGTGGCGTCGGCGACTCCGCTGGTGGCCAGGCGGAACGCCCCCACGGCCCAGTCCAGGTACGTGCGTTGATCCGCCCGGCGCAGCGGCAGCGTCTCCCGTAGGGCGGGTTCGTCGACCTGGATGACGCGGATGCCGGCGCCCTCCAGGTCGCGGGCCTCGTCGCGCAGGGCCAGGGCGACCTGGTTGGCGGTGTCGACGAGGGGCTGGTCGATGCGGACGAACGACCACGCCAGGATCGTCACCGGGCCGGTGAGCATGCCCTTGACCGGCCGGTTCGTCAGCGACTGCGCGTAGGTGGACCAGGCGACGGTCATCGGGCCGGTCCGGGTGACGTCGCCGTAGATGATGGGTGGGCGGACGCAGCGGGAGCCGTACGACTGCACCCAGCCGTTGACAGTGGCGGCGAACCCGGCCAACTGTTCCCCGAAGTACTGCACCATGTCGTTGCGTTCCGGCTCGCCGTGCACCAGCACGTCCAACCCGAGTCGTTCCTGCACTGCGATGACGTGCGCGACCTCGGCGCGCATCCGCTCGGCGTAACCGGCGTCGTCGAGGCGGCCGGCCCGGTGCGCCGCCCGGGCCTGGCGCAGTTCCTGCGTCTGGGGGAACGACCCGATGGTGGTGGTGGGCAGCGGCGGAAGGCCCAGTCGGGCCTGCTGCTTGGCGGCTCGCTCCGCGTAGGGCCCCCGTCGTACGTGCTCGGGCCGCAGCGCGTCGAGGCGGGCGCGGACCGCGTCGTTGCGCCAGGCTGCCGGTGCGGCGGGTGGGGGAGGGGGTAGGACGCCGACGCCGTCGCGTAGGGCGCGTCCGAGCGCCACGACCTCGTCGACCTTCTGCCGGGCGAACGCCAGCCGGGCACGCAGGTCGTCATCGAGGTCGGGTTCGGCGGCCAGGTCCACCGGCACGTGCAGCAACGAGCACGACGTCGACACCGCGACGTGGTCGGCCAGCCCGGTCAGCACCGCCCCGGTCGCGGTGGCGGCGCGCAGGTCCGTACGCCAGATGTTGCGCCCGTCGACCAGCCCCGCGACGATCGTCTTGCTCCGCAGCGGCCCGGCGGAGGCGAGCCTCTTCAGGTTCGCCGGCCCGGCGACGAGGTCGATGCCCACCGCCTCGACCGGAGTGCCCAGCAGCGCCGGCAGCGCGTCGCCGAGGTCACCGAAGTACGACGCGACGAACAACCGGGGCCGGTGTTCCACGCTGCCGAGCCGACGGTACGCGGCACGCAGCGCGGCGATCTCGTCCGAGGTGCGGTCGGCGGTATACGCGGGCTCGTCGAGCTGGACCCATGCGACCCCAGCGTCGGCCAGCGTGCCGAGGATGTCGGCGTAGACCGCGACGAGGTCATCGAGTCGGTCGAACGGCCGGAACCCTTCCGGAGTGTCTCCGGTGGCCTTGGACAGCAGGAGGTAGGTCGCCGGCCCGACCAGCACCGGCCGCGTGGCGACGCCGAGGGCCTTGGCTTCGGCGTACTCCCGCACCGCCTTGTCGGGGCGGGCGGTGAACACCGTGTCCGGGCCGACCTCCGGCACCAGGTAGTGGTAGTTGGTGTCGAACCACTTGGTCAGTTCCAGAGCCGGTTCCCGTGCCGTGCCGCGAGCCATGGCGAAGTAGGTGTCCAGGTCGCTGAGGCCGAGGTGGCGGAAACGGTCCGGTACCGCGTCGATCAGGACCGTGGTGTCGAGCACCTGGTCGTAGAACGAGAACGTGTTCGACGGCACGGCGTCGAGACCGGCGTCGCGCAGCGAGCGCCACACCTCGGCGCGCAGGCCGGCCGCGGTCTCCTGTAGAGCGTCGGCGTCGATCCGGCCGGCCCAGTAGGACTCGACGGCGTGCTTGAGCTCTCGGTGCGGGCCGATGCGGGGGTAGCCGAGCACGGTGCTCAGCCCAAACGGTGTGGTCACGGGTGTCCTTCCCTCGAGGTCTACCCCCGACCACACGGGAAGGAAACGGCAGGGCACCGGCCGATGACCGGGCCTCGCTCAGGCCCTCCCGAGAGGCCGGTGGCGGCGTACGCGGACGCGTACGCGGTGCGGGCAGGTCTTCGGACTCGCGGGCACGATCGGCGTGCACCGATCTCCTACTGGCCGTCGCTTCCCAGACGCTCACGTGTCCAGTGCGTATGACGGCGGTCGTTCCCGCTCACCGCTGCGGGGCAGTCCCGGTCTTGCACCGGGTTCCCTCTTACGACGCCCCACCACGACGGTGGGGCGAACCAGCACTGCCGCCCATCGTACGGCGTCCGGTCCGACCTTTCGACTATCGATCGCGCCCCCTCCCGACATGCGGGCCCTTGTTGCAAGATAATGGCAACAGCCAAACTATGGCAGCAGTGAGAGGACGTACCTGATGGCCGTGTACAACCTGCCCGACCTGCCCTACGACTACGGGGCACTCGAGCCCGCCATGTCCGGGGAGATCTTGGAGCTGCACCACGACAAGCACCACGCCGCGTACGTCAAGGGCGCCAACGATGGGCTCGACCGGCTTGCCGAGGTTCGGGACAAGGGCGACTACGCGACGCTTGTCGGGTTGGAGAAGACGTTCGCGTTCAACCTGTCCGGGCATGTGCTGCACTCGATCTTCTGGAACAACCTGTCCCCGGACGGCGGTGACCGTCCCGACGGTGAGCTGGCGGCGGCGATCGACGAGCACTTCGGCTCCTTCGACGGCTTCGCCGGCCAGCTGTCCGCCGCGACGAAGGGCGTGCAGGGCTCCGGGTGGGGCGTGCTTGCCTGGGAGCCGCTGAGCCAACGGTTGATCGTGGAGCAGGTCTACGACCACCACGGCAACGTCGGGCAGGGCTCCACCCCGGTCCTGGTCTTCGACGCCTGGGAGCACGCCTACTACCTGCAGTACCGCAACGTGCGCCCGGACTACGTGGACCGGCTGTGGCACCTGGTCAACTGGACCGACGTCACCGCCCGTTTCGACGCCGCCCGCGCCGCGACCCCGAAGATCTGACCCGGCGTGAGCGGGTACACCCCCGAGGCCGCCGAGATCGTGCAACGCGCCGCCGGGGTCATCGCGGCCAAACACCGCGGTGACCTCGCTGGCGCCGAGGCGCTGATGTCGGCGTTCAGCTCTGAGCAGGCCCGTACCCTCGGCTTCTATCTCCTGGCCGACCTCGCGCTCGGCCTGGTCAAGGCGCAGAGCGGGCAGACGATGGACGACCTGGTCCGGGAGCTGTCCCTGCTCCTGGCCGACACCGCCCAGTCACCGCCCGCCTGACGGTCCGCTGGGTCCCACACATGGTGGGACCCAGCGGACGCCGCAGCGTCCACCGCTCATTTCGAGGAGACCGTCTCGTACGCCGGACGATCGAGGTCGACGATCCGGTCGCTCCAGCGGTCCAGCAGGGTCTGGTCGTGGGTGATGACCAGGACACCGGCGCGCTGCGTACGCTGGTAATCGCGAATGACGGCGGCGACGTGCGCCTGGGTCGAGGCGTCGAGCATCGCGGTGGCCTCGTCGCAGAGCAGGTAGTCGGGGCGGTGTACGAGGGCACGGGCGAGGCAGGCGCGTTGCAGCTGCCCGTCGGACACCGCGTGGGGACGCCGGCCGCGCAGATCCGCGGTGAGGCCGACGAGGTCGGCGAGTTCGGCCACCCGTTCCCGGACCACCGACTCGGGCGTCCGGGTGGCGCGCAGCGGTTCGGCGATCAGGTCGGTGAGGCTCAGTCGAGGGTCGGCGGCCGCGCGCGGGCTCTGGAACAGGGCGGCGACGCGGGTCCGTAGGGCGACCGGCACGGCGTACCGGACGGCGTCGACAGCGGTGCCGTCGATGCTGACCCGGCCCTGATCGGGTTGGTGCAGCAGGGCCAGGACCCGGGCCAGTGTCGACTTTCCACAGCCGGACGGCCCGCGCAGTCCGACAGTCTCTCCCCGGTCGATCCGCACTGTGACGTCGTCGAGGACGACCTGGCGGCCGTACCCGACTGTCACCCGGTCGGCGAGGAGGTGCGTGCTGCTCACGTGACGGCTCCGAAAACGATCGGGTGGTGGCAGGCCACCGTGCCGCTACCGGTGACCGGCGTCGGCTGTGGTCGGTCCGCGCAGGTGTCGGTGCGGCGTGGACAGCGGGGCGCGAACGCGCACCCGGGGGGCAGCGCGGTGAGCATCGGCGGGTCGCCCGGCACCGGCCGGAAGGCC
Organism: Micromonospora ureilytica; assembly: GCF_015751765.1. Classification (NCBI taxonomy): domain Bacteria; kingdom Bacillati; phylum Actinomycetota; class Actinomycetes; order Micromonosporales; family Micromonosporaceae; genus Micromonospora; species Micromonospora ureilytica. The sequence goes on from NZ_JADOTX010000001.1 coordinate 1,490,021, forward strand.
CGGTCCGGCAGGGCGTCGAGCAGCGCCGAGGCGTACGGGTGGGTCGGCGCTGTGAAGAGTTCGTCGGTGTCCCGGTGTTCCACGATGCGGCTGGCGTACATCACGGCGACGGTGTCGGCGACCCGGCGTGCGGCGGCCAGGTCGTGCGTGATGAGCACGACGGAGGCGCCGTTGTCGCAGCGACGGCGCAGCAGGTCGAGGGTGTGGTCGACCAGCGGCCGGTCCAGCCCGGTGGTGGGCTCGTCGGCGATGAGCAGCGACGGGTCGGGTGCCAGCGCGAGCGCGGTGACCAGGCGCTGCGCCATGCCGCCGGACAGCTCGTGGGGGTAGCGGTCCAGGTCCGCCGGGTCGAGCCCGACGTCGACAGCGAGGTGGTCGGCGTCGGCGCGGTCACGGCCGTGCGCCCGCAGCGTCTCGGCGAGCAGTCGCCGTCCGGTGCGGACCGGGTTCAGGGCGGTGGCCGGGCTCTGCGGGACCAGCCCGACCCGACGCCCGCGTACCCGCCGGGCCAGGTGGCGCTGGCCGCAGGTGACCAGGTCGACCGGGTCGGCGCCGGGGTGGTGCAGCACGGCGTGGCCGGTGGTCGTGGCGTTGCCGGGCAGGAGGCCGAGCAGGGCGTGGGCCAGGACGGACTTGCCGCAGCCGGACTCGCCCACGATGGCCAACAGTTCGCCGGCCCGGACGGTGAGGCTGAGATCGCTGACCGCGCGCACGCGTGCGTCCCGGAGCCGGAACTCGACGCCGAGGCCGTCGACGGCGAGCAGCGGCCGGGTCATCACGGCGCGGGAAGGCGCCGAAGCGGGAACGGATTCGGTGGTGGTCACAGGTGCAGCTCCGCTCGGACCCGGGGATCGAGGCGGTCGCGCCAACGGGCGGCGAGGACCGCGATGGCGAGGGTGACCACGACGATGACCGCGCCCGGTGCCAGGCTGGCCCACCAGGCGCCGGTGAGCAGCGACCCCTGACCGTCATTGATCATGTTGCCCAGCGACGCGAGGTGCGGCGGCAGGCCGAGGCCGAGGAACGACAGGGCGGTCTCGTGCCACACCGCGTGCGGGATCATCAGGGTGGTGGCCAACGCCAGCCGGGGCAGGACGTGCGGCAGCAGGTGCCGGGTGAGGACCCGGAGCCGGCCGGCCCCGCCGCTGATGGCGGCGTCGATGAACGGTCGGGTCCGAAGGCTCAACAACTCGGATCGGACGATGCGGGCGGTGGAGAGCCAGTGGGTGAGCCCGACGGAGGCGATCACCGCACCGAGGCTGGGCCGCAGCATGGCGACGATGAAGATGCCCAGCAGCAGGTGCGGCATCGCGGCGATGGTGTCCACGATCCGCATCAGGATCCGGTCCACCCGGCCGCCGAGCGTGCCGGCGATTCCGCCGACCACGCCCCCGAGGACGGTGGCGACGAGCGCGGCGACCGCGCCGACGAGCAGCGACACCCGCAGTCCGTAGACGGCACGGTGCGCCACGTCGCGGCCCAGGTCGTCGGTGCCGGCGAGGTGGGTCCAGGACGGCGCCAACCGGGTCTGGTCCAGTGCGACAGCGCTCTGGTCGAGCGGCCAGACGAGCGGGGCGAGCAGCGAGCCGGCGACGGCCACGAGCAGGACCAGACCGGCCGCGACGGCGCCAGCCTGGCCGGGCCGCAGCCGCAGCCGCAGCCGCGACCGGGCCACTCGGAGCAGCGGCGGTCGGGCGGCGAGGTCAGCCATCGAGTCGTACCCTCGGGTCGGCGGCGGCATAGGCGAGGTCGGTCGCGAGGTTCGCGGCCAGCACCACAGCGGTGGTGACCAGCGTGATCGCCGCCAGCAGCGGGAAGTCGCTGCCCAGCGCGGCGGCGACAGTGACGGCGCCGAGGCCCGGCAGCGAGAAGACCGTCTCGACCAGCACCGCCCCGCCGACCAGCTCGGGCAGGTGGGTGCCGACCAGGGTGAGGAACGGCAGCAGCGCGGTCCGCAGCGCGTGCCCGAACAGCACCGTCCGACCGGGCAACCCGCGTGCCCGCGCCGCGAGCACGTGGTCGTCGCGCAGGCTCTCCGCGACAGCGTCCCGGACGAACAGCACGAACCACGGCGCCTGGGACACGGCCAGCACCCCGACCGGCAGGATCAGGTGGTGCGCCACATCGGCCCAGGAGGTGCTGGTCGCTGTGACGTCGGTGAGCCCGCCCGCCGGCAGCCACCCCAGGGCCAGCGCGAACACGGCGATCGCGGCCAGGCCCAACCAGAACACCGGCATCGACTCGACCGCGTACGCGGCCGTCCGCAACGCGCGGTCGAACAGCCCACCCCGGCGGTACGCGGCCAGCGCGCCCAGCAGCAGGCTCGCGACCAGGACCAGGGCGAGGGTCACGCCGATCAGGAGCAGCGTCCAGCCGGCCCGGGCGGCGAGCACCGCGGCGACCGGCTCGTGGCGGCTGGTCGACCAGCCCAGGTCGCCCTGGACCAGGTTGCCGATCCAGCGCAGGTACTGCACGGGCAGGGGGTCGTCGACGCCCCAGTTGGCGCGCAGCTGAGCCAGGTTCTCCTCGCTGGCGGTGAAGGCCGCCGCGCCCGCGTACTGCTTCGCGGGGTCGACCGGCGAGGCGGCGCCGAGGGCGAACATCCCGATGCTCGTCGCGGCGAGCACCGGCACGGCGACGAGGAGTCGACGCCGGACCACCGCGCCGGCCCCGGCCAGGCGACCGGAGCGGCTCACGACCGGGTCCAGGTGTCGATGTTCCACCAGATGCTGTTAGCCACCCCGTGCTCGTGCGCCTCGACCCGGGGGGCCACGCCCCGCACCGAGGACTTCAGCACGTAGGTGTGCCGCAGGTAGGTGAGGAACAGCCACGGTACGTCGGTGGCGAGCTGCTTCTGGAACTGCGCGTACGCGGCCTTGCGAAGGGCCGGGTCGATCTGGTCGCGACCCTCCTGGAGGGCACTGTCGGTCACCTCGGACCGGTACGAGCCGGGGTTGAAGTAGCCCTGCCCCGCGAACCGCGAGCCGAACAGCTTGTACGAGACGAAGTCCGGGTCGAACGGCGTTCCGTAGCCCATCAGCAGGGCGTCGGACTTCATTCGCGGGTCGATGGCGTCCCAGGTGAGCCCCGCCGGGGTCACCTCGATGCCGATCTTCTTCGCGTCGGCGGTGACGGCGAGGGCCAGGTCCTTGCGCAGCGTGTCGCTCGCCGGGTACATCAGCGTGAACCGGGCCGGTCGGCCGTCCTTGACGCGCACCCCGCCGGGACCCGGGGTCCAGCCGGCAGCGTCGAGCAGCGCTCCCGCCGCCGTCGGGTCGGCGGTGGGCTTGCCGACGATCGACGGATCGGCGAACTCGGAGGTCGGCGGGATCGGGCCGAACGCCGGTTCGCCGGCGCCACCGAGGAGCCCGGACACCATCGCGGCCCGGTCGACACCCAGGTTGAGTGCCCGCCGGACCGCCGGGTCGGCGAGGACCGGGTTGCCCGTCGGCAGCATCACGCCGCGGTAGTCGGCGGTCGGCACCCGCTGCACCCGGTACGTGGCGTCGGCGTCGAAGCCGGAGGCCAGCTTCGGCGGCAACTCGGCGGCGTCGAACTCGCCGGCCCGCATCCGCTGGGCGCGGACGTTGTCGTCGGCGACGAACGCGACCACCACCCGGTTGTTCTTCGGCCGGCCGCCGAAGTAGCTCTCGTTGGCCGTGAGCACCAGGCGGTCGCCCGGCGTCCAGGACTCGACCCGGTACGGCCCGGTCCCGATCGGCTTGCGATTGAACCCGGCGGTGTTGATGTCCTGCCCGCTGAGCAGCTTGGCCGGCACGATGCCGAGGGTGAGTCGCTGCAGGAACGGCGCGTACGGGTAGCGCAGCCGGAACACGACGGTGGCGGCGTCGGGCGCGGTCACCGATTCCACCATGTCCAGGTCGGAGCGGAGCGTCGAGTCGACAGTGGGATCCAGGACGGCCTGGTACGTGAAGACCACGTCCTGGGCGGTCAGCGCGGTGCCGTCGTGGAACTGCACGCCGTCGCGGAGCTTCGCGGTCACGGTGCGCCCATCGCGTGACAGCTCCGGCAACGCCGTGGCCAGACCGGCGACGAGGCGGTTGTCGTCGTCCCGGGTGACGAGGCCGTCGAAGATCAGCGAGGCGCCGTCGACGCCGTAGTTGAGCACTGGGTTCAACGCGTCCGGCTCGTCGGAGGTGGCGACGACGAGCGTCGCGCTGCCGGATGTGCCGTCGGGCGTGGCCGGGGCCGAGCATCCGGCGAGGACGAGCATCCCCGCCGCCGCGGTCGACGCCACGAGGCGTCGGAAGGTCGGACGCATCCGGGTCACAGAGGGCTCCTGTGGTGTGGGGAGGAATCAATGGTTGGGTGGGCGCGGCGCCGCAACCGTTGATCAACACGGTCGCACAGTTGCAAGTCTTTGGCAATTACCAGAGCCATGCATTATGGCGTTTCCGCGCCTCACGCAGATGCCTCGAAAACCGACACTGTCCGTGTTCGTCACCTGACATGCAGTGGTGAGAGCCGTGGTTAGGCTGCCGTGATGTGCGCGAAGCGAGCCGGGCTTCGCCGATTCCGGAGGTGCCAGCACGATGGACAGTCGAGTAGCACGTCCCACCAGATATACCGGAACTCTCCTGCTGGCGGCGCTGACCGCGCTGTTGCTGCTCGGGGTCGACGCGGTGCTGGGTCCGGTCGCGCCGGTCCGGGCCGGTGGCGCCGCCGCGACCGTCAGCGGCACCCTGACCGAACGTTCCGGCCGACCGGCCGGCCAGGTCAGGGTCACCCTCGCGCCGGACTCCGGCGCCCAGCAGCCGACCTACTCGACCACCACCGACCGGGCCGGCCGGTGGCGGGTGTCCGGGGTGTCGGCTGGGCGCTACCGGATCACCAACCAGCTGCCCGGCGTGTTCCGGCCCCGCTACTACCCGAGCCGGCTCGGATTCCCCTGGGGAGCTGTCACCGTCCCGGCCCGTGGCCGGCTCGTCGTCAACGACGTGCTACCTCCGGCCGGCCGGATCCGGTTCGTCGCGGCCGACGCGGCCACCGGCGCCGAGGTGCGGGACTTCTGTGTGCAGGACCCGCTGGAGCTCGGCTTCACCTGCACCAAACCCGCCGGAGCCTTCCCGAACGGGTACCTCGACCTGGAGGTGCCGCCCGGCCACTACCGGTTCACCGGCACCGCGAACGACGGCGTACACGAGGGCGGGATGGTCGAGGCGACCGCGGTCGCCGGGCGGGTGACCCACGCGACGCTGCCGGTCCAGCCGCCCGGCAACGAACTGCGCGTGACGCTGCGGGACCGGGCGACCGGCGCGCCGGTGCCCAACACGGGAATCATCGCCATCTCGGTGGACAAGCGGTTCCCCGACATCTATGACGCCAACGAGATCTCCGACGAGAACGGGGTGGTGCGGTTCCGGAGCCTCTACCCGGACCGGTACAACATCTGGGCCGGCGGCTCGGCCAACGGGCACGGCGCGCAGTGGGTCGGCCCGAAGGGTGGCACCGGCGACCGGGCCAAGGCACTGGTGGTCGAGCCAGGGCCCGGGATCACCACACTGCCCGACATCCTGCTGGACCGGGCGGGGTCGATCACCGGGTCGATCACCGACGCGGTCACCGGCCAGCCGGTGTCGGTGACCGTCGCGCTGACGACCTACGACCCGTTCTGGTACGAGACCACCTGGAAGGTTTCCGGCAACGGCTCGTACACCTTCAACGGGCTCGGCCCGTACGAGTGGTCGCTGGCGTTCATCCCACCGGGCAACGGCGGCGCCAACAGCGTCTACGCCACCCAGTGGTCCGGTGGGGCGCCGAACAGCGTCAAATCGACCCGGGTCAAGGTCGTCGCCGGCGGCACTACCGTGGCGAACGAGCGGATGCGCGCCGGCACCGCCGTCTCCGGCCAAGCCAACGGCCTTCCGGTGTACGGCTACAGCTACCCCGTCTACGTCTACAACGCCGACACCGGCGACATCGTCGCGGTCGACGAGAACGTCGAGGACGGCCGGTACGACGCCCGACTCCTGCCTGGCCAGCGGGTCCGCTTCTGCCTGCACGCCGACCGCTGCTACCCGGACTACGTAAGGCAGGTCGACGCGTCCGCCATCCGGGTGGGCACCTCGCCGTTCACCGTCGACTTTCCCGGCCGGCGGGGCTGAGCCGGGCCGGGCGCCGGCGCCGCCCGCGCACCAAACCGTGAGCTAGGGTTCCGGGATGTTCCGCGCCGTCGTGTTGATCGCTGCTGTGGTGCTCGCCGCGGATCAGCTCACCAAGTACTGGGCCGAGTCCGCGCTCTCCGACGGGCAGACCATCACGATTCTCGGTGACCTGCTGCAACTGCGGCTCCTGTACAACCCGGGTGCCGCCTTCTCGATCGGTTCCGCGTACACCTGGATCTTCGCGGTGTTCGCGGCGGCGGCGGTGGTCGCGGTGACTGTCGTGGCGTGGCGGGTCACGTCGCGCGCCTGGGCGGTGGCGTTGGGCCTGGTGCTCGGCGGGGCGGCGACGCACCTGCTGGACCGCCTCTTCCGGGAGCCGGGGTTCGCTCGCGGGCACGTGGTGGACTTCATCGACTACGCCGGGTTCTTCGTCGGCAACGTCGCCGACATCGCCCTGGTGGTCGGCGTGGGCATCGTCATGCTGCTCAACGTGCGCGGCGTTCCGCTGCGCGCGACGGCCGGGCCGGGCGAGACCCGCAGCGACGAGCAGGTGTCGTCGTCAGGCGCCTGAGCTGCCCGGCGGGCTGATCAGGACGACCTCCAGCCGGCGCGGGCCGTGCACTCCCTCGACACGGTTGAGCTCGATGTCGCTTGTCGCGGACGGACCGGAGATCCAGGTCAGCGGGGCGCGCGGGTCCAGTCGGGTGAACGCCTCCGGCAGCAGACCGACGACCTGGTCGGTGCGGACGACGCAGATGTGCCGGTCGGGCACCAGGGTGAGCGCGCGCCGCCCCTGCGCCGGGCCGGCGTCGAGGATGATCGTCCCCGTGTCGGCGACAGCGACGGCGCAGCCGGTCAGGACCGCGTCCAGGTCGTCGAGGGCGGCCGGTGACAGCGGGGGAGCGTCGCGGTGCAGCTGCCCGGCGTAGCCGGCCAGCCAGTCGGCGGGGACGTCGGTGGGGACGGCGAGCCGATCGACCTCGCCGAGCAGCCGGGGTAGGGCGCCGATGCCGTGGTGGACGACCGCCCGGTAGTCCTCCAGGCGGTCGACGAGGGCTGCGATCAGGTCGGGTCGGTCGTCGACCCGGCGGTACCCGCGGGGCACCTGCACCGGCGGCGGGCTGTCGGCCAGGGCCGTCCGGAGCCGCGCCAGGATCTCGTCACGTGCGCTCACTGCTTTCCCCACCATTCCCGGAAGGTCTGCGGCGCGGGCAGCGGCAGGTCTCGCGACCGGGTCCACGCCGAGGCGGGCCAGGGCAGTCGCCGCAGCGTCCGGGCGCCGGTGCGCCGCTCACGGTACGCCCCGAGCGGCCCCGCGCCGGCCCGGGCCAGCCGCAGGGCGACGGCCCAGCGTCGAGGGCTGCGCATCACCCAGGACAGGACGCGCATGGTGGCCCGTTCGGCCGGCGGGTGCGGTGCCTGCTGGCGGAGGTGGACCAGGATCTCCGGAATGTTGATCTTCACGGGGCACACGTCGTAGCAGGCGCCGCAGAGGGTCGACGCGTACGGCAGCGAGGCGTTGTCGGCCACGCCGGTCAGCTGCGGCGACAGGATCGCGCCGATTGGCCCCGGGTACACCGAGCCGTACGCGTGCCCGCCGGCCCGCTCGTACACCGGGCAGACGTTGAGGCACGCGGAGCAGCGGATGCAGGACAGCGCGGGCCGCCCGACCGGGTCGGCGAGCACGGCGGACCGGCCATTGTCGACAAGCACGACGTGCACGTCCTGCGGGCCGTCGCCGGGGGTGACGCCGGTCCACATCGAGGTGTACGGGTTCATCCGCTCGCCGGTCGATGATCGCGGCAGCAGTTGCAGGAAGACCTCCAGGTCGGTGAAGGTCGGCAGCAGCTTCTCGACGCCGACGACGCTGATCAGCGTCTCGGGGAGGGTGAGGCACATGCGCCCGTTGCCCTCGGACTCCACCACCACGAGGGTGCCGGTGTCGGCGACGGCGAAGTTGGCGCCAGAGACGGCGACCCGGGCGGAGAGGAAACGGCGTCGCAGGTGGACGCGGGCGGCCTCGGCCAGCGCGGCCGGTTCGTCGCTCAGGTCGGCCGGCGCGTCGGACATGCGACGCTGGAAGATCTCCCGGATCTGGGCCCGGTTGTAGTGGATCGCCGGCACCAGGATGTGCGAGGGGGTGTCCTCGCCGAGCTGCACGATCAGCTCCGCGAGGTCGGTCTCGTACGCGGCGATCCCGGCGGCCTCCAGCGCCTCGTTGAGTTCGATCTCCTGGGTCGCCATCGACTTGACCTTCACGACCTCGTCGGCACCGGCGGCCCGGGTCAACGCGACAACGATCCGGCACGCCTCGGCCGCGTCGCGGGCCCAGTGCACTGTGGCGCCGGCAGCGGTGGCGGACGCCTCGAACTGCTCCAGCAACTCCGGCAACCGACGTTGGACGTCCGCCTTGATCGCCGAGCCGGCGTCCCGCAGGGCCTCCCAGTCGGGTACCTCGTCGACCACCCGCGCTCGCTTGGCGCGGATGGTGCGGGTGGCCCGGTGCAGGTTGGCTCGGAGTTGCGTGTCGGCGACGGCCGGCTTGGCTGCGGTGGGGAAGGGTAGCGGCGTGCGGATCCGCCCGCTCCCGGTGGCGGGTGCGACCGGATGGCTCATGAGGTGGCTCCCGTCTCGGCGAGAATCTCGGCGTAGTGCACGGCCCGGACACCAGAGCGGTGGCGGTCGAGGCCGCCGCCGATGTGCGCCAGGCAGGAGTTGTCGGCAGCGGCGAGCACCCGTGCGCCGGTGTCGCGGACCCGGGCGCACTTGTCGGTGAGCATCGCCGTGGAGACGTCCGGGTTCTTCAGGGCGAACGTGCCGCCGAAACCACAGCACTCCTCGGCGTCGCCCAGCTCGACCAGCTTGATCCCGCGCACCTGGCGCAGCAGGGTCAGCGGCCGGTCGCCGAGGCGCAACATGCGCAGGCCGTGGCAGGTCGGGTGGTAGGTGACCGTCTCCGGGAACTCGGCGCCGACGTCGGTGACGCCGAGAACGTCGACGAGCAACTCGGACAGCTCGTACGTGCGGGCGGCCACCGAGGTGGCGGGCGGGTGCAGACGCGGGTACTGGTCGCGGATCATCGCGGTGCACGACCCGGACGGCACGACGATGGCGTCGTAGGAGTCGAAGACGTCGACGTAGTTGCGCACCATCGGCATGGCCTCGGCCCGGTAACCCGTGTTGGCGTGCATCTGCCCGCAACAGGTCTGGTCGGCGGGGAAGTCGACGGTGTGGCCGAGTCGCCGCAGGATGCGGGTGACCGCGATGCCGGTGGCCGGGAACGCGAGGTCGTTGACGCAGGTGATGAAGAGGGCGATCCGCACGGCGGCTCCTCGGATGTGTGGGGGTGGGTCACGCCGAGTCGCGCGGTGTTCCGGGGGTGGGTGGCTGGTCGAAGGCGGGCAGGTGGCGCTCCCGGGCGGCGCTGAGGTGGGCGCGCATCGCCTCGGTGGCGGCCGCCGCGTCGCCGGCGACGATGGCGGCGGCGATGCGCTGGTGCTCGGTGTTGGTGTCCGGTGCGCCGGCGACCGGAAAGTACAGCCGGTGCAGGTGCAGGTGTGAGTGCAGCCGCGTGATGGTGTCCCGCAGCAGTGGGCTGCCGGACACCTCGGCGATGAGATCGTGGAATTTCGCGTCCAGCGCGGTGAAGGCGGCGTGCCGGCGATATCCGTCGCCGGCCTCCACGTCGATGCTCGCCGCCGCCTCGGCGCTGATCCGGTGGCGTGCTTCGGCGGAGGCGTGCGTGGCGGCCCGTCCCGCGGTGGCGCCCTCCAACAGTTGGCGGACGTCGAACAGGTCGTCGAACTCGGCGCGGCTCAGCAGCGGCGTGGTGGTGTAGCCGGAGAGCGGGCGTTTACGGACCAGGCCGTCGGCCTCCAGCCGGGCGAGGGCCTCGCGGACCGGGGTGGGGGAGACGTCCAGCTCCCGGGCGAGCGCGTCGATGTTGACCCGCTCGTCGGGGGGAAGGATGTGGTCCATGACCAGCGTCTTTATCGACTCGTAGACGTCCTCGGTGAGGGTGAGCCGACGGGCGGGACGGAGTCGGCCCTCGCGAGGTTCCTGCTGGGCCATCTCGCCTCCTCGGCCACCCCTTGACTGTGCCGGTGTGAGCGAGTACACACTAGCAAGGCAACATCCTATAGGAAATAGGGGCTTTGCGTCCTATGCACTGGAGGTCGGGTTCGTGAGATTCATGCGCGTCGGGCCGGTGGGGCGGGAACGCCCCGTGCTGTACGTCGACGGTCGGCACTTCGACCTCTCGTCACTCACCGCCGACATCGACGGCGAGTTCCTCGCCGGCGACGGCGTCCGGCGGGCCCGCGAAGCCACCGACCTGCCCGAGATCGACGTCACCGGTCAGCGGGTCGGCGCACCGATCGCCCGGCCCGGGGTGGTGCTCTGCGTCGGGCAGAACTACGCGGCGCACGCCGCCGAGTCGGGTGCCACGCCGCCCACCGACCCGATCATCTTCTACAAGGCGCCCAACACCGTCGTCGGCCCGTACGACGAGGTCCTGATCCCGCGCGGATCGACGAAGACCGACTGGGAGGTCGAGTTGGCGGTGGTGATCGGCCGACGGGCCCGCTACCTCGCCTCGCCGGCCGACGCTCTCGGGCACATCGCCGGGTACGTGCTGTCCAACGACGTCTCCGAACGGGACTTCCAACTCGCCGTCTCCGGCGGCCAGTGGTCGAAGGGCAAGTCCTGCGAGACGTTCCAACCGCTCGGCCCGTGGCTGGTCACCGCCGACGAGATCGGCGACCCGCAGGCGCTGCGGCTGCGCTCCTGGGTCAACGGCGAGCCCCGCCAGGACTCCAGCACCAAAGACATGATCTTCGACGTGGCGTACCTTGTCTGGCACCTGTCCCAGTTCACCGTCCTGGACCCGGGCGACGTCATCAACACCGGCACCCCGCAGGGAGTGGCGCTCTCCGGCCGATTCCCGTACCTCACCGCGGGCGACGTGATGGAGATCGAGATCGACGGCCTCGGCCGGCAGCGCAACCCGCTCCGGGACGCCTGATGCGGTGTGACGGTCTCGTGGCGGTGGTGACCGGAGGCGGATCGGGGATCGGTCTCGCCTGCGTGCGGGCGTTCACCGCTGCCGGCGCCCGAGTGGGTGTCCTGGATCTGGAGCTGGCCGGTCTGCCGGAGCATCCCGGCGTACTCGGCGTCCGGGCGGACGTGGCCGACAGGTCCTCCCTCAGCGCGGCCGTCGCCTCGGTCGCGGAGGCGTTCGGCGGCATCGACATCCTGGTGAACAACGCAGGTATCTCGGCCGTGGGCACTGTGGAGGAGGACGACGACGAGCGGTGGAGCAGGGTGCTCGACGTCAACGTCTCCGGTGTGGCCCGAACCAGCGCCGTCGCCCTGCCGTACCTGCGCCGGTCGTCGTCCGCGGCGATCGTCAACATCTCCTCGATCGCGGCGACCGTCGGCCTGCCCCGACGCGCCCTGTACTCGGCGTCGAAGGGCGCCGTGCACGCCCTCACCCTCGCCATGGCCGCCGACCTGGTGACGGAGGGCGTCCGGGTCAACTGTGTCGCCCCCGGCACCGTCGACACGCCCTGGGTGACCCGCCTGCTCGCCGGCGCGGCCGACCCGACGGCGGAGAAGCGGCAGTTGGCGTCCCGGCAGCCGACCGGCCGCCTGGTGACCGCCGACGAGGTGGCCGCCGCCGTCGTCTACCTCGCGTCGCCCGCGACCAGGTCGGTGACCGGTTCGTCGCTGCCGGTGGACGGCGGCATGTCCGGCCTGCGCCTACCCGCCCGGGTCCCGCCCGCGGCCGATCCTGGCGAACCGGGCGCGTGACATGATTGCGCCATGGGGAAACAGCAGGACGTCGGCGCGGCCGACAGTCACAGCGAGTCCGGCACCACCGCCCACCGTCCGATCGGTGGCGGCGATGACGCTCGGCTCGCCCTCGCACAGGACCCCACAACGCCACAAATGACCCTTATCGACCTGGCCTCCGACCCCTCGGCCCTGGTCCGCAAGGCGGTCGCCGCTCGGGCCGACGCTCCCGCGCAGGCCCTGCGCCCCCTGACCCGCGACCACGATCGTCAGGTCCGTGAGGCCGTGGCAAGGAACCCCTCCACCTCGGTCGCCAACCTGATGCGCCTGGTCAAGGACGCCGACCGGTGGGTCCGCTGGGCGGTCGCCGGCAACCCGGCCTGCGACGAGTCGATCCGCCAGGTCATGTCGGAGACCTCGGACAAGGAACTTCGTGGTCTCCTCGCGGAGAGTCGGGAGCTGGAGCCGGAGCTGGCCGCCAGGCTGATCGACGACGTCTCACCCGAGGTGCGGGAACGACTCGCCACCCACACCCACGACCCCGACGTGATCACCGCCCTGCTGGCCGATCGCACCGCTCGCGTACGCAAGGGGGTTGCCCGCAACCCGCGGACCACCGACGAGCAGCGCAGCGCACTCGCCGCGGACCCGGTGGTCGACGTCCGTGCCGCGCTCGTGCGGGCCGTCGAGCTGAGCGAGGCGGACCTGACCCGACTGGTCGACGACCGCGCGGTGCAGGTTCGAATGGCGATGGCGACGTCCGAGTTCGTTCCGTCGCACATCCGGCAGGCGCTCGCCCGCGATGCCGACGAGATGGTGGCCAGCGCGGCTCGGGACTACCGCCCCGGCGCCGGCAACGCCTCCGCCGTGCGGGCGCCCCGCATCGCGCACCGGCCCTCCGCCGCCGGCGCGAATCGATCGGGTGGCGGCACCAACCGGTAGGACCGCGCCGCGTCCCGGGCCGTGCAGAACGGAACGTACAGCTCGGGTACTCAGGCTGGCCTCGAAGCATTCACATGCGTCGTCCCGATCCTCTCTACGCTGCGAATGCCCAGCTTGTGGGCAGATGTCGGCAAGGGAGGATCAGCAGTGCGCATCAGGAGATCCAGGTCCAGGTTCGTGGCGACGGCCGCGGCGCTGATGGTCGCCGTGGCTGGCGGAACACTCACCGGGGGTACGGCGAGCGCTGCCGAGCCCTCCCAGTTCACAGTCGTGGACGGGGCGATCCGTACGGCGACCGGCACCCCAGTGCCGTCCTCCGGCACACACGCCTCGCTCTGGGGCAACTCCAGCTACGCCACCACCAGCATCAGCGGCTCCGGGCGTGTGCTGATCGGAGCCATCGGGGACAACTGCCAGGGCTGGCCGACCGTCCGGGTGACGGTCGACGGTGTCGCCGTCGGCCAGACCACCATCGTCAGCGCGACCAGCTACGGCACGTACCCGGTCGGCGCGGCGGTCGGCGGCGGGCAGCACACCGTGCGAATCCAGCTCATCAACGACTTCCGGGCCGCCCCCTGCGACCGCAACGTCCACATCGCGTACGCGCGGATGGAAACCGCGAGCGCCACCGACACGAAGTTCAGCTTCGCCGTCCTGCCGGATACCCAGCAGGAGGTGCTCAACGGCTCGGACACCCGGTTCCGCAACCGCACCAACTGGCTGGTGCAGAACCGTTCCGCGCTGGACCTGCGCTACGTGACGCACTCGGGTGACGTGGTCAACTGGGACACCCCCGACCACTCCCAGTACGTCATCGCCCGCGACGCGATGAGTCCGATCGAGACCGCTGGCCTCCCGTACTCGCTGGCGATCGGCAACCATGACACCCAGGCGACCGGCGAGGGTGGTTCCGCCCGGGACCCCGCCCGCACCCGCGAACTCGTCCGCGACACCACCGTCTTCAACCGGTACTTCACCGCCGGCCAGTACGGCGCGGTGAAGGGCCAGTTCGAGACCGGCAAGGTGGACAACTCGTACTCCACCTTCGAGGCCGGCGGGGTCCAGTGGATGGTGCTCACACTGGAACTCTGGCCCCGGGTCGCGGCCGTGAACTGGGCCAGGAGCGTCGTCGCCGCCAACCCCCGGCACAACGTCATCGTCGTCACCCACGACTACATCGACGGCAGCGGCAACATCGAGCAGAGCGCCTCGTACGGCGCGACCAGCCCGCAGTACCTCTTCGACAACCTGATCAAGCAGTACGCCAACATCCGGTTCGTCTTCTCCGGTCACACGGGCATCGCCGCCAACCGGGTCGACACCGGAGTCAACGGAAACAAGATCTACACGTTCCTCCAGACGTTCCACTCCAACACCACCAACCCGGTACGCCTGGTCGAGGTCGACACCGCCGCCAACTCGCTGCGGACCTGGATCTACGCCCCGTACAACAACCAGTCGTTCACCGAGTACGACAGGTCCTTCACAGGGCTCGGGGTGGTCCGCTGACGCTGAGGTGGCGCTCCGCCGAGCGGCGGATGCGCCCGCGAGCGTGATGACTCACGGGCATCATGACGCCCGTGAGTCATCACGCTGGTCGGGGCGTCCGCCCCACGACGACGACCGTGCGGGTTGGTGAGGCCAGCTACCGTCGGTGGCTGCGGATCAGCTCGGCCGCCACTCACTATCTCGATCAGACCCGGGTGATGAGTCGTCGCGTCCGCGCCCGTCATACCTACGACAGGACATGACGAGGCGGAAGGATGACGTGATGAGTGCGGACACGCGGCTGGAGGAGCTGGGCGTGAGCGGTCTGGGCGAGGTCGACGAGCCGGCGTTCTCGGGGTTGGCGCAGCGGCACCGACGGGAGCTGCACGTGCACTGCTACCGGATGCTCGGGTCGTTCGAGGACGCCGAGGACACCGTGCAGGAGACGTTCCTGCGGGCCTGGCGGCGGCGGGAGACGTTCGAGGGGCGGTCGACGTTCCGGGCCTGGCTGTACCGGATCGCCACCAACGCCTGCCTGGACCTGCTCGCCAAGCGCCGCCCGGAGCCGGCGACCGGCGGCGAGGTGCTGTGGTTGCAGCCCTACCCGGACCGGCTGCTCGACGAACTGCCCGCTGGCGACGCGGACGAGCCGGAGACCCTGGCCGTCGCGCGGGAGACGATCGAGCTGGCGTACCTGGTCGCGGTACAGCACCTCGCGCCACGCCCTCGGGCCGTGCTGATCCTGCGGGACGTGCTCGGCTGGCCGGCGAAGGACGTCGCGGAGCTGCTCGGAGACTCGGTCAACTCGGTCAACAGCGCGCTGCAGCGGGCTCGTGCCGGCATGCGGGAGCACCTGCCCGCCGAGCGGCAGGACTGGACCGGCGGTGAAGAGGACGCCGGGACGCGCGAGCTGGTACGCCGCTTCACCGACGCCAGCGTGGCCACGGACGTCGACGCGCTCGCTGGCATGCTGCGCGACGACGTCCGTTACTCGATGCCGCCCACGCCGGGCCTGTACGTCGGCCGCGACGCGGTGGTGAACAACTGGGTCGAGGATGGATTCGACGGCATGACGGGCCTGCGCGCGGTCCCCACCTCGGTGAACCGCCAGCCCGCCGTCGCCTTCTACCACTGGC
The DNA here is from genome assembly GCF_015751765.1 of Micromonospora ureilytica. Taxonomy (NCBI): domain Bacteria; kingdom Bacillati; phylum Actinomycetota; class Actinomycetes; order Micromonosporales; family Micromonosporaceae; genus Micromonospora; species Micromonospora ureilytica. The sequence goes on from NZ_JADOTX010000001.1 coordinate 1,505,505, forward strand.
GGAAGCAGGAGAGCGCGTACCTGCCGCTGACGATCGACGTTCTGCGCATCACCGGCGGCGCGATCACCGAGGTCTTCATCTTCCACGACGACCAGTTCCCGCGGCTCGGGCTGCCGGAGCGCCTGCCGGCGGACGGCACGGAGTAGTCCCGATGTGGACGCTCACGCTGCGCGGTGGCGCGCGTGCCACGGTGGTCACTGCGGAGTGGTACGACGCCTTCGGTGTGGTCACCAGTGGCCGGGTGCAGCTGGAGTTGCGCGACGGCGAGCCCGGGCCGGTCCTCGGACGCGATGCCGGGTTCTGGCTGCGCGGCACCGGCGTCCGCGCGCTGCGCAACCCCGGCCGTCGCACCGCGAGGGTGCGTGTCGTCACGCCCCGGGCCGTCACACGCCAGTCAACACATCCGGTACGCCAGCCTCGAGATGAGGGAGACGACATGAACAGCACGAAGGACACCGAGATCGTCACCGGCCCGGCATCGGGCCGACCCGGCCACACCCACCGATTCCGTGGGCTCGCCGGCACCGGCTTGATCGCCACGCTCGCGGCGATGGTGACCACCACCCTCGCCGCCGCGCTGGCCCGGGCCGTTGGTGTCGACTTCGAGATCCCCGCTGGTGGCGAGACGATTCCGTTGTCGGGGTTCGCCGTGGTGACCGGCTTCTTCTCGGTCGTGGGCGTCGTCATCGCCGTGGCTCTGCTCCGGTGGAGCGCTCGGCCGGCCGCCCGGTTCGTGTGGACCGCGGTGGTGCTGACCGCGCTCTCGCTGGTTCCGCCCCTCATCTCCGGGGCGAACGCGGCCACCAGCACCGCCCTCGTCGGGCTGCACCTCGTCGCCGCGGCGGTGATGATCCCCGTCCTGGCACGGAGCCTGCGTACGAGGACCGACTGACGGCAGGTCGGGCTGGCGGCGACGCCGACGGAAACGGCAGGAGGGCCGGCCCGATGGGCCGGCCCTCCTGCGGAAACTCACTACCGCGTGACGACCCCCAGGTCTGGTTCGAGGGTGATGGCGTCGACGTTGACGTTGCCGTTGTCGGTGGGGCCGAACACGAGGTCGACCGAGTCGCCCCGGGCGATCGGGAGCTTGACGGTCTGCTCCGACCAGGTCGGCCAGGTCGCAAGGGTCGGCATCTGGACCTGCACCGACGCCGATCCGCTGGTCAGGGTCATCGTCTGGGTGGCGCCCATGGCGTTGCCGTAGCGCAGCCGCACCAGGTAGTCGCCGTCGCCGGAGACCGGGGCGGTGAACCGTACGCCGCTGTTCTGGGTCTTGAGGCAGGCCACGAAGCCGCTGCCGGTGTATCCGGCGTGGTTGGTTCGCAGGCAGGCCTCACCGAGCAGTTGCGCGGCCTCCGCCTGGAGGGTGCTCGGCCCGGCGGTGAGCGCGGCCGTGGAGGCGAGTAGCGTCGCCGCCACCGCCGGGGTGATCTGTCCCGCCGGAGCGGCGGTCACGAGGGCGCCGAACCGGTCGAGAGCGTCCCGCATCGAGGCGGTGTCGTTCGCCGACGCGGACCGGGTCGCGGTGGCGATCTCGCCCAGCAGCCGCCTGGACAGCGCGGGGTCGATGCTTCGCAGGTCCGCGGCCAGTCGCACGTTCCTGGCGATGGAGAGCATCCCGCGCGGAGGCCCGAGTCGAACGCTGAGCAGGTCGTCGATCGCGGTGCGCGCCGTCACTGTCACCTCCGTCAGCGGCTGACGATAGAGATCCAGGCGCAGGTTCTGCAGCGCGCGCAGTCGCCCGGTCACGTCGCCGCTGCGCAGCTCGGCCTCGGCCTGGGTCGCCCGCTGCTGCAACGTGTTGAGCGCCGCCGGGGACACCTCGTCGGACCTGTGCAGCTGCTGGAGGAGTCGCTGCTTCGAGCGGGTCTGCGGCACCCGGACCTGCTTGCCGTGCTCGCCGGTCGGTGCGCCGACGGCAACCTTGAAGTCCTGGTCGGGAACCTGGGTCGCCGGCAGAGTCAGCTCGACGGTGGTGCTCGCACCTCCGGCGACGCGAACGGTCCGGGTCTCGCCGACGGCACGACCGTCGACGAACAGCTGAGCGGGGAGGGCCGCCACGGTACTTCCGGTGTTGGTGAGCGGCGCGGTCACGGTCATCCGTTGGGTGGTCTCGTCCAACGTCGCCTCAGCGCCACCGACCTTCGCACGCGGAGCGGCGTACCAGTCGAGGTCGCGCAGGTCCTCGTCGGAGGCGGGTCGGATCCGGACCGCCTGGCCACCGCCGGCGACCAGCGACATGCTGAGATCCGTCGATGGTCGCACGAGGACCTTGCGGATCTCGACGGGCAGCGGGTTGCCGCGCCAGGTCGTCTCGGCGGCGTCGGCGTAGATCTCCGCCACGTACGAGCCGCGGGACAGGAACGACAGCGGCATCGTGAGGGTCCGGTCGTTCTCGTCGGTGATGGCACCGACGTACCAGGTGTCGCCGTGCCGGCGGGCCGTCGTGGTGTAGTCGCCAATGACGCTGTCGAGCACCCGGCTCTCGTCCCAGGTGGTGGGCAGATCCTTCAGGTACGCGAAGCCGGGGTGCGCGGCGTAGTTCTCCGGGGTGTCCGCGAGCATCTGCAGCGGGCTGTAGAAGATCGTGGAGAGTGCCAGCTGGGCGGTGGAGGTGGTCTGGACGCGGGTGCCGAGCTTGGCCGGGTCCCAGGTCACGTTCAGCACGCCGGGGGTGTAGTCGGCCGGGCCGCCCATGAATCGGGTGAACGGCAGGATGGTGGCCTGCGCCGGTGGGTTGCCGTTCGCGCCCTTGTAGTTCTGCTGCTCCATGCCGGCGACGCCTTCGCCGCTCATCATGTTGGGGTAGGTGCGGGCCAGCCCGGTCGGCTTGATCGACTCGTGGGCGTTGATCGTGATGTGGTGCCGGGCCGCGGCGTCGATCACCCGCTGGTAGTGGCGGACCGCCTCCTGGTCGAAGTGGCTGCGGTTGACCCCGCCCAGCAGGAACTTGGTGGCGTAACCGGTCTTGATCGCGTGGATGCCGAGCGCCTCGTACCGGGAGAAGATCTCCTCAAGGTGCTGGTCGTAGTAGTCCACATCGCCGCGGGTTTCGTTGTGCGCGATGTACTCGACGCCGTTCTGCTTGGCGTAGTCGAGCACGGCGGGCAGGTCGAAGTCGGGCTGCGGGGTGAGGAAGTCCTGGTTCGCCCAGTTGCCACCGGCGTTCGTGTTCCAGCCCTCGGCCAGTACGAACTTGGCGCCGGCCTGCTTGGCCAGGTCGATGTACTGCTTGAGGCGAGCCGTGGTGGCGCCGTGGGTCGGCCCGTACGTCCAGGTGGTCTGCCGGCGCTGCAGCTCCCACCACACGCCGACGTAGCTGGCCGGCTTGATCCACGTCGTGTCGTCGGCGCAGATCGCGCACGGGTCGTTGAGGTTTTCGATGAGGTGGGACTCGGCCAGGTCGCCGGGTCGTTCGCCGATGGTCAGGGTGCGCCACGGGGTGGAGAAGTCTCCGCGCAGTTTCGCCTTCGTGCCGTCCGGCAGGCTGATCAGGTCGCTGGAGAACCGTCCCGGCTGACCCGGCACCGCCTTCAGCGTCATGCTCGGGTAGTCGGTGAGATCGGCCTCGTGCACCACCAGGTACGTCTTCCCGGACGCCACGGTGATGGGGGTCTGCGCCGTCGGCACCGTCGACAGGGGCTGGTCGTGGTAGTGCTGCTCGTCGGCGTTCCAGTCCTTGCCGGCGGCGATGGACCAGCTTCGCGCCGCCGGGTCCAGAGTGAACTCGGTGCGCTCGGCGGTCACCGTGTAGTCGTCAACCCCTGGCTGGGCCGGGATGTGGTAGCGGATGCCGACGCCGTCGTCGAAGACCCGCACGACGACGTCCAGGCGGAAGCCCGTGCCCGCCTGCACGGCGTGGACCGTGAGTTCACGAGCGTGGTTGCGGACGGTGCTGGCCGTGCCCCAGAGCGGCTTCCACGTCTCGTCGATGGTGCGGCGTTGCACGGAGACGACGCTCATCGCCTCGGTGAGGCTGGGGCGTCCGGCGAGGTCGAGGCCGAGACCGGAGGCGCCGACGACCGTCTTCCCACGGTTGGTCACGCTGTACGCGAGCCGTCCACCGTCATCGCTGACGGCGACGCCCAACGTCCCGTCGGGAGAGCGGACGGTCTGCCCGCCGTCCAGCGCGGCGACCACCGGCTCGGCGGCGCGCGCAGGTGCCCCGAGCAGCCCGGATGAGATCGCGAGCGCCGCTGTCACCAGCAGGCCCAATCTCCGTGTCAACCCTCGACCAGCTTTGTGCACGTCTGTCCCCATCCTTGCCCGCGGCCGTGATCCGGCCGCAACACCTGGGGACCCTAGATCCGAATGATCATGCTCCGGTCATCGGGTGGTCGTTGCACCCGCTAGCCGGATGGTGAAGAGCGTGCCTCGGCCCGGCTCGCTCTCCACCGCGACCGGGGATATTCGTCAGGTACGCACACCGATCTCGGAGGTGCTGTCACCGCCTCTCCGGAAGTGTGACTCGGGTACACAGGATTGCTGCGAGGTATTCACCTGTGTCGTGCCCATTCCTCCTAGGCTACGAATGCCCAGCTTCTGGGCATACATCGTCAAGGGAGGATCAGCGGTGCGAATCAGGAGATCAGGGTCCACGATCGTTGCCATGGCCGTGGCGACCGTGGTCGTCATCGCGGGGGGAGCGTTCGCCGGCAGTACGGCGAGCGCCGCCGCGGCACGGATGGAGACCGCGGGCACCACCGACACGAAGTTCAGCTTCGCCGTCCTGCCGGACACCCAGCAGGAGGTGCTCAACAGCTCGGACACCCGGTTCCGCAACCGCACGAGCTGGTTGGTGCAGAACCGGTCGGCGCTGGACCTGCGCTTCGTGACCTCCTCCGGTGACGTGGTCAACTGGGACACCCCGGACCACGCGCAGTACGTCATCGCCCGTAACGCGATGCGGCCGATAGAGAACGCCGCCATCCCGTACGCGCTGGCTCTCGGCAACCACGACACCCAGGCGGCCGGCGTCGGCGGCGGCGCCCGAGACCCCGCCCGCACCCGCGAACTCATCCGCGACACCAGCGTGTTCAACCAGTACTTCACCGTCAGCCGGTACCGCGCGGTCAGGGGGCAGTTCGAGGCCGGCAAGGTCGACAATTCGTACTCGACCTTCACGGCCGGCGGCGTGCAGTGGATGGTGCTGACCCTGGAACTCTGGCCCCGGGTCGCGGCCGTGAACTGGGCCAGGAGCGTCGTCGCCGCCAACCCCCGGCACAACGTCATCGTGGTCACCCACCATTACATCGACGGCAACGGCGTCATCGAGCAGAGTGCCGGGTACGGTGCGACGAGCCCGCAGTACCTCTTCGACAACCTGGTCAAGCGGTACGCCAACATCCGGTTCGTCTTCTCCGGTCACACGGGCATCGCCGCCAACCGGGTCGACACCGGGGTCAACGGAAACAAGATCTACACGTTCCTCCAGACGTTCCACTCCAACACCACCAACCCGGTACGCCTGGTCGAGGTCGACACCGTCGCCAACTCTCTGCGGACCTGGATCTACGCCCCGTACAACAACCGGTCGTTCACCCAGTACGACAGGTCGTTCACGGGCATCGGCGTGGTCCGCTGACGCGATCGAGGCGCCCGGTCAGCGAGTGGTCGCCCCGCGGTCGGGCTCACTGGTCTGCTCCCACAGTGACTTCATCTCGTCGAAGGCCTGTTCCATCAGCTGCACCATGGCCTGCCGGGCACGATCACCGTCGCGCCGCTGGATCGCCTGGGCGACATCGGCGTGCATCTGGAGGGCCTGCTCATGGGGGTGGTGCGGCATGAGGTGGTGCTTGTGCCGGCCGGTGAGCACCTCCGCGACCAACTCCTGCAGCCGGACGAACATCTCGTTGCCGGAGGCGAGCAGGACGCGCCGGTGAAACTCGATGTCGAGGTGCAGGAAGCGCTCCTCGTCGCCGGCCTCGCCGGCGGCCCACATCTTCGCCGCCAGCCCGACGAGGTCGCTCGCCTCGTCACGGCCGATCCGGCTGGCGGCCAGGAAGGCCGCGTGCGGCTCGACGGCGGTGCGTAGCTCGGTGATCGAGCGGAGCTGGGCCATCCGGCCGGCCGAGGCGAGACGCCAGCGGATCACCTGCGGGTCGAAGACGTTCCACGCGCTCGCCGGTCGGATCATCACTCCCACCCGTCGGCGCGCCTCGATGAATCCCATCGAGGCCAGCACCCGCAACACCTCGCGGACGACCGAGCGGGACACGGCGTACCTGTCGACCAGCTCGTCGATGTTGAGGACCGATCCGGGTGCCAGCGCTCCGCCGCAGATGGCGGTGCCGAGGTGTTCGAGGACGCGCGCGTGCAGCCCGGACTCGGCGGGGAGGGCCGGAACGGCTGCAACCTCTGTTGAGGACGGTTCCACCCAAAGATCATATCATTTGTATGTACCTCTTGAAGTAGTCGGCTTTATCGGCCTAGCATCCCGATGTTAAGCGGATGTAACGCCGAGGTAGCGGCTCCCTCGGGGGCGGCGGCCACGACAGAAGGAGAGACAAGCGTGCGACGTCGATCGATAATCGGCACTTCTCTGGCTGTGGTCACCGCCATGAGCCTGGCCGCCTGCGGCGGCGGCGACGGCGGCGGCGAGGACTCCAAGACCGTTCGCGTGACACTTGTCAACCACGTGTGGACCGAGAACATCAGGAAGGCCCTGCCGGAGTTCGAGAAGCAGTCCGGCCTCACTGTCGACGTCACCCAGCTCGGTGAGGACCAGCTCTCCGACCAGTACAACGTCAAGCTGAACGCCGGGTCCGACGACCTCGACGTGATGATGTACCGGCCCCTGCAGGAGGGGAAGCTGTTCGCCAAGAACAAGTACCTCGCCGACCTGAGCGAGAGGGTCAAGTCCGACAGCGCCTTCGAGATCGGCGACTTCCAGGCCGGGCCGATGCAGGCGACGACCTATGAGGACAACATCGTCGGGCTGCCGATCATCACCGAGCAGGAGGTCCTCTACTACCGCAAGGACCTGCTGACGAAGTCCGGCTTCACCGCGCCGCCCAAGACCCTCGACGAACTCAAGGCACAGGCCGCGAAGATCGAGGCCGACAACCCGGGCGTCGCCGGCTTCGTCGCCCGCACCGGCAAGGCCGCCGCCGTGACGCAGTTCTCCAGCTTCCTCTTCAGCTTCGGCGGCGACTTCGTGGACTCCAGCGGAAAGGCCACAGTCAACACCGAGCAGGCCAAGCAGGCGTACGCCTACTACGGCGGGCTGCTCAGGGACCACGGCCCGGAGAACATCAGCACCGACATGAGCTGGTCGGAGGCGATGGCGATCTTCACGCAGGGCAAGGCCGCCTTCTACACGGAGGCCAACTCGCTCTACAAGAACGCCACCGACCCGACCAAGTCCAAGGTCGTCGACTCCGTGGGCTTCGCCGCCTTCCCGGCCGGCCCGGCCGGATCGAAGCCGTACAACATCCCGTCCTGGGCGCTCGGCGTGAACGACAGCTCGGAGAACAAGGACAACGCCTGGAAGTTCATCCAGTGGGCCGCCGGCAAGGAGCAGGCGCTGGCGCAGCAGACGGCCGGCGTACCCGGTGCCCGCGCCTCGGTCTGGGCGAACCCGGCGGGTACCGCCTCCTACCCGAAGGACCTTGCCGAGGCCAACACGGTCAGCACCGCCAACGGCGTCGGGCACGACCGTCCGCTGGTGGTCAAGGTGGCCCAGGCGCGGGAGATCGTCGGCCAGCCGATCGTCGACGCGATCACCGGCAAGGACGCCGCCAGCTCGGCGGACACGGCGAACGCGGCGTTCCAGAAGTTCCTCGACGACGAGGCGAAGTAACCCACGCGCTGGGCGGCGGCGCCGACGGGTGCCGCCGCCTCGCCGGGACCTGGCCCCTCCAACCCGGAGATCCCAATGTCAGCCGTTCTCACACCCCGTACCGACTCGCCCGAGACCCCCGCGGCGTCAGTGGATACGACGTCGGTCTTGTCGCGTTGGGCCAACGAACACCGCAAGTGGCTCTTCGCGGCACCCGCCATGGCGTTCGTCGCCGTGCTGATCATCTTTCCGGTGGCGTGGACCGGGTACCTGAGCCTGACCGACGCCGAGGGCTCGGTGCGCGCCGAGTCCGAGTTCATCGGCTTCCAGAACTACCTCGACGTGCTCACCGACACCGACAGATTCTGGCCGGCGGTCTGGCGCACGGTCCTCTTCACAGGCGTCGTGCTGCTCTTCGAGGTCGTCCTCGGCATGGCGATCGCCCTGCTGCTGTGGCGGCCCTTCCGCGGTGAGAAGTGGGTACGCGTCGCGATCCTCCTGCCACTGGTGGCCACCCCGGTGGCAGTCGGCATGATGTGGCGCCTGATCTTCGATCCCAACATCGGGATGGCGAACCAGCTGCTCGGCTGGATCGGAATCGGCCCGCAGCCCTGGCTGGCCGGGCAGCACTCGGCCCTGCCGACGACGATGTTCATCGACATCTGGCAGTGGACCCCGATGGTCGTGCTGATCCTGCTCGCGGGGCTCACCTCGCTCTCCGACGAGCCCCAGGAGGCCGCCCGGATCGACGGCGCCAGCAGCTGGCAGCGGTTCCGGCACGTCACCCTCCCGCTGCTGATGCCCACGGTGATCGTCGCCATCCTGCTGCGCGGCATCGACGCGCTGAAGACGTTCGACATCCTCTACGCCACAAAGGGTCGCGGCGGTGGGTCCTTCCACGAGGTCGAGACCCTCAACGTGTACGCGTACGGCCTCAGCTTCGACTACAACGACTACGGCGTCTCGTCGACAGTCCTCATCATCTTCTTCCTGATCATCATCGGGGTGATGTGGGCCCTCACCTATCGCAAGAAGGGGCTGGGCCGATGAAGCCGAGCAAGCCGTACCGGGTGTTCCGCACCTCGGCTCTCGTCGTCGTGGTGTTCGCGCTGATGGCGCCGCTGCTCTGGATGATCGCCGCGTCCTTCAAGACCAACGTGGACATCTACGACACCGCCAAGGCGTTCGTCTTCTCGCCCAGCCTGAAGAACTACGAGACAGTTCTCCAGCAGGCGAACTACCTCGAGTTCATCGGCAACAGCCTCTGGGTGGCGTTCGCGGCCACCACGCTCTCGCTCCTGCTCGGGGTGCCCGCCGCGTACTCGATGAGCCGGTTCAGCATGAAGAAGTCCGCGCTCGTCGTGCTCATGGCCCGGGTGATCCCCGGCGTCTCGCTGTTGGTGCCCTGGTACTACGTCTTCTCGAACCTGAAGATGGTCGGCGGCTTCACAGTGCTGATCCTCAGCCACATGTTCGTGTCGCTGCCGCTGATCGTCTACATCATGATGGGCTACTTCGACGGGCTGCCGGCCGAGTTGGAAGAGGCCGCGCTCGTCGACGGGCTGACCCACATCGGCGCGTTCCGGCGGATCACCCTGCCGCTGTCGGTGCCCGGCGTCGCGACCGCCGGCATCCTCTCCTTCATCTTCTCCTGGAACAACTTCATGTTCGCCCTGGTGCTCTCCGGCTCGGACACGAAGACACTCCCCGTCGCGATCTTCGACTTCGTCGGCTACGCCAGCATCGACTGGGGCGGCCTGATGGCCGCCGCGACAGTGGTCACCCTGCCGATCATGCTGATCGCCCTGTTCGTGCAGAAGTACGTCGTCTCCGGCCTCACCGCCGGTGCCACGAAGGGCTGACCGGGTCATGACGACTATCGCAACTGTGGAGACCTTCCTGGTCGCGCCCCGCTGGCTGTTCGTCCGGATCGAGACCGACTCTGGCATCGTCGGCTGGGGCGAGGCGACCTGCGAGGGGCAGTCCGAGACCGTGCGCACGGCCGTCCACCAGCTCAGCGAGCTGCTCATCGGGCGGGACCCGCTGCGCATCGAGGACCACTGGCAGGTGCTCACCAAGGGGTCCTTCTACCGGGGCGGTCCGATCCTGGCCAGCGCGGTGTCCGGCCTGGACCAGGCGCTCTGGGACATTGCCGGCAAGCACTACGGCGCCCCCGTGCACCAGCTCCTCGGCGGACCGGTCCGGGACCGGATCCGGGTCTACGGCTGGATCGGTGGTGACGAGCCCGCCGAGATCCGCGACCAGATCAGCGCCCGGATCGAGGCGGGCCTGACCGCTGTGAAGATGAACGCGTCCGGGCGGATGGGCGCGCTCGCCTCGGTCGCCGACCTCGACGCGGTGGTGCAGCGGGTGGCGGCAGCCCGCGAGGTCCTCGGCGACAACCGCGACGTCGCCGTCGACTTCCACGGCCGGTTCACCCTCGCCAACGTCCGGCGGGTCGCCCCACTGCTGGAGCCCTACCGGCCGTTCTTCCTGGAAGAGCCGGTGGTGCCGGAGAACTCGCACCTGATCGGTGAGGTCGTCCGCTGCACCACCACCCCCATCTCGACCGGGGAGCGGCTCTACAACCGGCAGGAGTTCCTGCCCGTGTTGCAGGCCGGCATCGCCGTGGCCCAACCGGACCTCGCGCACGCCGGCGGCATCACCGAGGTCCGCAAGATCGCCACGCTGGCCGAGGTGTACGACGTGCAACTCGCCCCGCACTGCCCGCTCGGGCCGATCGCCCTCGCCGCCTGCCTCCAGGTCGGCTTCGCCACGCCCAACTTCCTGATCCAGGAGCAGAGCATCGGCATCCACTACAACCAGGGCGCCGAGGTGCTCGACTACTGCCTCGACCAGACCCCGCTCACGTTCGTCGACGGGTACGTGCAGCGGCTGACCGCTCCCGGTCTCGGCATCGAGATCGACGAACACGCGGTACGGACCGCGGACAAGCGCGGGCACGCCTGGCGCAGCCCGACCTGGCGGCACCCCGACGGCTCCTACGCGGAGTGGTGAGACCCCGACCGGCAAGAACGAAAGGCATCCCGTGAAGATCGTCGCAGCGGACATCATCGTGTCCAGCCCCGACCGGAACTTCGTCACCCTCAAGATCACCACCGATGAGGGCCTCACCGGTCTGGGCGACGCCACGCTCAACGGCCGCGAGCTCTCCGTCGCCTCGTACCTGCGCGACCACGTCGCCCCGCTGCTGATGGGGCGGGACCCGCACCGGATCGAGGACACCTGGCAGTTCCTGTACCGATCGGCGTACTGGCGGCGTGGCCCGGTCACCATGGCCGCCATCGCCGCGGTGGACGTGGCGCTCTGGGACATCAAGGCCAAGGCCGCCGGCATGCCGCTGTACCAACTGCTGGGCGGCGCGTCCCGCACCGGCATCATGGCGTACGGGCACGCGTCGGGACGGGACATCCCCGAGCTGTTCGACTCGATCCGCCGCCACCTCGACGAGGGCTTCCGGTCGATCCGGGTGCAGACCTCGGTACCGGGGATCAACGCGGTCTACGGCGTGGCCGCGCAGCCCAGCTCCACCGGCCAGCGCTACGACTACGAGCCCGCGCAGCGCACCCCGCTGCCCGCCGAGGAGGACTGGGACACCCGCGCGTACCTGCGCCACCTGCCGTCGGTCTTCGAGGCGGTGCGCGGCGAGTTCGGCCCGGAGCTGCCGCTGCTGCACGACGGTCACCACCGGATGACCCCGATTCAGGCCGCCAAGCTCGGCAAGGCACTCGAACCGTACGACCTGTTCTGGCTGGAGGACTGCACCCCGGCCGAGAACCAGGAGGCGCTGCGGTTGGTCCGCCAGCACACCACCACCCCGCTGGCCATCGGTGAGGTCTTCAACACGGTCTGGGACTACCAGACCCTGATCCGGGAGCAGTTGATCGACTACGTCCGGTCCGCGGTCACCCACACCGGCGGCATCACCGCCATGCGCAAGCTGCTCGACTTCGCCGCCCAGTACCAGATCAAGTCCGGTATCCACGGCCCCACCGACATCTCCCCGGTGGGTATGGCCGCCGCGCTGCACCTGGACCTGGCCATCCACAACTTCGGGATCCAGGAGTACATGAAGCACACCTCGCTGGCCAACGAGGTGTTCCGGCAGTCGTTCACCTTCACCGACGGCTACCTGCACCCGGGCGACCAGCCGGGGCTCGGGGTGGAGCTGGACGAGGAGGCGGCGGCCCGGTTCCCGTACGAGCCGGCGTACCTGCCGTTCAACCGGCTCAAGGACGGCACGGTCCATGACTGGTGAGCGACGCGGCGCCCGGCCGACCCGGCACGTCGTGGTGATGGGCGTCTCCGGGGCCGGCAAGACCACTGTGGCGCGCGGGATCAGCGCGGCGAGCGGGCTGACCTTCGCCGAGGCGGACGAGTTCCACTCCCCGGAGAACGTGGCGCGGATGCGCTCCGGCGTACCGCTGGACGACACCACCCGGTGGCCCTGGCTGCGGGACATCGCGGCGTGGATCGCCGAGCGTGGCGCGGAGGGCCGGTCCACGGTGCTGGCCTGTTCGGCATTGAAGCGGTCATACCGGGACGTGCTGCGCCAGGGCCCGCTCCGAGTGGACTTCGTGCACCTGGACGGGCCGGCGGAGGTCATCCGAGCCCGCTTGGCCCGGCGTCAGGGGCACTACATGCCGGCGAGTCTGCTGGAGTCGCAGCTCGCCACGCTGGAACCTGCCGCGCCGGACGAGTCGGTGCTCGTACTCGATGTCTCGCTGGCCCCGGAGGCCCTCGTCGCGGCGGCCGTCAAGGGCCTCGGCCTGCCCGGCCCGGTGCCGGTGGGGGAGCACCAGGACGGCGCATCCTGAGCGGTCCCGTCGGCATCCTTCCCGTCACCTCGGACATCCGCGAGATCAGCCGAAAGTGGGAACCCCGGGAACTTTTCCGGCCCGGCCGGCGACCACCAGAGTGCGCGGCCGACCGGCGGCGTTCCGACGACGGCATCTCGGCATGAAGGAGCGCCCGTGGCACACAGGACGGTGGTCTGTGCGGAACGGCGTCGCTGACGACGACCAGGTGACCCGGTGGGCACGGGAGGCAGGCCAGGGTGACCGGCAGGCCGCCACGGCGTTCATCCGGGCACTACAGGACCAGGTCTGGCGGTTCCTGTCGCACCTGGCCGGGCCGGGGGAGGCCGACGACCTGACCCAGGAGACGTTCCTGCGGGCGTTTCGCAACCTGCCTGGTTTCGCCGGCCGCTCGTCGGCCCGTACCTGGGTGTTCACGATCGCCCGGCGCGTTGCCGTTGATCATGTCCGGACGGCGGTGGCCCGGCCGAGGATGGCGTCGGTGCCGGACTGGCAGGCCGCGGCCGAGGCCGCCGGTGCGATCACGGTCGGCGCCGACGAGAGCGTGACCCTGCAGCAGTTGATCGCCGGCCTGACCCGGGAGCGCCGGGAGGCGTTCGTCGCCACCCAGGTGCTCGGCCTGTCCTACGCCGAGGCGGCGGAAATCTGCCAGTGCCCCGTCGGCACGATCCGTTCCCGGGTCGCCCGGGCACGCGAGGATCTCGTCGCCGCCTGGCAGGCCGACACCGATCCGAGCCACGAGCGACGAACCGGCTGAGGGTGACAGGAGGGCTGCGGGCGGCGCCCCGTGTGGTCACCCGGATGGGACGAGGCGTGCCGGCGCTTCCTAAGATCACGCCGGTGAACACCGAACCTCTCAACGTCGCCGGCGTAGCTGGCCCGATCGTCGTCACCACCAAGGCTGTCTGGGGCCACCCTGCCGTCACCGTCGGCGGAGTGCCGGCTCCCCGGACGGGCAAACGCTTCGCGTTGCCGACGGTGGACGGTGGTGTCGTCCAGGCCACGCTACGCAGCACCATCGCCGACCCGTACCCGACACTTGAGGTCAACGGTGTCAAGCACCGGACCGGGCCCGTCACGCCGATCCTCCTGCGCATCCTGGCACTGCTGCCGTTCCTGCTGCTCACCGTCGGCGGCATCCTGGGCGGGCTGGTCGGGGCATTGGGCGTCGGGGCGAACCTGACAATTGTCCGCACCCCGATGGCGACCCCCGTCAAGGCGCTCGCCATGGTCGGCGTCGCTATCGGCACGGTCATCGTCTGGCTCGTCGTCGCCGTCGCACTGAACGCGGCATTCAGCTAGACCCCGCAGCACGTCACCCCCCTACGGTCAGCACCACCGGTCGACGACCGGTGGTGCTGACGTGGTGCGGGCGTGCCGGCCGCGCTAACCCAGCCGGGTCTCGATGGCCTCGATGATGCGCGGACGCAGCTCGGCGGCGCGGATGACGGCGTCCACCGAGCCGACCTCGACGGCGCGGTGGATGTTGTGCACCCGGTCGAACTCCGCGGCCACCTCACTGAGCTTCTCCGCGCGCACCGACGAGCGCAGCTCGTCGAGTTCCGCGGTCAGCGCGGCGCGTTCGGTGCCGGCCGAGGCGGCGGTGCGGGCCTCCAGGTCCCGCACCCGCGGGTCGGCCGCCGTACGGGCGTTGACGTCGGCGGAGAACACCACAGCGGCGGCGGGTGCGCCACCGAGCACCGAGGCGAACGAACCCTCCAACGCCAGCACCGTCATGTTCGGGTTCAGCGCCTTCGAGAACACCACGAACGCACCGCCGTGGTAGCGCGAGATCACACAGAAGACGATGGGTCCCCGGAAGTTCACGATCGCCCGGCCGATCTCGGCGCCGTACTCCAGTTGCAGCTTGCGCATCGACTCCGGTGAGCCGTCGAAGCCGGACAGGTTCGCCAGCACGACGAGCGGCCGGTTGCCGCTGGCCGCGTTGATCGCCCGCGCGGCCTTCTTCGACGAGCGGGGGAACAGCGTGCCCGCCGTGTAGGTGTCCGGACCGTCGGTGGGCGGGAAGCCGTGCCGTGGCACCGACCGGGACTCGATGCCGAGCAGGCAGACCGGGATGCCACCGAGGTGGACGTCCTGCACGACCGCGGTGTCCGCGTCCGCCATGCCGGCCCAGCGCTCCAGCACCTGGTGGTCCTGGTCGGAGAGAGCCCGCATCACCGTACGGATGTCGAACGGCTTCTTGCGGTCCGGGTTGGTCTCGACGGAGAAGATCTCCCCGACGGTGGTGAAGGCGCTGTCCGCCACGTCGTGCGGGAAGGTGGAGATGTCGCGGTCGGCCGGGTCGGTGGTGACGGCCCGTCGGGGCGCGTCCTCGCCGGGCGCGACGTACGTGTGGTCGTAGTGCGCCATCACCACGTCCCGTGCGGCCGTCAGGTTCGGCGCCCAGTACTGCGCCTGCCCGTTCGGCCCCATCACCCGGTCGTAGCCGCCGATGCCGAAGTTGTCCTCGGCCGACACACCACCGGAGAAATCGAGGGACTGCTTGCCGGTGAGCACCATCGCCGAGTCGGGCGTCATCACCAGGATGCCCTTGGTGTGCATGAGCATCGTCGCCTCGGCGTTCCAGTACGGCTGCGCGCCGACGTTGATGCCCGCGACGACGATGTTGATCTCACCGCCGGCCTGGGTGAACTCGACGATCCGCTTGAGCGCCGCGGCCACCCAGTCCATGTTCTCCGTACCGGAGGTCATCGAGATCCGTGCCCCGGCGGACAGCGCCCACCACTCCAGCGGCACCTGCATCCGCTCGGCCAGGTCCAGTGCGGCGATCACGCGCCGGCACTCCGGCTCGGACAGGGCGCCCAGCGACTTCGTCGGGTCGCCGAGCAGCACCACCCGGGTGACACCCTGCGGGTAACGCTCCGTCGGGGTCGTGACCACCCCGGCCACGATGGCGGCGCTGTTGCGCCCCTTCGGCCGATCCACCGGCACCAACACGTGGGCGTCGTCGAGGTCGTGCTCGACGAAGTCACCGAGCCGACCGGTCAGCTCGTACGGGTACACGGTGTTGCGGCTGCTGGCCCGCAGGACCTTGAGCCGGTACTCGTCGAGCGGTTCGATCGGCTCGACCGGCGGTTCCCCGACGGCCAGCTCGGCCCCGCCCGCGGCGTCGAACGAGATCCGTACGGCGATCTTGGTCAGCTCGCCGGTGCGGCGGTCGCGCTGCCGCGCGATGAACAGGATCTCCTCCAGGCCGGCGCCCGCGGTCGTCGGGCGGACGCGCCCGGCGATCATCTCCATCTCCTCGCGGGTCAGCTCGCTCGGCGGCCACACGTAGACCACGATCCGGTTGGTGTTGAAGCGCGTCTTCGACGGCCGCCGCGACTGGGCGCGGCGGATCGAGTCGAGGCAGGTGGCGATGGCGTCCTCGGCCGTCGGCAGCGCGACCAGGCGGCCGTCCTGCTCGCGAAGCTCGGTCAGGTCACGCACCTGCGCGAACGCCACGAGGCGCTCGTCGGCCCGGTTCTCCCGCGCCACGCACTGGAAGAGGTAGACCTCCTCGTCCGACGACGGCAGCCGGGTCAGGTCGAACTTGTGCAGCCGCTCCAGCTGCATCCGCTGCGCGATGTACGGGTGCAGCCCGCGGATCAGCCGGTCCTCGGTCAACTGGGCGCCGGACGGGCGGAAGGTGAAGTGGTGGTGCATCACCGACCCGCCGCGGCCCGCGACGGTGGTGGTCACCCGACGGACCTGGGACGGCAGCGGGTGCGCGGCGATGACCTCGGCCAGCGCGTCCGCCATCGCGTCGAAGTCCTCCGGCTGGTTCTCCCAGCCGAGGTAGATGTCGGCGTCCACGGAGTCCTCGCCGGTGGCCAGCTCGGCCAGCCCACGCAGGGCGCTGCCCAGCGCGTCGAAGCTCACCGCGGCGGAGACCACGCTCGAGTCGGCGCGCTCGGCGACCACGAACGTGCAGTCCGCGACCTGGCGGGTACGCACGCTGGTGAGCGCCCGGTTGCCGTAGTAGCGCCGGGTCAGCACCTCCAACATGACCGCGTTGTCGAGGTGGTCGCGGACGAGCCGCTGGCCGAGCAGCCGGACCAGAGGCTCGGTGCTGCGCACCATCTCGGCGATGCGCTCGGCGCGGTCCGCGGCGTCCGGGTGCGCGTCCAGGTGTCGCAGGTGCCCGCGGACCTCGGCGTAGACGCGGGCGCGGTTGCGGCGCAGCAGCGGCTGGGCGAACCAGGCGAACACCACGCCACGGGCAAGGTCCGCGACCACGGGGAAGCGCACCTGCGTCGCGGCGATCAGCCGCTCCAGCGCGAGGCCGGCCGGTTCGCGCAGCGTCTCGTCCGGCGGGGTCTCCTGCAGCCAGGCCCGCAGCAGCGTCGCGATGACCTGCGCGTCCGCGGTCGCGCGCTGCTGGGCGAGGAAGATCCGGAAGACTGCGGCTTCGAGGGCGGGGGAGCGTTCCAGGTCGGTGACGCCGTACCGGCCGAGCGCCTTGCCGAGCCTGGTCTGGAAGGCGTCCGGCAGCCCGGCCCGCTCGACGTCGAGGCTCTGCAGGTAGGTGTGGAAGTACTCCCGGGCGCTGTGCACGTGCGCGGCGCCGCCGTCCTCGCCCGTCGGCCGGTTGCGGCTCAGCTCGGCGAGATCGGCGAACACGTCGATGAGGTCGAGCTCGGCGGCGAGCGGCCGCTGGCCGTCCTCGATGGCCGCCCGCCGTGCGGTGAGGTAGCCGTCGAGCACCCGGCTGTCGTCGTGCGGGTCGACGTCGAAGCCGAGCAGCAGACCGCGCAGGTCCTCCTGACCGCGCCTGCTGCGCTCGTACGCCGGGATGTCCGCGGCGGCGGTGGGCAGGTCCAGTTCGACGGTCTCGGCGGTCGGGTCGTCCGCGGTCTCCTCGGCGTCGTCCGCGAGCGGCTCCAGGCGCAGCAGCGGCGCACCCGCCTCCACCTGGCTACCCACCGAGACGGCGCACTCCTTCAGCCGCGCCTTGAACGGCGCCCGCAGCACCGTCTCCATCTTCATCGCTTCCAGCACCAGCACCGGCGCGCCCGCCTCGACCTCTGCGCCGACCTCCAGTGGCGTGGCGACGACGAGCGCGGGCATCGGGGAGCGCAGGACGCCACCCTCGTCCCGGCTGACCCGGTGCGTCACGCCGTCCACCTCGACCAGGTGGGTCGGCCCGTACGTGCCGGTGAGCAGGCGGTAGCGGATGCCGTTGACGACGATCTGACCGGTGTGCCGGTCGAAGCGGTCGAGTTCGACGTCGGCGGTGCGCACGACGGGGCCGGTCTCGATGCCGACCCGGAACCGGTGCGCGCCGACGCGTGCCACCCGTGTGCGGTAACCGACGCCGCGCAGCTTGAGGTCCAACGGTCGGCCGCTGGCGTGCTGCACCTGCGGACGTCCACCGGCCGCCGTCGACAGCAGCCGCTGCCGCTCGACGCGCTCCTCCTCCTCGTACGCCTCGATGGCGGCGGCCGCCAGGGCGACCGCGGAGTGGCGGTGCGTGACGAGCCGGCCCTCGCCGCGGACGCGGTCGATCCAGCCGGTGTCCGCGCTGGCGTCGATCACCTCGGGCTGGTCGAGCAGGTCGAGCACGAAGCTCTTGTTCGTCGCCCCACCTTCGATGATCACGGTGGTGTTCGCCATCGCCCGACGCAGCTTGCCGAGCGCCTCGTCGCGGTCGCGGCCGTACGCGATGATCTTCGCGATCATCGAGTCGAAGTCGGCCGGGATGGTGTCGCCCTCGCTGACGCCGGTGTCCACCCGGATGCCGGGGCCGCTGGGCAGGTCCAGCCGGGCGATGCGGCCGGGCGACGGCGCGAAGTCGCGGTCGGGGTCCTCGGCGTTGAGCCGCGCCTCGATGGCGTGCCCGCGTTCGGCCGGCGGCGCACCTTCGAGGCGCCCGCCGGAGGCGACGTGCAGCTGGGCCTTGACCAGGTCGAACCCGGTGGTCAGCTCGGTGATCGGGTGCTCGACCTGGAGGCGGGTGTTGACCTCGAGGAACGCGAACAGCCGGTCGCCCGGGTGGTAGAGGAACTCGACGGTCGCCGCGCCGCGGTAGCCGACCGCGATGGCCAGCCGCTCGGCCGACGTCTTCAGCTCGGCGGCCTGCGCCGCGTCGAGCACCGGCGACGCCGACTCCTCGATGACCTTCTGGTTGCGTCGCTGCACCGAGCAGTCGCGGACGCCGAGCGCCCACGCGGTGCCCTGCCCGTCGGCGATCACCTGGACCTCGACGTGCCGGGCCCCGGTGACCAGGCGCTCCAGGAACACGATGCCGCTGCCGAACGCCCGTGCCGCCTCCTGGCTGGTGCGCTCGTACGCGTCGACCAGCTCGGCTTCGTTCCTGATCACGCGGATGCCGCGCCCGCCGCCGCCCGCTGTCGCCTTCAGCATCAGCGGGTAGCCGACCTCGGCCGCCGAGGCCCTGGCGGCGTCCAGGGTTTCGACGGCGCCGCGGCTCCACGGCGCGACCGGCACGCCGACCTTCTCGGCGATCAGCTTCGAGCCGATCTTGTCGCCAAGTTGGCGCATGGCGTCCGGGCTCGGCCCGACGAAGGTGACGCCGATCTTCTCGCACAGCTCCGCGAACGCCGGATCCTCGGCGACGAAGCCCCAGCCGACCCACGCGGCGTCGGCCCCGGTCTCGGTCAGGGCGCGCTCCAGCACCGCCAGGTTGAGGTACGGGCGGGCGGATGCCGGGCCGAGATCGTAGGCGATGTCCGCTTCGCGGACGAATGTGGCGTTGCGGTCGACATCGGTGTAGAGAGCCACGGTTTCAAGCTGGATGCCGGTCTCCGCGGCCAGCTCGCGGACCGCGTGGATGAGCCGCATGGCGGCTTCACCACGGTTGACGATGGCGACACGGTTGAACACCCGAAAAACCCCTTAGCTAGACCTCGACCTGCGTGCCGCGAGACGACGGCTCCCAGCAGTGATCACCTTTCCGCGTGGCGGCGGCCAGCGCTATGGCGCAACCACCGAACCCACCGTCCCTCAGTTGTAGGAAGTGCACAAAACTTTTTGGCGCCCCCGGGGGCGGCGCCGCTCCGGCAGTTGATCAAGACGGTGCGGGCGGTTCACGTCCGCAGCCTTCCGCGTTCACCCCCGGGTGATCGGCTGGCCAGGTAGATCATCGCTGGTCCGGTCAAGCGCCGGCCCGGCTCGACCATCCCGGCCCAGGCCAGGAACGCATCAGGAAGGGAGCGGCAATGAGGTCACCGCACCTCGTACGCCCACGTCTGGCGCTGCTGCTCGCGGCGGGGCTGACCACGCTCGTGGCACCGGCCGGCGTCGCCCACGCCGCGACCGTCACGGTACCCGCGACCGACAGCCCGATCACCATCACCTCGACCGAGCAACTCGCCCCGGGCGTCACCTACGGCTCGTTCGAGGTGACCACGCCCCGGGGCGTCACCGTCGGTTACCTGCTCACGGCCGACCTCAAGAAGAACAAGGTCTCCCTGGACCTGCTGCACCCCGACGCGGTGGCGCAGCGCACTGTCGTCTCGGCGATGACGAACGAGCAGGGTGCCGTCGCCGGCGTCAACGGCGACTTCTTCAACAACAGTGAGACGCACGTCGGCGTCACCCCGACCTACTCGTCGTCCGGTCCCGAGATCGCCGACGGCGAGGAGCTGAAGTTCGCGGTACCGACCGCTCAGCGTTTCGGCCCCGGCCTCGCCCCCGGCACCTCGACCCAGGACGTGTTCGGCGTCGGCGTGAACGGCAAGGCGCGCGTCGACACCCTGAGCCTCGACGGCGAGGTGCGCAGCAGGAAGGGCACGATCGCGCTGGGCGGCCTCAACCAGTACGCGCTGCCGGTGGACGGCGTCGGCCTGTTCACCGCCGACTGGGGGACCGCCTCCCGGGTCCGGTCCACCTGCGGCACCGACACGAACCGCAGCGACCCGTGCAGCACCCACACCTACGAGGTGACCGTCCGTGACGGCGTGGTGACCACCGTGGGCCAGACGCCCGGTGCGGGAGCGATCCCGGCCGACACCCAGGTGCTGGTCGGCCGGGAAAGCGGCGCGGACGCGCTCGACGACCTCGCCGTCGGCGACCGGGTGCAGGTGCGCGAGAAGCTCGTCTCCGCCGGCAAGCCGAAGCTGACCTTCGCGGTCGGTGGCGCGCCGATCCTGCGCGACGGTGCGCCGCTGGCCGGCCTGGACGCCAAGACCGCCGCGGTACGCAGCGCGGCCGGTGTCAGCCCCGACGGGCGGACCGTGTACCTGGTCGCCCTGGCCGGCCGCGCCCCGGCCAGCGCCGGGTTCACGATCGCCGAACTGGCCGACCTGATGCGCTCGCTCGGCGCGGACGCCGCCGTGAACCTCGACGGCGGCGGCTCGAGCACTGTCGCCGTCCGCGAGCCGGGCCAGGCCGCAGCCACCGCCCGCAACAGCCCATCCGACGGTACGGAGCGAATGGTCGCCAACGGCATCGGGATCTTCCTGGGCAGACACTGATCGGTGCACGCCGCTCCACTTCGCCCCGCCCGGCACTGCCGGACGGGGCGAAGCCGCGTACCGCGCGCAGGGGCGATCCGCTCGCGCCCGAGACTGTCACTCTCGGTCGGACAATGAGGTCGACCGAGAGGATCCGATGACAGTTCTCGACAGCCGGGCGCTCAACCGCGCGACGCTCGCACGGCAGTTGCTGCTCGACCGCGCCGACCTGCCGGCGCTCGATGCCGTCGCCCACCTGGGTGGCCTACAGGCCCAGGAGCCGCAGGAGCCGTTCGTCGGGCTGTGGTCGCGGCTGCGCGCGTTCGACTCGGCGGTGCTCTCGACCCTGCTGACCCAGCGACACGTGGTGCGTACCCACCTCATGCGCCGCACCGTCCACCTGCTCGTCGCCGCCGACGTCGTGGCCTGGCGCGCCCGGCACGACGCCATGCTGCGCCAACGCGTGCTCGGGGTCTACCGCAGCGAGCTCGACGGGGTGGACCTCGACGATCTCGCCGTTGCCGCGCGGGCGGTGGTGGCCGACGGTGAGCCCCGCTCGATGCCCGAGATCGGGCGGGCGCTCGGCGAGCGCTGGCCGACGCCGGGGCCGCGGGTGCTGGGCGAGATCGCTGTCGCGCTGCTCCCGATGACACAGGTGCCGCCGCGCGGGGTGTGGCGGGCGAAGGCGGGCGCACGCTACGTCCTGCTCTCCGCGTGGCTCGACCGGGAGATCGCCCCGCCGGCCGCGGAGGGCGCCGATCCGGTCGGCCAGTTGCTCGTACGCCGCTATCTCGCCGCGTTCGGCCCGGCGACCACGGCCGACCTGCGGGCCTGGTGCGGCCTCGCCGGGCTGCCGGCCGCGGTGGCCGCTCTGCGCGATGAGCTGGTGACCCTCCGCGACGAGCGTGGCCGGAAGCTGATCGACCTCCCCGACGCGCCGCGCCCCGACCCGGAGACACCCGCCCCGGTGCGGTTCCTGCCGGCTTTCGACAACGCGATCCTCGGCTACGACGACCGTAGCCGGATCATCGACGACGCCCACCGTGGCCTCTCGGTGGCCGGCGAGCGCGTGGTGCTCGTCGACGGCCGGGTCGCGGCGACCTGGACCGTCGAGTCGGGCACGGTGACCGTCAGCCCACTGCGTGGATTCTCCGCAGCGGACCGGGCCGCCGTGACCGAGCAGGGGCAGGCGCTGGCGTCCTTCCTCTCCGACAACGAGAGCGACCGGGTGCGGGTGGAGTCGTCTCCCCGGTGACGGACCGGCGGGATCGGGATCGGGTTGTATCGATGTTCATCGACTGCCATGCTGTGGTTCGGTCGTGCTCGGGGAGCCAGCGCGCACCAGATCTCCTCCGGCCCACGGGGCGCGCGAGGTGACCATGTCACCCGTGCCGGGCAGCCTCGTCGGCGACCGGAACCCGAGCGCGGCACCGGCCACCACCTCGGTCATCGGTGCCCGGTAATCACGGAGGCACCAATGCTTCGCATGCTCCTCGCTGTCACGACCATGGCGGTGGCCGCCTGGGCCGGGACGGCCACCGCCACCGAGGCGACGCCCACCCCCACGCTGTCGGCCACGCCGTCGCCGTCGCCGACCCTCACCTGCCCGCCGGCTCTGCCGATCACCGGAAGCGTCGCAGGGGTCACCACTACGAGCGTGACCATCTCGTACTCGATCTTCTTTCGGCCGCCCTGCGGTTACGACCCGCCGATGACCATCAGCCTCTTTGCCAGCCGCGAGGACGCCCAACAGTGGCGGACGCCGGTGGCCGAGGCCGTCTCGGGGCCGGAGCGCACCGGCACGGTGACCATCGGGGGTCTGACACCCGACACGGAGTACTGGTACCGGTTCAGCGACCCTGACGGTAAGCGCGACCCATACATGATCTGGTCGGCGCGGACCGCCTCGCTGACCTCGTGCCGCGCGACGGCCACGATCGACGCCCGCTGGGGCGGCGGCTTCGTCGCGACGGTCACGGTCCGCAACACCGGAACGCTGCCGCTGGACCAGTGGCGCGTCTCCTGGCGGTGGTCCGGTGACGAGCGGGTCCAGACGGCCTGGGGTGGGGTGGCCGAGACGGCCGGCGCCGACGTCACCGTCCGCAACGCCTCCTACAACGGGACGCTGGCGCTGGACGGGGCGACAACGTTCGGTCTGCTCGTGGCGAGCAGCGCGGTGCCCGACGGCCTGACCCTGGCGTGCGCGCGGTGAACGACGTCCGCCCCGCTCCGGCGCGATAACGGGAGCGGGGCGGACGTCGTGTCGGTCAGGGCTTGCGGGCCACCGCTCCGTAGGCGTCGATCCCGACGGCGTCGGGATTCTCCGGTCGCCACAGGGGGATGGGCACCAGGCCCGGCTCCACCATCGTCAGCCCGTCGAAGCAACTCTCGAGCTCTTCCGGGCTGCGCAGGATGTACGGGACGCCGCCGCTCTGCGCCAGCCGGTCGGCACCGGAGACCACCGCCGGGCTGGTGTCGGTGCCGTCCCAGAGCACCAGGTGGGAGCCGGACGGCACCGCGTCCATCGTGCGTCCGACGATCGAGCGGACCACGTCCAGGTCGGGCTCGTAGCCCATCACGCCCATGTACATGACGGCGATGGGCTGGTCGAAGTCGAGCGTCTGCGCCGCCTCGGCGAGGATCTTCTCCGGGTCGTGGTAGTCGGCCGGGACGTAGGTGGTGACACCCTCCGACGTCGTGCTGGCCAGCAGTGCCCGCGCGTGCACCAGCACCATCGGGTCGTTGTCCACGTAGACGATCCGCGAGTCGGGCGCGATGCCCTGGGCGACCGCATGCGTGTTCTGCATGGTGGGCAGGCCGGTGCCGATGTCCAGGAACTGCCGGATGCCCGCCTCGGCCGCGAGGTAACGCACGGCCCGCACCAGGAACACGCGTGACTGCTGTGCCATGAGGACGATCTCCGGGTAGACCTCGGCGACAGCGTCGCCGGCCGCCCGGTCGGACTGGAAGTTGTCCTTGCCGCCCATCCAGTAGTTCCAGATCCGTGCCGCGTGCGGCACGTCGGGCTGAAGCTTCGCGGCGAGTTCGGCGTCCGGGCCGGCCATGCCAGGCTCCTATCGAGGGGTCGTCAGCAGGAGGTCACCACAGCGGTACGCCCGGGATCGTACTCCCGAGTTGTCCACTCTCGACGCTGGGTGGGTGGCTGACGGGGCTTCACCCCACCCGAGGGCTTGAAATCCCTACCCAGTCGCGCTGAGCAGGTTCATCAGTTGCTCTGGTAGACCCGCACCGGAGGTCTGTTCGGGGTTGTGCGGGCCTGTTCGAGGTGGTTCCCACAGGCAGCGCGCTCGTCCAGGCTGAGGCCGGAGCCGGGTGCTCCACCGGACAGTCGACGGCAGGAGAGATCGATGAAGTTGCTCAGAACGTTGGCCATCTCGGGCGCGATGGTCGCGGCGCTCGTGACGGGAACGGCGGCCCCGGCGAGCGCCGACGCCTACTCGTACAACGGTTACGGGTCGGTCAGTTTCGAGAGCGCGGGGGACTACATCGTCCTCACTCACTACACCTACGACCCCTATCCGGGCCACTACGCCTCCTACGGCGAGTGGTACACCGACTACGGCCGGACGGGCATCTGCGGCGACAACCAAGGTGGCCGGGTCGCGTGCAACGAGGACGTGGCGGAGAAGCGGTGGATCACGATTCGGGTGTGTACCCGCTACGGCGTGTTCAACAACGTCACGTGCGGCGCCTGGGCGACCTCCCGCACCTGACCGAAACCGAGATCCGGACGGTGACAGCCGCGCCTGCCGCACCGGGGCGCGGCTGTCACCGGTGGACCACCCCGTTCTGGTACGCCCACACCACGGTCTGCAGCCGGTCCCGTGCGCCGATCTTCGCCATGGCCCGCCCGAGGTGCGACTTGACAGTGCTGGTCTCGATGAAGAGCTGCTCGGCGATCTCGACGTTCGACAGGCCCTGCGCGAGCAACTCCACGATCTCGGTCTCCCGCGCGGTCAGCTGGTGCGCCGCCGCCGCGTCGGAGCGGGGAGCGGGCGTGCGCCTGCCGAACTCCGAGATCACCCGACGGGTGACGGCCTGGTCGACGAGCCCGTACCCGCTCGCGAGGCGGCGGATCGCCTCGATCAGGTCCTCCGGCTCACAGTCCTTGAGGATGAACCCGCTGGCGCCGGATTCCAACGCGCCGAAGACGTACTCGTCGAGGTCGAAGGTCGTCACGACCAGCACCGCCGGTGGCGTCCCGGGCGCCTCGGCGACGATCTGCCGGGTCGCGGTGAGCCCGTCGCCGTGCGGCATCCGGACGTCAATGCAGATGACGTCCGGTTGCAGCCGGCGGGCCAGTTCGACTGCGGCGGACCCGCTCGACGCCTCCGCCACGACCTCGATCTCGCCGGCCTGCTCCAGGATGACGCGGAAGCCGGCACGGACGACCGCCTGGTCGTCGACGAGCATCACTCTGATCATGCTGGGGCCTCTTCCTTCAATCGCGAGGTGGCGGGACCGTTCGTCGGGAGTGTGGCGGCGACGGACCAGCCACCGGCCGCCGTCGGGCCGGCCGTGAACGTCGCACCGATCAGCTGCGCTCGCTCGCGCATGCCCACCAGACCGACCCCACCGGTCCGCGCCGCCGGTACGCCTCGCGGCGCGGCGGGTTCGTTCACCACCTCCAGCGACACCGAGCGGGGCTCGAAGCGGAGCACCACCCGCGCCGGAGCGCCCGGGGCGTGCTGGCGGGCGTTGCTGAGCGACTCCTGCGCGATCCGGTAGAGCGCGACGTCGGCGATCGGCGACACCTCGCGCTGCTCGCCCTCCCGGACGAACTCCACCGGGCCGGCGAGGTCGCCCGCGGTGCTGACGAGGTCGTCGAGCATGCCCAGCCCCGGCACCGGGGCGGCGCCGTCGCCGCCCTCGTGCCCCGGCCTGCCGCGCAGCACACCGACGACCAGCCGCAGGTTGTCCAGGGTCTCCTTGCCCTGGCTCCGGATCCAGGCCACGCCGGCCTTCGCGGCCGCAGGGTATGCGGGTTTTGCCCCCTGATCGAGGGACATCGTTTGACATGGGCGCGGGGTGCATCTTTGATGGTCGATGTGCACGTTCGGTTGGTCGGGCGCTTCGCCGTCGGGCTGGGCCGGTCGATGCCCTGAGCCTGGAGGACGGATGCGAGTCATCGCGCGGAGAAACCCACGCCACCGTCGACGTCGGCTGTTGCCGGTGGCGATGGCGGCGGTGACGCTGCTGAGCCTGGCGGTCGGTGTGCCGGCTACCGCTGCGGCACCGTCGACAGTGGTGGGCGTGGCCAGCGGTCGCTGCCTGGACGTGGTCGGCAACGTCAGGACCGCCGGCGCCGGCGTCAACATCTACGACTGCAATGGCCAGGCCAACCAGGCGTGGACCCTGACCTCGGCCGGGGAGCTGCGGGTCTACGACGAGACGATGTGCCTCGACGTGGTCGGCCAGGACACCACCGCTCCCGCCGCGGCGCAGATCAGCGGCTGCACCGGCGGCGCCAACCAACGCTGGCGGATCACCACCTCCGGGACCATCGTCGGCGTCCAGTCCGGCCTGTGCCTGGACGTGTCCGGCGCGGGCACCGCCAACAGCACCACCGTCGGTCTCTGGACCTGCAACGGGCAGTCCAACCAGCGGTGGACGACGTCTCTCGGCAACGCCGACAGCCAGCCGCCGTCGGCGCCGGGCAGCCCACGGGTGAGCGGCCTGACCTGCAACTCGGTGACCTTCGCGTGGAACGCCTCGACGGACAACGTCGTGGTGGCGTTCTACGACATCTACCACGACGGCCAGCTGATGACGTCGGTGAGCGGCACGACGCTCTCCACCAACCTGACGGTGGTGGCCGGGGCGACCTGGGGCCTGTACGTCAACGCCCGCGACGCCGCCGGCAACGTGTCACAGGCGAGCACCACCGTGTCGATCACCCCGCCGGCCTGTCAGGCGGACACCCAGGCACCGACCGCGCCGCAACAGCTCACCGGCACCGCCTCGGGCACCACTGTGACGCTGCGCTGGACGGCGTCGACCGACAACATCGGAGTCCGGGCGTACGACATCTTTCGCGGCGGCGTGAAGGTCGGCACGGTCACCGGCACGCCGCCGGCGACCACGTTCACCGACAGCGGTCTGGCGGCGAACACCGCGTACCAGTACTACGTGGTGGCCCGGGACGCGCAGGACAACGGCTCCTCGCGCAGCGGCACCGCGACGGTGACCACCGGCACGGCGTGCGCCAACCCGGTGTGCGGGGTGCGGCAGGTCACCACCGACACCGACATCCCGTGGGGTCTGGTGACGTTGCCCGACGGCAGCGTCCTCTACAACCGCCGCGACGCGCACGACATCATCCAGCTCAACCCGACCACCGGCGCCAAGACCAACCTGGGCACGGTGCCGAACGTGCAGAGCACCGACGGTGAGGGTGGCCTGTTGGGACTCGCCGTCTCGGCCAGCTACTCCAGCGACCGCTGGCTGTACGTCATGCACACCTCGCCGAGCGACAACCGCATCGTCCGGATCAGGCTGGAGAACGGGCGACTCAACACCGCCAGCGAGCAGGTGCTCCTCAGCGGTATCCGGCGGAACAAGTACCACGACGGTGGTCGCCTGCGGTTCGGCCCGGACGGCAAGCTGTACGCCAGCACCGGCGACGCCCAGAACGGCAACTACGCCCAGGACCGGTCGAGCCTCGAAGGCAAGATCCTGCGACTCAACCCGGACGGCACCGTCCCCTCGGACAACCCGTTCGGCAACTACGTGTGGAGTTACGGCCACCGCAACCCGCAGGGGCTGGCGTTCGACTCGCAGGGCCGGCTGTGGGAGCAGGAGTTCGGCAACTCGGTCATGGACGAGACCAACCTGATCACCAAGGGCGGGAACTACGGCTGGCCGGCCTGCGAGGGCACGAGTGGCACCTGCGGCACGGCCGGATTCATCGCGCCGGCACGCACCTATCCGACCGCCGAAGGGTCCTGCTCCGGCATCACGATCGTGCGCGACGCGCTGTACGTGGCCTGCGCCCGAGGCGCTCGGATGTACCGCGCGGTGATCAGCGGCAGCAGCCTGACGAACGTGCAGACCTACTTCAGTGGCACCTACGGTCGGTTGCGGACGGTGGAGCCGGCTCCCGACGGAGGGCTGTGGCTGACCACCACCAACGTTGGTGACAAGGACAGCACCCCGAACAACAGCAACGAGAAGATCCTCCACGTCACGCTCGGCAACTAGGCACTGATCGATGTGCGGCACGCCCTCAGCCGCTGGTCAGGAGCACTAGTTGCTGGGTGGCCCGGGTCATCGCGACGTAGCGGTCGACCGCCCCTTCGATGCCGGTGCCGAACGTTTCCGGGTCGATGAGGACGACCAGGTCGAACTCCAGCCCCTTGGCCTGCTCCGGGCTCAGTGACCGGACGCGGGCCGTGGGCGGGAACGTCGGGTCGCCGATCACGCAGGCGATCCCGTCGGCGTGCGCGGCGAGCCAGGTGTCGAGGATCGACAGCAGGTCGGCGACCGATCCGTGGACGACGGGAAGCCCGTTGCCGCGGATGGAGGTCGGCACGTTCGCGTCGGGGAGCACGGCCCGGATGACCGGCTCGGCCTGCGCCATGACCTCCGCCGGCGTCCGGTAGTTGATGCTCAACGAGGCCACCGTGACCCGGTCGAGCCCGACCCGCTTGAGGCGTTCCTGCCACGACTCGGTGAACCCGTGCCGGGCCTGGGCGCGGTCGCCCACGATGGTGAAGCTGCGCGACGGGCAGCGTGCCAGCAGCATCTGCCACTGGGCGTCGGTCAGCTCCTGCGCCTCGTCGACGACGATGTGCGCGAACGGGCCGGCCAGCAGGTCCGGGTCGGCGTCCGGCAGTCCGGACTCGTCGACCAGGGCGTCGCGCAGGTCGGGCTGGCGCAACATCGTCAGCAGGCCCTCGCCGTCGTCGTAGGTGTCGGCCGCGAGCAGTTCGTCGACGACCCGGGCCATGTGCTCGCGTTCGACGGCGGCGGCCGGGTCACGCCGGCTGGTGCGCCCCGACCGCTCCGGGTCGCCGACGCGCTGCCGGGCCGCGTCGAGCAGCGGCAGGTCGGAAACGGTCCAGGCCCGGGGCTCGTCGCGTTGCAGCTTGCGGACCTCAGCCGGGCTGAGCCACGGCGCGCACCTGCGCAGGTACGCGGGCACCGACCACAGGTCACCCACGAGTTCGGCCGCGTCGAGCAACGGCCAGGCGCGGTTGACAGTCGCCCGCAGTTCCCGGTTACGCAGCAGCGAGTCGCGGAGCACGTCGTCCGGGTCGTCGCCGTCGTACCTGTCGACGAGGATGGTGAGCAGTTCCTCCCAGATCTCCTCGCGCGCCTCGTTGTGCGGCGTGCCCGGACCGGGCGCCTGGAACGCGTCGGCCCAGTCGTCGGCGCTCAGCCGGACGTCGGAGTCGCCGACCGTGATAGTCATCGGGGCGACCGGCGGGTCCTCGTAGAACCGGACGGCCGCGTCGATCGTCCGGACCAGCTCGGCCGAGGACTTCAGCCGAGCCACCTCCGGGTCGGTGTCGACGGTTGCCGTTGCCCCCTCGGGCACGAGGTCGCGCAGGGTGCAGGTCTGCACGTCCTCCTCGCCGAGGCTGGGCAGGACGTCGGCGACGTACGCCAGGTAGGGCTGGTGCGGCCCCACGAAGAGCACCCCACCCCGGCGCTGACCGAGGCGCGGGTCGGAGTAGAGCAGGTACGCGGTGCGGTGCAGGGCGACGACTGTCTTCCCGGTGCCCGGACCGCCGTCGACCACGAGGGCGCCGGCCGACCCCGCCCGGATGATGGCGTCCTGGTCCGCCTGGATCGTGCTGAGCACGTCGCGCATCCGGGCCGACCGGGCGCCGCCCAGACTGGCGATGAACGCGGACTGGTCGTCGAGCGCGACGGCGTGCCCCACGAGCCCGTCCGCTGTGAACACCTCGTCCCAGTAGTCGGTGATCCGGCCGCGGGTCCAGCGGTAGCGGCGGCGGCTCGCCAGGCCCATCGGGTTGGCGTGGGTCGCGCCGAAGAACGGCTCGGCGGCGGGTGAGCGCCAGTCGAGCAGGAGCCGCCGACCCGTGCTGTCGGTGAGGCCGCGACGCCCGATGTACACGGGCTCGGGGTTGTCCGCCGCGACCACGTGGCCCAGGCACAGGTCCAGCCCGTAGCGGCTCAGTGAGCGCAGGCGGGCGGTCAGCCGGCGGACCTCCTCGTCCCGGTCGACGGCCTGCCGGCCCTTGCCGCCGGGCGCCCGGCGCGCGGTGTCCAGACGGTCGGACAATTCGGCGCTCAGCTGCGCGAGGCCCTGCGCCATGGCGGCGAAGTGCCCCTCGTCGTGGGCGATGAGCGCCGGGTCGGCCTTGGGGGAGAGGTGATCGGGGAGTTCGAACACGGAGGTAGGCAAGGAATCCAATTCATGACTTCCATTTCGGCAGAATCTGGCCTCGGCCGACGATTCTGCGTCATAAATGGGGTCTTGCCGCAAGCCCCCCAGTGCGGTATAAGTTAGAAGTGGCGGGAGACGGGTGTCTCCCGTTTTCCGTGTTCAGGGCACGTCCACGACGTCGCGGCCGAGGGGCCAGAACGCGGCCGGAACGAGCTTGAAGTTGGCGATGCCGAACGGGATCCCGATGATCGTCACGCAGAGGGCGATGCCCGCGAGGATGTGGGAGAGCGCGAGCCACCAGCCGGCCAGCACCACCCAGAGGATGTTCGCCATGCCGGAGCCGACGCCCGCGCCCGGCTTGGGCACCACTGTGCGGCCGAAGGGCCACAGCGAGTAGACCGCGAGGCGCAGCGACGCGACGCCGAACGGGATGGTGATGACCAGGACGAAGCAGATCAGCGCGGCGATGCCGTAGCCGACCGCCAGCACGATGCCACCGCCGAAGACGAGCCAGAGCACATTCAGTACGAAACGAATCACCACTTCAGCATGAAACATGCTCGCCACCCGGCCGGCCCGCCGGTGCCCTCAGCGCGGAACGGCCACCGCGTGACCCTCGGGGAGTGTCCTCGCGCCACCGTCGGACAACTGGGCGAGGGCGTCGTCGCGGCTGTCGAAGATCGGGAAAGCCCCGTCCAGACGCATGGTGTGCAGAACGGTGCGGATGAATCGCGACGGAGCGGCGAGGCAGAGCGTGACACCGCGTTCGCGGGCCTCCCGGTGGGCGCGGACCAGCAGGCCGAGACCTGTCGAGTCGATGATGTGCACCCGGCTCAGGTCGACGACCACGTGCCCGCCCACCTCGGCCACGTGCCGCAGCGCCGTGCGCAGGTTGTCGCCGGTGTCGAGGTCGATGTCACCGGTGGCGGCGATGACTGTCGTTCCGTCGAGGTGGTCGATGCCGAGGATGCCACCCGGGCCATGGTCGTCGCAGGACGCGTGGCCGCCGGTCGAGGCGGGCAGAAGGCTGCAGTGCGGGCAGCGGTGCGGCCCGGTGGCGAAGGGGGAGCCGCTCCAGCCGTGCTCGGCCACCAGGGTCCAGACCACTTCGGCGTCGGGGAGCACGCACGCGGTGCCTCGGATGGTCTCGCCGCAGGTGTCGCAGATCAGGGTCATCAGGTGCTCGTCCGGGACGACGGTCATGCTGCTGGTCCTTCCTCGCTTACGATCGAGAGCACCTGATCCAGGTGGGTGGTGTGCAGGATGCGCCGAACCCGAGGGTTCGGACTGCGGACGGTGAGGGCCGCGTCGGCGCGAGCCAGCCGCCGGTGCACGTCGAGAAGCAGCCCGATGGCGGCGGCGTCGAGGTGCCGGCAGTCCGACAGGTCGAGCACGATCTGTGCGGGGCGCAGCGCCAGCAGCCGATCGAACACCGCGCCGACCTCCGGCAGACAGCCCAGATCGAGTTCGGTGACACGAACCTCGACCAGCGGCAGCGTGTACCTCGCGGGCAGCACCGGCGTCGCCATTGCCGTACCCCTCTCCGTCAGCTCTCGGTCCCTTCCCCCACCGTGCTGGGTGGGGTTGGCGATCACTGCAAGGCTCTGTGACAGTTGTGTGACAAAACCGCCGGCCGGCCCGCGTGGTTGGCCGCCCGACGGCCGGCCGAGCATGATTCCGGGATGACGGCCGTACTGGTGATCGAGGACGACGACCGCATCCGGCTCGCGCTGCTGCTCGCTCTCGAGGACGAGGGCTACGACGCGCTCGGCGCGGCCACGGCCGAGGAGGGCCTGCGCGCCCAACGCCACCACCCGGCCGACTACGTGCTCGTCGACCTGATGCTGCCCGGCCTCGACGGTTTCGAGTGCATCCGGCAGCTGCGCCGTGACGACGACGTCCCGATCGTTGTGGTCAGCGCCCGGGACGGCACCGACGACATCGTCGCCGCCCTCGAAGCCGGCGCCGACGACTATGTGGTCAAACCGGTGGCCATCCGGGAGTTGACCGCCCGACTGCGGGCTCTGCGCCGTCGCGCCCGGCCGGTGGTCACGACATCGGCGCCGGAGCCCGTGCCGGCGGTCGCCTTCGGCGAGTTGGAGATCAGTCCGGAGGCGGGGGAGGTGCGCCGCGCCGGCCAACAGGTCACTGTCACCCGTACCGAGTTCCGGCTGCTCTGTGAGCTGGCCGAGCACGCCGGCCGGGTGCTGTCCCGTCAGCAGTTGCTGCAACGGGTCTGGGGGTACGACAGCGGCGACGAACGGCTCGTCGACGTGCACGTGGGCCGCCTGCGCCAGAAGATCGAGTCGGACCCGGCGAACCCCCGGCACCTGGTCACCCTGCGGGGCCTGGGCTACAAGCTGCAGCGATGAGACGCCTCGGACTGCGTACCCGGGTGACCGCCGCGTTCGCCGTCGGCGCGCTCCTGCTCTCGGCGTCGATGGCCCTGATCTCCTACGAGTTGACCCGCCGCTCCCTGCTCGACGATCGGGAACGCATCGCGCTGCGGGCCGCCTACTTCGACGCCGCCGTGGTGCATGCCGGCCTGGACACCGACACCCCGGACGTGGTGGAGGTGCTCCGGTCGTTGGACACCGGCGGGAACCGGCGACCGGTGTTGCACCTCAACGGCGAGTGGTACGCGCGTGCCGCCGATCCGGGCACCACTGCCGCCATCCCCGCCGAGCTGCTACGGGTCGTCGCCGCCGGGGTGCCGGCCGTGCAGCGGGTCCGCGTCGACGGGCAACCCGCCCTGGTGGTCGGTGTGCCCCTGTCCGCGTCCGCGACGTACTTCGAGGTCAACTCGCTGCGCGAGCTGGAGCAGACCTTCCGCGTCCTGGCCCTCGCGCTGACCAGCGTCGCGGTGCTGGTCGCCGGATCCGGGGCCACCCTCGCCTGGTACGCCACCCGGCACGGGCTGCGGCCGCTGACGGCGGTCGCCGACGCGGCCGAGAAGATCGCCGCCGGTGACTTCACCGCCCGACTCGACCCGGCCACCGACCCCGACCTCACCCGCCTCTCGTCCTCGTTCAACCAGATGGTCGACCGCCTCGCCCGGCGCATCGAGCGGGACCGCCGCTTCGCCGCCGACGTCAGCCACGAGTTGCGTTCCCCGTTGCAGACCCTCGCCGCGGCGGCCAGCGTCCTGGCCCGCCGTCGGGAGCACCAGGACGAACGGACGGCCACCGCCGCCGGGCTCGTCGCCGACGAGATCGACCGTTTTCAGCGGCTCGTCAACGACCTGATCGACCTGGCCCGCAGTGACCAGCCCGCCCACCGTGTCCCGGTGGACGTGGTGACGTTGGCCCGGGAGACCTGCGACGCGTACGACCTGCCGGCCGGCCTCGTCCGCCTGACGCCGGAGGTCCCCCCGACGTGGCAGGTCGAGCGGCGACGGATCGCCCAGGTCCTGGCGAACCTGCTCGACAACGCGGTCACCTACGGTGGTGGCCCGGTGGCTGTTCGCCTGGGCCGCGACGGTGACTGTGGCGTCATCGAGGTCGACGATGACGGTCCCGGTGTTCCCGTCGAGGATCGCGAGGCGATCTTCGACCGGTTCGTCCGAGGGCGAGCCGCCCACACCCGAGGCGCCGGTGACGGGACCGGTCTCGGGCTGGCGTTGGTCGCTCAGCACGCCGCCGCGCACGGGGGGCACGTGACGGTCGCCGACCGCCCCGGCGGGGGCGCGTGTTTCCGGGTCGTCCTGCCCGGGAGCCTGTCGTGAGGCAGCGTCGTCTCGTCCCGTTGGCGCTCGCCGTGCTGCTGACCGGTTGCGGCATCCCCACCGACGACGCCCCTCGAACGGTGCCGCCACCAGGGCCGCTGCGCAGCGCCGCTCCCGCCGACACCACCGCGCCGGCCGGCAGTGCCGCCGAGACACTCTGCCTGGTCCGGGACAACCGCATCGTCCCCGTGGTCCGGCGCGTCGACCACCCACCGACCATCGCGGACCAGTTGCGGCATCTGCTCGTCGGGCCCAGCGGGGCCGAACGGGACAACGATCTGACCAGCGCGCTGCCGGGGGCGGTCAACGCGGCCGGCGCGACAGTGACCGGGACGCAGGCCCTGGTCGCGGTGGACGAACCCGCCGACGATGGCGGCCGCAGCGACGAGGTCCTGGCCTTCGGGCAGATCGTCTGCACCCTCACCAGCCGCGAGGACGTCACCACGGTGGCCTTTCTGCGCGACGGCAAGCCTCTCGGCGTACCCCGAGCAGATGGTTCCCTGTCCAGCAGACCGCTCACCCGCGGCGACTACGCCCCCCTCATCAGCGAACGCTGAGCGCGCGTGTGGAGGTCGGCGGTTCTCGGGGTAGCTCGGTGGAAGACCTGAGAGGAAAGCCAGGGCGACCCGAGGGAACCTCCCGGAGTTCGGCAGTCATCGGCGGCCACATGCTGGCTGGCATGAAACGCGCTGCGCTCTACGTGCTCGCCGGACCGGTCGGCATCGTGGCCTACGGCCTGGTCCGTCTGTGGGGAAGATCCGACGGGGTGTACGGCCCCGGGCTCGACTGGCAGGCCGCGCACCTGGTCGCTGTCGCCGGCATGGTGTGCTTCGTCCCGGGTGTGCTCGCGCTGTCCCGCCTGCTGCCCCAGAGCCCGTGGCGCACCGGTGTGGTGGCCGCCACGTTGGTCGGCCTCGCCGCGACGATTGTGCAGTTCGGCGCGGACATCGTGGAGGGGCTGCTGGCCGAGGACCGGGCGGAGATGTCGAGGCTCGGCGCGGACTTCAAGGACATCCCCGGCGTGCAGGTGGCCTTCTACGACGTCGTACCCCAGCTCTTCTTCGTCGGCCTGCTCGTCCTCGCGGGCATGCTCGCCGCCCGACGGCTGCTGCCGTGGTGGAGTGTGCCGCTGCTCCTCGCCGGCATCGTCCTGCCGGTGGTCACCCTCGACCTGCTTCCCATCGGTGGCCTGTTCATGGCGTTGGCGTTGGCGCCGGCGCTGCCGCTGCTGCGACAGCAGGGCGAGCGGGTCGAGCCGCCCGCCCCCGTCCACTGAGGACTCCGAGTGGCGCTGGCCCGCGGACCAGCGCCACCCGGAGAGCCGCTACTTCAGGGCGAGGGTGCGGGCGTCGGCGGCGATGACGCTGGCGATCTCGGCCGGCACCAGCTTGCCGGCCTGCCGGTCGGCATAGGTGGCCAGCTCGGCGTACTGGGCGTGGGCCAGCTTGGTGGCCATCGCCGTGACGGCGGCCGGATCCGCGCCGGAGGTGAGGATCAGGTAGCCGAGGCCGGCCTGGCTCACCGTCACGGTGAAGGTGCTGGTCGCGGTGGCGGTGCCCTCGGGCCCGGTCGCCTCGGTGGAGATGGTGTGCCGACCGGCGGTCAGCTTCGTCAGGTCGAGCTTGCGCCCGGCGGCCGACTTCTTACCGTCCAACGTGACGGTGACGGTGTCCGCGTTGGTCGCGGCGATCGCGATCACCGGGGACTGCGCCCGGTCCAGCCGAGCCCCGTCGGCCGGCGAGGTGATCCGCACGGTCGGGTCGGCGGAGGCCCGCTGGACGAACGCCGAGTTCCAGCCGACCAGCTCGGCTGCGCGGTTGGTGATGATCGCGTCGGCGCCGATCCGCTCCAACCGTTGCCACAGGCCGGCGGAGTCCATCGTCCAGGCCATCACGGCGACCCCGGCGGCGTGCAGCGGGGCGACGACCTCCGGCTTGGCAAGCAGCGCGTTGCCGTCCGGGTTGTACGCGGTCAGGTGCAGCTCCTTCGCGATCGCCACCGGATCGGCGTCGAGGGTGCTGCGAAGCAGGCCGAGCGGCAGCTCGGGGGCGATCTCGTAGGTGTACCTCAGGGCGTCGACCTCGAAGCTCTGAATGAAGACCCGGCCCATCATCTGCTCGTCCCGGATCACCTGGATGATCGTGGCGACCTCGTCGCGGGTGTGCTTGCCCTTGATCTCCACGAGTAGGTTGCCACCCCGGGTACGTAGGTCGGCGAGCTGCTCGGCGAGGGTGGGCACCCGCTCGCCGACGTACTGCGGGCCGAACCAGGAGCCGGCGTCGAGCGCCTTGATCTGCGCGGCGGTCAGGTCCCGGATATTGCCGGTGCCGTCGGTGGTCCGGTCGACGGTGCCGTCGTGCAGGATGAACGGGACGCCGTCCTTGCTCGGCTGGACGTCGTTCTCGATCCAGTCGGCGCCGCCCTTACGGGCGATCTCCTGGGCGACGAGGGTGTTCTCCGGGGCGGCTGCCGACGCGCCCCGATGGGCGATCACGCTGAACGGGCTGCCCTCGGGGCGGAGGTAGCCGTTCGGCGCCAGCTCGGTGACTGTGACGTCGTCGTACGACACGGTCGCGCCGTTGACGAACAGCCCCTGGACGCCGTCGGCGGAACGCTGGAGGCTGCTCGTCCGCATCGCCTCCCGCCCGTCGAGGATCCAGCGGGCCTGGTTGCCGTGCACCTCCACGGCGACGCGGACGTCCCGGCCGGTGCCGGCGGCGGACGGTGCGGAGGCGGTGTTCGTCACGACCCAGGCGTTGGCAGTGGTCCGCTGGGCGAATTCGAGCCCGTTGGCGGCGGTGGTGCCGCTGCGCATGGTGGCGATCCACCAGGGGGTCGCGCCACTGGCGGGGACGTCGATGCCGAGCGAGGCCCAGCGGGTGGCGGCCGAGACCGACTCGAAGCGCATGGTCGCCTCGAGGCGGAAGTCGTTCAGGTGCCGACCGAAAGTGATCTTGTTGTTCTCGCTGGAGCTGGCGGAGGTCCCGTACAGCCGGCCGTTCTCGACCTTCCAGGCGCCGTCGAC